>NZ_JBSFKD010000014.1:0-203876 GCF_053598395.1 Streptomyces sp. NPDC001135 | reverse complement strand
TTTCCCTTTCCGGCGGTTCCGACTCTATCAGATCCTTTCGGTGTCTGACTCCCAGTCAGGGGGGTTGTCTTCCCGGCCGTTGGGCCGTTCCGACGAGTGAGACTTTAGCGGATTCCGTGCTCCCGAGCTAATCGGGGGCTGCGCCCTTTCGAACGCGGATTCCTCATTCCGAAAATACGCATGCGAAAACAGCCGACACCGGGGCGTCGATTGAGTGCTGGTACTTGCGGAGTGGCTGTCCGGGGACCGACCGGGGTCGGCGCTCACGTCGGACAACCCGGAGAACACTACGGACCGGGGTGAGGTGTGTCAACTCTTGTGTCGGGAGCACCCCGGAGGCGTACTCTGACCGGCATGACCACGCGTACGTGTACCCAGCTTTGGTGGGCCGCCTGACGGCGGCCGTACTCACGTATGCATCCAACGGCCGCCGCTTCGGCGGCCGTTCTCGTATCTCCTCCAGGACTCCGGGGGCCGGCCGCAGGAACGGCGGTCTCGATCAGGAGGTGGAGTGGAGATGACGCGGGTCTTCAGCGGGATTCAGCCGACCGGGCACCTGACGCTGGGCAACTACCTGGGAGCCATGCGCCGCTGGGCGGAGACGGACCAGCACCGGGCCGACTCGTTGTTCTGCGTCGTGGATCTGCACGCGCTGACCGTGGACCAGGACCCGGCGCGGTTGCTCAGGCTCAGTCGGCAGACGGCGACGTTGATGCTGGCGGCCGGGCTCGATCCCGAGGTGTGCACGGTGTTCCTGCAGAGCCATGTCGACGAGCACACGAGGCTGTCGTACCTGCTGGAGTGCGTGGCGACCGACGGTGAGATGCGGCGGATGATCCAGTACAAGGAGAAGACCGCGAAGGTGCGGGAGCGTGGCGGGACGGTGCGGCTGTCGCTGCTGACGTATCCGGTGCTGATGGCGGCGGACATCCTGGGGTACGGCGCGGACGAGGTGCCGGTCGGGGACGACCAGGTGCAGCACGTCGAGCTGGCGCGGGATCTGGCGGTGCGGTTCAACCAGAGGTACGGGCACACGTTCGTGGTGCCGAAGGCGACGCGTCCGGGGGTCGCGGCGCGGGTGATGAATCTGCAGAACCCGGCGTCGAAGATGGGGAAGTCGGACGACTCGGGCCTGGGCGTCGTCTATCTGCTCGACGAACCGGACGACGTGCGGAAGAAGGTCATGCGGGCCGTCACCGACAGCAGGCGGGACGTGGAGTACGACCGGGAGGGGCGGCCGGGGGTCGCGAATCTGCTGGAGATTCTCGCTGCGTGCACGAGTGGGAACCCTGAGTCACTGGCGGGCGTTTACGAGTCGTACGGCGCCTTGAAGAAGGACACCGCGGAGGCCGTGGTGGAGGTCCTCAGGCCCGTGCAGGCCAGGCACAGGGAGCTGTGCGCGGATCCTGCGTATGTGGAGGGGGTGCTGCGCGATGGTGCGGAGAAGGCGAGGGCGATGGCCCGGCCGACCGTCGATGCGGCCTACCGGGCGATCGGGTTGTTGCCGCCGCTGTTCGAGACGGAGATGAGCGCGGCCGGCCGTTAGTCCGGTCTGGCCTGCGGGTGCCGGTCGGGCGTGCGGGGGCGGGCGGCTGCCGGTGAGCCGTCGCCCCCGGCGCCGGGTCAGTCCTTCTTGCCGGAGGCGAGTTCGCGGCTGCGGTCGCGGGCGGCTTCGAGGGCGGCGATGAGGGCGGCTCGTACGCCGTGGTTCTCCAGTTCGCGGATGGCGTTGATCGTCGTGCCGGCCGGGGAAGTGACGTTCTCGCGGAGCTTGACGGGGTGCTCGCCGCTGTCGCGGAGCATCACGGCGGCGCCGATGGCGGACTGGACGATGAGGTCGTGGGCCTTGTCGCGGGGCAGGCCGAGCAGGATGCCGGCGTCGGTCATGGCCTCGACCAGATAGAAGAAGTACGCGGGGCCGGAGCCGGACAGGGCGGTGCAGGCGTCCTGCTGGGTCTCGGGGACGCGGAGGGTCTTGCCGACGCCACCGAAGATCTCCTCGGCGTGGGCGAGGTGCTGTTCGGTGGCGTGGCTGCCGGCGGAGATGACCGACATGGCCTCGTCGACGAGGGCCGGGGTGTTGGTCATGACGCGGACGACCGGGGTGCCCGCGGCCAGGCGCTCCTCGAAGAAGGAGGTGGGGATACCGGCGGCGCCGCTGATGACCAGGCGGTCGGCGGGGACGTGCGGGGCCAGCTCGTCCAGGAGGGTGCCCATGTCCTGCGGCTTGACCGTGAGGATGAGGGTGTCGGCGGTCTTGGCGGCCTCGGTGTTGCTGACCGGCGTGACTCCGTAGCGGTCGCGGAGTTCTTCGGCGCGTTCGGGGCGGCGGGCGGTGACCAAGAGGTCGGCGGGGGCCCAGCCGGCCCGGATCATTCCGCTGAGCAGGGCTTCGCCGATCTTGCCGGTGCCGAGGACTGCGACTTTCTGGCTCATGGGGTTCAGTCTGGCACCGGGCTCGAGAGGCGCGGTCGGTTTGTCCGGCAGGTGGAACGCCGGTGTGCGGGTGGGTGCGGCTCGGCACGCCTAGGCCGTCCGTCGCCTCAGCGTCGCCGCTCCCAGTCCCAGTACCAGTACCGCGCAGCCCGCCACGATCAGGACGTCCCTCAGGAAGGTGGCCGTCATGTCGCTGTGGTGCAGGACCTGGTTCATGCCGTCGACGGCGTACGACATCGGCAGGACGTCGGAGATGGCGGTGAGAGCGGGGTGCATGTCGGACCGGGGAGTGAACAGGCCGCAGAGGAGGAGTTGGGGAAAGATCACCGCGGGCATGAACTGGACCGCCTGGAATTCCGAGGCCGCGAAGGCCGAGACGAAGAGACCGAGGGCGGTGCCGAGCAGGGCGTCGAGGAGGGCGACGAGGAGGAGCAGCCAGGGGGAGCCGGTGACGTCGAGGCCGAGCAGCCACACGGCGAGTCCGGTGGCGAGGGCGGACTGGACGATGGCGAGGGCGCCGAAGGCGAGGGCGTAGCCGGCGATGAGATCGGCCTTGCCGAGGGGCATGGCGAGGAGACGTTCGAGGGTGCCGGAGGTGCGTTCGCGCAGGGTGGCGATGGAGGTGACCAGGAACATGGTGATCAGCGGGAAGATGCCGAGCAGGGAGGCGCCGATGGTGTCGAAGGTGCGGGGGCTGGCGTCGAAGACGTAGCGCAGCAGGATCAGCATCAGGCACGGGATGAGGAGCATCAGCGCGATGGTGCGCGGGTCGTGCCGGAGCTGGCGCAGGACCCGGGCGGCGGTGGCGGTGGTGCGTGAGGCGCTGAGCGCGCTGGTGGGGGCGGCGGGGGCGGTCGTAGTCATCGGGTCGTCTCCTGGGGGCGGGTCGTCTGCTGGGTGCGGTGTGCGGCGGCGGCTTCGTCGACGAGGTGGAGGAACGCGGCCTCGACGGTGTCGGTGCCGGTGCGGGTCCGCAGGGCGTCGGGGGTGCCGTCGGCGAGGATCTCGCCCTCGCGCATGAGGAGGAGGCGGTGGCAGCGCTCGGCCTCGTCCATGACGTGGGAGGAGACGAGGAGGGTGGCGCCGCGGGTGGCGGCGATGTCGTGGAAGAGGGTCCACAGGTCGCGGCGCAGGACGGGGTCGAGGCCGACGGTGGGTTCGTCCAGGACGAGGAGTTCGGGGGTGCCGAGCAGGGCGACGGCCAGGGAGACCCGGCCGCGCTGGCCGCCGGAGAGGTTGCCGGCGAGGGCGTCGGCGTGGCTGGTGAGGTCGACGTCGGTGAGGGCCCGGTCGGCTTCGTGGCGGCGTTCGGCGGCTGTGCGGCCGGGGTCGAGGATCGCGGCGAAGTATTCGAGGTTCTGGCGGACGGTCAGGTCGTCGTAGACGGAGGGGGCTTGGGTGACATAGCCGATGCGGCTGCGCAGGGTGGGGTGGCCGGCCGGCTGGCCGAGGACGTTCAGGGTCCCGGTGACCTTGGCCTGGGTGCCGACGATGGAGCGCATGAGGGTGGATTTGCCGCAGCCGGAGGGGCCGAGGAGGCCGGTGATCTGTCCGCGGGGGACGGTGAAGCGGAGGTGGTGCAGGACGGTGCGGGGGCCGCGGACGACGGTGAGGTCGTCGGCCTGGACGGCATAATTCATCATGCGATGAATAATTGGCCCGGCGGGCCTCGGCGTCAAGGGCGACGGCATGGAAAGCACGGGCGGTGGCACGGGAAAGCGGCGGCCGGGAGGGCGGCTGGGATGCCGTCCGCGCCCGACCGCCGCTGTCGTGTCTGTGCGGCAGCCCTGGGTCAGGGCTTGGTGGCGACGAGGAGGAGCACGTCGTAGGTCTCCTCGACGATGCCGTCCGGGAAGACCTTCAGCAGGTGGGCGCGCTCCTCTTCGAGGAAGGCGGTCCTGCACTCGGCGGGCGTGAGGAGGAACGCCGAGTGGCTGCCGATGTTGGCGAGATGGGTGTCGAGCGTGACGCGGCGGCTCCAGCGGACCACCCGGCGGCTGAAGCGGAGACGGCCACTCGGGTCGGCCAGCTCCGGGCGGCTGCCGTCCCGCTGCCGGGCGATGAGGTCCACGCCGAAGAAACCGCCGATCCGGACGGCGGCCTCGGCGATCCACTCGACGTCCAGGGCGTCGCCGTTCCACCACAGCGCCAGCGCGCCACCCGGCCGCAGCACCCGCAGCGCCTCCGGCACCGAACGGGCGGTGTCGGTCCAGTGCCAGGCCTGGGCGTAGGTGACGAAGTCGGCGTGTGCGTCGGCGACGGGGAGGGCGTTGCCGTTGCCGCGGACGACCGGGAGGTGCGGCAGCCCGCGGCGGAACTCGGCGGTCATGCCCTCGCCGGGTTCGACGGCGAGGACGTGGGCACCGCGGTCGTGCAGGAGGGCGGTCGCGATACCGGTGCCGGCACCGACGTCCACGACCCTGGCACCCGACAGGGACCGGCCGGCCAGCTCCTCGACGGTGTCGAAGAGGGCGGGCGGGTAGGAGGGGCGGTTCGCGGCGTACTGCGCGGCTGCGGCGTTGAAGGAGTGGGCGCGGTCCGTGGGCGAGGGTGTCGGTGAGGTGGGCGGTGTCGTGGTCATACGGACAAGAACACCACCGTCTCGGGCACCTGGCCTCCGTGTTGTACGCACTCCGCGCCCCCAAGGGCCGCCGCGGAGCGGGACGTTCGGCGTCGGCGGGGCGGGCGGTGCGGATAGCGTGGGGCGACGGTACTGGTGGGGCTGGAGTGCTGGGGAAGGGAGTCGGCGTGGCCGGGGAGATCGTGGTGCGACCGGTGGGCTGGGTCGTCGGCGGACGGGGGGATGTACGGGACGACGCGTGGGGTGGGGTCCGCGGAGTGATCCGGGTCGACGGTGACCGGTTCACGGCGGAGGCCCTGGCCGGGCTGGAGGACTTCTCCCATCTGGAGGTCGTCTATCACTTCGACCGGGTGCCGGAGGAGAGGATCGAGACCGGGGCCCGGCATCCGCGCGGCAACGCCGACTGGCCGAAGGTCGGCATCTTCGCCCAGCGCGGCAAGAACCGGCCCAACCGGATCGGGGTCTCGCGCTGCCGTGTGCTGCGGGTCGACGGTCTGGAGGTGCATGTCGAGGGGCTCGACGCGGTGGACGGTACTCCGGTGCTGGACCTCAAGCCGTACATGGCGGAGTTCGGGCCGCAGGGCGCGACCCGGCAGCCGCGGTGGGCCACGGAGATCATGAGCCGGTACTACTGACCTGGCGGGGACCGGCCCGGCTGGGCGGACGGGCTCCGGACCGGCCGGTGGGGGCGTCAGCGGCGGCGCTTCTTCTTCGAGGGGTTGCCGGTTCGCCGGGAGGCGCGGCGCGCGTACTCCTCGCGGGTCTTCTCGTACTCCTCGCGGTGCAGCTTCTCGCCGGGCGCCTCGGTGAGGGAGCGGAAGAAGTAGGCGAGGAGGGAGCCGACGAAGCCGATGGCGAGCAGGCCGCGCAGGGACGCCTGGCGCTGCGGGTCGTGCCGCTTGCCGAAGCCCTCCCAGGTGTTGCGGAAGGCGAGCGCGCTGCAGATCGCGAACATGGCGATGATCAGCACGGTCACGAAGGAGCCGGTGTCGGCGATCTGGATGCCCTCATAGGCGAAGCGGAGGACCAGGCAGGAGGCGACGGCCGCGGCGAGCGAGCCGACGGCGACGCCGGCGCGGCGGGCCGCGTAGCCGTGGTCGTGGTCCACCCAGGTGGTGCCGAAGAAGCGGAGGGGCTCGGGACGCGGGCCGCCGCCCGCGGTCGCGCCCTCGGGGGAGCCCGCCGGGGTGTCCGGGGTGCCGGTTTCGTCGCTCACGGAACGATTATGGCGCCGGGCGGGGGCGGGCTCCCGGTGGGGTCAGCCGCAGCGCGACGCGATGTAGCCGTCGCTGCCGGTCTGGACGTAGGCGTCGGACACGTACTCGCCGTTGTCGATGTTGTCCCAGATGTTCGTCGTGCCGTACGGGCCGCTCACCTTCGTCCCCGGCGTCTGGCAGAAGACCGGGACACGGGTCCCCTCGGGCAGGACACGCACGATGCCGTAGCTGGTGCCGGGGCCGTTGCGGACGTTCACGCGGACGCCCGGAGCGACCGCGTACGTACGGATGGCCGTCTCGGCCGTCATGGCCTCCGGCTCGGTGCCGGTCTCGGCCTCTTCGGCACGGTCAACAGACATGCGAAACCTTCCCCCTTGAGCCCCATGCGGTCATGGGGCGCCGTTCGTTCCCCTGGAACGAGCCGCGAAACATCTGTGCGCGACTCGCGCGCGCAGGCTAGCAAGCCGCCTCTGTCTCGCACGAGTCATCGACTAGGCTCCGTGCGTCGCGCGCGCGGTCGAACAGCACGGGGGGGCGCATGACGCCACGCAGGAACACGGGAGCGGGCGCGGAAGCGGAACTTCCCGAGTACGCCGGTCACTACCGTCTTCAGTCACGCCTGGGGTCGGGTGGCATGGGGGTGGTCCACCTGGCCCACAGCACCTCGGGGATGAAACTCGCGGTGAAGGTCGTACATGCCGAGTTCGCCAGGGATCCCGAGTTCAGGGGCCGTTTCCGGCAGGAGGTGGCCGCCGCTCGCAAGGTGAGCGGGGCCTTCACCGCGCCCGTCGTCGACGCCGATCCGGATGCCGAGAGGCCCTGGATGGCCACGCTGTACATTCCGGGACCGACCCTTTCCGACGAGGTGAAGCGGAACGGGGCGATGGAGCCGGCCCAGTTGCGCCGGCTGATGGCGGGGCTCGCCGAGGCGCTGCGCGACATTCACCGGGTCGGGGTCGTGCACCGGGATCTGAAGCCGAGCAACGTCCTGCTCGCCGACGACGGGCCGAAGGTCATCGACTTCGGCATCTCCCGGCCGAAGGACAGCGAACTGCGCACGGAGACCGGCAAGTTGATCGGCACGCCGCCCTTCA
Source organism: Streptomyces sp. NPDC001135 (assembly GCF_053598395.1). Classification (NCBI taxonomy): domain Bacteria; kingdom Bacillati; phylum Actinomycetota; class Actinomycetes; order Kitasatosporales; family Streptomycetaceae; genus Streptomyces; species Streptomyces sp. NPDC001135. The sequence continues at coordinate 196,548 of NZ_JBSFKD010000014.1, read as the reverse complement.
TGGCGCCCGAGCAGTTCCGGCGGCCGCGCGAAGTGGGGCCCGCCGCCGACATCTTCGCGCTCGGGTCCGTGATGGTGCACGCGGCGACCGGACGCGGGCCCTTCGACTCCGACAGCCCGTACGTCGTCGCCTACCAGGTCGTGCATGACGAGCCGGACCTCACCGGCGTACCGGAAAACCTCGTTCCGCTGGTGCGGCGGTGCCTCGCCAAGGAGCCGGAGGACCGGCCGACTCCCGACGAACTGATGCGGGAGCTGCGGTCGGTGGCGGCCTCGTACGACACGCAGGCGTTCATACCGGCGCAGCGGGCGGGCGACGGAGCGGCGCCGGAGCCCCGGGCCGCGCGGCCCGCGCCCTCGGGCAGGCGGCGGCTGGGGAAGAAGGCGGCCGTGGGCGCCGGGGCGCTCGGTCTCCTGGTGGCCGCCGCGCTCGCCTCCGTCCACCTGGCGGGAGGCGACGACCCCCCTCCGGCCGGCCCGCAACCGTCCACCAAGGCTGCCGTGTTCGGCTCCTGGAAGACCAGGGCGGCGCCCGAAGGGGCGGGGATGCCTCAGTGTTCGTACCGGAGCGCAACGTTGTGGTGCGCGCAGCCCGGCACGGTCTTCGCTCTCTCCGCTGCCGCCGGGAAACCGCTGTGGCACCACTCGATCGCCGCCAGGCCCATCAGCGGACCGCCGGTTCTCTCGGGCTCTCTCGTGCAGCTCTGCACGAACGGCGGTTCGCTGCTGACGGCGTTCGACCTGCGCTCCGGCAACGAGGTGTGGAAGCGGCCCCTGCCCCACGGCACAACGGTCCGGTACGCCGGCGGAACGACCCTGCTCACGGGTGCCGGCGGAAGGATCACCGCGGTGGACGGCCGTTCGGGCCGCACGAAGTGGAGTCGGCGGCTCCCTGGCTACGGCACTCCGTCCGTCGCCTCGTTCGCCGGGGACCCGCTGGCCTACGCGACGAACACGTCCGAGGACGGGACGCGCACACGCGTCACCGCGGTGGATCCGGGGACCGGCGCCGTGCGCTGGCAGGCCTCACTGCAGGGGTCGCTCAAGCCCGTCGGCAGCCTGGGCCGGTCCTTGGCGTTCCTGTCCTTCGACACGGCCTCCGGGGCGACGAACGCCGTGGTCCGCTACACGCCGGCGTCGAGGACGTCGCGCTGGGTGGCGCTGCCGGTCCCGCGCTTCAGCCCTCAGGCGACCACGCACGGCGACATGGTCCACCTGCTGTCGGCGGGCGGCTCGCTGGAAGCCGTCGACCTGGCCGCCGGTAAGCGGCTGTGGCAGGTCGAGACGTCCGTCAGCCGCGGCTCGGCACCGGTCGGCGACGGTGAGCACGTCTACTTCACCGCGGCCGACGGACGCCTGCTGGCGTTCGACGCGCACGACGGACGCCTCGCGGGGCAGACCCGGTCGCGGCTCGGTGACCACGCGGACGAGGTCACCGCCGACATGCCGCCCCCTCTGCTCGCCGACGGCCACATCTACGCCGCCGCCCCCGACGGAACCGTCTTCGCCGTGGCCGCGCGCGATCCGGCCGGTTGGTGACGTGCGCAGGGGCCGCCCCCTGAGGGAGGCGGCCCCTGGGGTCGTACGACCGCTCAGCCCAGCTTCGTCACGTCGCGCACCGCGCCCTTGTCGGCGCTGGTGGCCATCGCCGCGTAGGCGCGGAGGGCGGCGGAGACCTTGCGGTCGCGGTTCTTGGGGGCGTGGACGCCGTTCAGGGCCTGCTCGCGGCGGGACAGTTCCGCCTCGTCCACCAGCAGCTCGATCGTGCGGTTCGGGATGTCGATGCGGATGCGGTCGCCGTCCTGGACCAGGGCGATCGTGCCGCCGGCGGCCGCCTCCGGGGAGGCGTGGCCGATGGAGAGGCCGGAGGTGCCGCCGGAGAATCGGCCGTCGGTGACCAGGGCGCAGGTCTTGCCGAGGCCGCGGCCCTTCAGGTACGAGGTCGGGTAGAGCATCTCCTGCATGCCGGGGCCGCCCTTGGGGCCCTCGTAGCGGATGACGACGACGTCGCCGTCCTTGACCTCCTGGGTGAGGATCCGCTGGACGGCCTCCTCCTGGGACTCGCAGACGACCGCCGGGCCCTCGAAGGTCCAGATCGACTCGTCGACGCCGGCGGTCTTGACCACGCAGCCGTCGACCGCCAGGTTTCCCTTCAGGACGGCCAGGCCGCCGTCCTTCGAGTAGGCGTGCTCGGCGCTGCGGATGCAGCCGCCCTCCGCGTCCTCGTCCAGGGCCTCCCAGCGCTCGGACTGGGAGAAGGCCTCGGCGGAGCGGACGCAGCCGGGGGCCGCGTGCCACAGCTCGACCGCCTCGGGGGACGGGGAGCCGCCGCGGACGTCCCAGGTCTTGAGCCAGTCGGCCAGGGACGGGCTGTGGACGGCGTGGACGTCCTCGTTGAGCAGGCCCGCGCGGTGCAGTTCGCCCAGCAGGGCGGGGATGCCGCCGGCGCGGTGCACGTCCTCCATGTAGTAGGTGCGGTTCTTCGCCACGTTCGGGGCGACCTTCGCCAGGCACGGGACGCGACGCGAGACGGCGTCGATCTGCTCCAGACCGAACGGGACGCCCGCCTCCTGGGCGGCGGCCAGCAGGTGCAGGATCGTGTTCGTGGAGCCGCCCATCGCGATGTCCAGGGCCATGGCGTTCTCGAAGGCCTGGAAGGTGGCGATGTTCAGCGGGAGGACCGACTCGTCGTCCTGCTCGTAGTAGCGGCGGGTGAGGTCCATGACCGTGCGGGCGGCGTCGACGTAGAGCTGCTTGCGCGCGGTGTGGGTGGCCAGCACCGAGCCGTTGCCGGGCAGGGACAGGCCGATCGCCTCGGTCAGGCAGTTCATGGAGTTGGCCGTGAACATGCCGGAACAGCTGCCGCAGGTCGGGCAGGCGTTCTCCTCGATACGGAGGATGTCCTCGTCGGAGATCTTGTCGTTGACGGCGTCGGAGATCGCGTCGACCAGGTCGAGGGTGCGGACCGTACCGTCGACCAGGGTGGCGCGGCCGGCCTCCATGGGGCCGCCGGAGACGAACACCGTGGGGATGTTCAGGCGCAGGGCCGCCAGCAGCATACCCGGGGTGATCTTGTCGCAGTTGGAGATGCAGACCATGGCGTCGGCGCAGTGCGCCTCGACCATGTACTCCACCGAGTCCGCGATCAGGTCGCGGGAGGGGAGGCTGTAGAGCATGCCGCCGTGGCCCATCGCGATGCCGTCGTCCACGGCGATCGTGTTGAACTCGCGCGGGATGCCGCCCGCCTCCTTGATCGCCTCGCTGACGATCCGGCCGACCGGCTGGAGGTGGGTGTGGCCCGGGACGAACTCGGTGAAGGAGTTCGCGACCGCGATGACCGGCTTCCGGCCGATGTCCGCACCGGGTACACCTGAAGCGCGCATCAGGGCGCGGGCGCCCGCCATGTTGCGGCCGTGGGTGACTGTGCGGGACCTCAGCTCGGGCATCGTCGCTCGCTCCTTCGAAGACCTACTGCCAGAGAGTTCTGACTGTCTCCGAGCGTACGCCGGTGCTCCAAACGCTGGACACGGTTGTCCGGAATGCGGGACACGTGTCCCATGGGCCGCCGGGTACGGGCAGCGGTTCCCCTCCCGCTCGGCCAGGCGCGCTCAGGGGTGCGTGAGATGCCCCTGCACGACGGGGGCGACCCGGGCGATGATCTGTTCCAGATCCGCGGACGCCAGCGGCTCCAGCTTGATCACGTAGCGCATCATCGCCGTACCCACCAGCTGCGCGGCCGCCAGCTCGGCCCGCAGCTCCGGGTCCGGCAGGTCCACCTGGGCGGCGATACGGCGCAGCAGCTGGGAGGCGACGAGGCGGCGGAAGACGGCGGCGGCGGTCTCGTTGTTCACGGCGGACCGGAGGATCGCGAGGAGGGGTGTACGGGTCGTGGGGTTGTCCCAGACGCCGAAGACGAAGCGGGTCAGCCGCTCCCCCACCCCCTCCAGGGGGCCGTCGGCCACCGCGTTCGGCGCGTTCAGCGCGGGTGCGAAGGCGACCTCGATGGCCGCCTCGAACACCTGCTCCTTGGTGCCGAAGTAGTGGTGGACGAGCGCCGAGTCGACCCCGGCCGCCTTGGCGATGCCGCGTACGGACGTCTTCTCGTACCCGCGCTCGGAGAACTCCTCACGGGCCGCGGCGAGGATGCGGTCGCGGGTGTCCGCGGACTCGGCGCGCGGCGGGCGGCCCCTTCTGCGGGCCGTCGGCTCACCGGTGGCGGGCGTCTCGCTCATGGCCGGAGTCTCGTTCATCGCCGGGGCATCCTTGCCGCCGACGCCAGGTGCTTGCGGGTGAAGGCCAGGGCCTCGGCGAGGTCGGCCTCGCGCTCGGCACCGGACATGGCCCGCCGGGTGTTGACCTCGATGACGACATGGCCGTCGAAGCCGGACAGGGTCAGGTGTTCCAGCAGCTCGGCGCAGGGCTGGGTGCCGCGGCCGGGCACCAGGTGCTCGTCCTTGGCCGAGCCCCGGCCGTCGGCGAGGTGCACGTGGCCCAGGCGGTCGCCCATGCGGTCGATCATGTCCAGGGCGTTCGTGCGGGCCGTCGACGTGTGGCTGAGGTCGATCGTGAAGTGCCGGTAGTCGTCGTTGGTGACGTCCCAGTCGGGGGCGTAGGCGAGCATCTCGCGGTCGCGGTAGCGCCACGGGTACATGTTCTCGACGGCGAACCGCACGTCCGTCTCGTTCGCCATCCGCCAGATCCCGTCGACGAAGTCGCGCGCGTACTGCCGCTGCCAGCGGAAGGGCGGGTGCACGACGACGGTGGAGGCACCCAGCTTCTCGGCGGCCGCCCGGGCCCGCTGCAGCTTGACCCACGGGTCCGTCGACCAGACCCGCTGGGTGATCAGCAGGCAGGGGGCGTGGACGGCCAGGATCGGGATGCCGTGGTAGTCCGACAGGCGGCGCAGCGCCCCGATGTCCTGGCTGACGGGGTCGGTCCACACCATGACCTCGACGCCGTCGTACCCGAGGCGCGCGGCGATCTCGAAGGCCGTCGCCGTGGACTCCGGGTATACGGAGGCCGTCGACAGGGCAACGGAAACGTCCCTTGGTTCAGCCACGTCCGTCACCTTACGGGGTGGAGTGGTGAGGGTGCCGGGTGCCTGTTCGCCGTTGTGAGCTTTGCCATTCGGGCAGGCGCGGGTCGTGTGCGGCGCCCGCACGGCGGAGCCGCACGTCGACACGGCCCCGCGCCCCGGCGCCCCCTAGTCCGAACCCATGTGGTCGAGGCGGCGGAGGATGACGCCCTCCCGCAGGGCCCACGGGCAGACCTCCAGGCTCTCCACGCCGAACAGGTCCATCGCGCCCTCGGCCACCAGCGCACCCGCCAGCAGCTGGCCGGCCCTGCCGTCCGAGACGCCCGGCAGCTCGGCGCGCTGGTCGGCCGTCATGCCGGCCAGCCGCGGGACCCAGGCCTCCAGGGACTCGCGCTTGAGTTCACGCTGGACGTAGAGGCCGTCGGCGCTGCGGGCGGCGCCGGCGATGCGGGCGAGCTGCTTGAAGGTCTTCGACGTGGCGACGACGTGGTCGGGGGCGCCGAAGCGGCTGAATTCGCCGACCGTGCGGGCGATCTCCGCACGGACGTGGCGGCGCAGGGCGCGTACGGCCTCGGGGGCGGGCGGGTCGCCGGGCAGCCAGCCCGCGGTGAGCCGGCCGGCGCCGAGCGGCAGGGAGACGGCGGTGTCCGGCTCCTCGTCTATGCCGTAGGCGATCTCCAGGGAGCCGCCGCCGATGTCCACGACCAGGAGCTTTCCGGCGGACCAGCCGAACCAGCGGCGGACCGCGAGGAAGGTCAGGCGGGCCTCCTCCTCGCCGCTGAGGACCTGGAGTCGTACACCGGTCTCGTCGGCCACGCGCGCGAGGACGTCGTCGGCGTTGCTGGCCTCCCGTACGGCGGAGGTGGCGAACGGCAGCAGGTCCTCGACCCCCTTGTCCTCGGCGGCCTGGAGGGCGTCCTGCACGACGTCGATCAGCTTGTGGATGCCGTCGTCGCCGATGGCACCGCTGTCGTCGAGGAGCTGGGCGAGCCGAAGTTCGGCCTTGTGCGAATGCGCGGGCAGCGGGCGCGCGCCGGGGTGAGCGTCCACCACCAGCAGATGCACCGTGTTCGAACCCACGTCCAGGACACCGAGTCTCATATACGGAACGCTACTGCCAGATTGTCCGTCCACGGTCCCCGGTACGGGCCTGGGCCACTTACTCTGGACGCGTGCCAAAGACGAAAAAGGCGAAGAACCACAAATCCTCCAAGGGAGTGAAGGATTCTTCCCAGGCGACGGCGTCCGTGTCCCCGAAGTCCCCGAAGGCCACGAAGTCCCGGAAGGCTCCGCAGGTGAGCGACGAGAAGGGGCTCGACTTCGCGCGCGCCTGGGTGGAGTTTCCCGATCCTGCGGACGACGAACAGGTCTTCCGCTGTGATCTGACATGGCTGACCTCTCGCTGGAACTGCATCTTCGGCAGCGGCTGCCAGGGCATCCAGGCGGGCCGCGCGGACGACGGGTGCTGCTCGCTGGGCGCGCACTTCTCGGACGAGGACGACGAGAAGCGGGTCGCCGCGCACGTGGCACGGCTCACGCCGGAGATCTGGCAGCACCACGCGGAGGGCACCCGCGACGGCTGGGTCTCCGAGGACGACGAGGGCTCCCGGCAGACCCGCCCGTTCCAGGGCTCGTGCATCTTCCAGAACCGCCCGGGGTTCGCGGGCGGCGCGGGCTGCTCCCTGCACATCCTCGCGCTGCGGGAGGGCCGGGAGCCGCTGGAGACCAAGCCGGACGTGTGCTGGCAGCTGCCGATCCGGCGGACGTACGACTGGATCGACCGGCCCGACGACACGCGCGTGCTGCAGGTGTCCATCGGCGAGTACGACCGCCGGGGCTGGGGTCCGGGCGGGCACGACCTGCACTGGTGGTGCACATCGGCGACGTCGGCGCACGGCGCGGGCGAGCCGGTGTACGTCTCCTACCGGGCCGAGCTGACGGAACTGATGGGCAAGGCCGGCTACGACCGCCTGGCCGAGCTCTGCGAACAGCGGCTGGCGTCGCAGCTCCCCCTGGTCGCCCCCCACCCGGCCGACCCGGCCCCGTAGCCCCACCACCCGCCCCCTTCCCTCCCACCCGTCCGTCCCCCGTCCCGGCCGCCCGACAGGACACCGAGGGGCCGACCGACCGCCGCGCGCGGGACGGACACGCCCGGCGGGCCCGGTGCCCGCCCCCGCGGGCGTCCGACGCCGACCCGGGGCGTCCGGCGTGCGCCCCGGGGGTCCGCCGCCCGCCCCTGTGCCCCGCGCTGCTCCGTCGCCCGGGTGGAAGTCCGTCGCCCGGACGGGGACGCCGGGACGGGGGCGCCCGGATGGGAAGTCCGTCGCCCGCCACCCCTCGGCCGCTGTACCGGGCCGGTGCCTTCCACCGCAAACGGGTCGCCCCCTGAGGCGGATCCGCCGAACACCCTCGGCATGCGCCCCCCGCAGGCACAGCCCTAGGGGGGACTCGGCGTATCGCTCCCCGGCTGGGAGGGCGTCGGGGTCGGGGAGTCGGGGGGTGACGGTGGATCCGTGGGGGTGGGGGTCGGGGCCGGTGACGGCGGGGTCTGGGTGGGAGGGGGGTCGGTGGGGGGTGTGCTGGGCGGGGGCGGGGTGGGGTCGGAGGACGGGGGCCGGGGTGCGGGGCGGCGGGTCGGTGCCGTGCCGTAGCCGTCGATGGAGACCACCGCACCGGCCGGGGAGATCGCCAGCTGTGCGTGCCAGTGGCCGGAGGGCTCCTGCAGATGGTCGACGTACACCTTGATCGTCAACGTCTCGCCGGCCGCCAGGGTTCCCGAGGACCGGCTGAGGTAGAGCCAGTGCGCCGTGGTGGACGCGGACCAGGCGACCGGCCCGGAACCCGAGGCGCTGAGGGTGATCAGCGTGGTGTCGCCGTCGCCGGCGGCGCTGACGTCGAGCTGTCCGGACCTCGCGCCGCCCGTGCCGTCGGCGCTGACGACCTCCACGGAGACGTCCGCCTCGCCGTCCTCACCGAGCCGGGTGCCGGGCTTCGCGCTGGCGTTCCCGGCGTTCTCGTAACCGCCGGCCGTGTCACCGCCGAGGGCGTCGGGGCCCTGCGCCTCATGTGCGGTGGCCGAGGGGCCCTCGCCCTCCGCCGTCGGGGCACCCCGGTAGGCGGCCCACAGGGCCAGGACGGGGGCGGCCACCACCGTGGCGACGACGGTCGTCGTCACCGCACGCGCGCGTAGCCGGTCGCGGCGGGCCGCGCGGTCCTTGGGGTCCATCGGGAAGCCACGCCGGTCGAAGCGGGGTGCCGCCGCGCCACGCGCGCGTGCGTGGTGGGCCAGGGCGATGTGCAGGGCCGCGCGCGGGGCCTCCAGGACGGGCAGTTCGGCCGGGGTGACCGTGGCGCCGGGCCAGCGGCCGGGGACGGCGCGCTCGGCGGTGCGGCGGCAGCGCGGGCAGTCGTCGACGTGGCGGACCAGCTCGCGGCGCAGCGCCGTACTCAGGACCAGGCCGCTGTCCCCGGTGAGGTGGGCCACGCTCGGACAGCCGCCGGTCTCGACGACGGCGAGGGCCGCGCGGGTGCGCTCGACCTCGCAGGCGGCCGTGGCGAGCAGTTCGCGCGCGGCGGCCGTCTCCATGCCGAGGACGGCGGCGACCTCCCGCGCGGCCAGGTGGTGGCGGACCGCCAGTTCCAGGGCCTCGCGCTGCTCGGGGGTCGTACCGGCCGCCTCCGGCCAGGCGAGCAGGGCCAGTTCCCGGCGGCGCCGCTCGTGGGCCTCCGGGGCAACCGGCGGATCGGGCACCTGGGGCCCGGTCGGTCTCCCGGCACCGGAACGGCCGGCCGCGTGGGTGGCCTGACGTTTCTGCTTGGCCTCGGCCAGCTTGCGCAGGCACGCCCAGCGGGCCAGCGCGTACAGCCAGGCCCTGCGGTCGGCGGCGGCCTGCGGGACGCGGTGGCCGCGCCGCTCGGCCAGGGCGAGGGCGTCGCCCAGGGCGGCGGTGGCCGCGTCGTGGTCGCACAGCACCGACAGACAGTAGGTGAACAGTCCGTCCAGGTACGGTTCGTAGCGCGCCGGCGGCCGCTGGGCGAGGGTGCGCGCGGTGGTGCGATCGCGTGCCTCGCGCTGCACGCGGTGCGCTCCGGTGCTGCGGGTGGTGGTCTCCGGACTGCTGCTCGTCACCCGTGCGACCGTAGGCGGCGGCGGAGTGCCCCTTCTCGAAGCTTGAGCACTTTTAACCCGCACGGGTGAAACGATCCCTCATAAGGGGACAGGAACCCTTTGTTCCGTGGCGCGATCCCGACGGGTGGTGGCCGATACCGGTTCATCCGCGGGGAGCCCGGGGACGGGTTCGGACGGCCCGGGGACCCGTTGTCAGTGCCGCGGGCTACGGTTTCCGCATGGCTGCCCGTACCAAGACCACCAAGGACCGCCCGTCCTACCGCTGCACCGAGTGCGGCTGGCAGACGGCCAAGTGGCTCGGCCGCTGCCCCGAGTGCCAGGCGTGGGGCACGGTCGAGGAGTACGGCGCGCCCGCGGTCCGTACGACGGCACCGGGCCGGGTCAGCACCTCCGCGCTGCCCATCGGCCAGGTCGACGGCCGCCAGGCCACCGCCCGCTCGACCGGCGTGCCCGAGCTGGACCGCGTGCTCGGCGGCGGCCTGGTACCCGGCGCGGTCGTGCTGCTCGCGGGCGAACCCGGCGTCGGCAAGTCCACGCTGCTGCTGGACGTGGCCGCCAAGGCCGCGAGCGCCGAACACCGCACCCTGTATGTCACCGGTGAGGAGTCGGCGAGCCAGGTGCGGCTGCGCGCCGACCGCATCGGCGCCCTGCACGACGAGCTGTATCTGGCCGCCGAGACCGATCTGTCCGCCGTCCTCGGCCACTTGGACGAGGTGAAGCCGTCCCTGCTGATCCTCGACTCGGTGCAGACGGTCGCCTCCCCCGAGATCGAGGGCGCGCCCGGTGGCATGGCTCAGGTGAGGGAGGTCGCGGGTGCTCTGATCCGCGCCTCGAAGGAGCGCGGCATGTCCACCCTCCTGGTGGGTCACGTCACGAAGGACGGTGCCATCGCCGGTCCCCGCCTCCTGGAGCACCTGGTGGACGTCGTCCTGCACTTCGAGGGCGACCGGCACGCCCGCCTGCGCCTGGTCCGCGGCGTGAAGAACCGCTACGGCGCCACGGACGAGGTCGGCTGCTTCGAGCTGCACGACGAGGGCATCACCGGCCTCGCCGACCCCAGCGGCCTGTTCCTGACCCGCCGGGACGAGCCGGTCCCCGGTACGTGCCTGACCGTCACCCTGGAGGGCCGCCGCCCGCTGGTGGCCGAGGTGCAGGCACTGACCGTCGACTCCCAGATCCCCTCCCCGCGCCGGACGACCTCCGGCCTGGAGACCTCGCGCGTGTCGATGATGCTGGCCGTCCTGGAGCAGCGCGGCCGGATCAGCGCGCTCGGCAAGCGGGACATCTACTCCGCGACGGTGGGCGGTGTGAAGCTGTCGGAGCCGGCCGCCGACCTCGCGATCGCGCTCGCGCTGGCCTCCGCCGCCAGCGACACCCCGTTGCCGAAGAACCTGGTGGCCATCGGCGAGGTCGGCCTCGCGGGCGAGGTGAGACGGGTCACGGGCGTGCAGCGCAGGCTCGCCGAGGCGCACCGGCTGGGCTTCACGCACGCGCTCGTGCCGACCGATCCGGGCAAGGTCCCGTCCGGCATGAAGGTCCTGGAAGTCGCCGACATGGGGGACGCGCTGCGGGTGCTGCCGCGCTCCCGTCGCCGAGAGGCCCCCCGGGAGGCTGAGGAGCGCCGGTAGACTTTGCCCAGGTCTCGCCCGTCCGTACGAACCGCGTGCGGCTAAGGGAGCGCGTCAGAACCTGCGACCGGAGGAGTGCAGTGGCAGCCAACGACCGGGCAGCAGCTCCCGGAAAGTCCGGTGGGAGTGCCGGTTCCGATGGCCTGATGCGCGCCTCGCTGAGCGCCGTGGCTCCCGGTACGGCCCTGCGCGACGGCCTCGAGCGCGTGCTGCGCGGCAACACCGGCGGGCTGATCGTCCTCGGCTCCGACAAGACGGTCGAGGCGATGTGCACGGGCGGGTTCGTCCTGGACGTGGAGTTCACCGCGACCCGGCTGCGGGAGCTGTGCAAGCTGGACGGCGGCATCGTGCTGTCCTCGGACCTGTCGAAGATCCTCCGGGCGGGCGTGCAGCTGGTCCCGGACCCCACGATCCCCACGGAGGAGACGGGGACACGGCACCGCACGGCGGACCGGGTGAGCAAGCAGGTCGGCTTCCCCGTGGTCTCCGTCTCGCAGTCGATGCGCCTGATCGCCCTGTACGTCGACGGTCAGCGGCGCGTCCTGGAGGACTCGGCGGCGATCCTGTCCCGTGCGAACCAGGCGCTGGCCACGCTGGAGCGGTACAAGCTGCGCCTGGACGAGGTGGCGGGCACGCTGTCGGCGCTGGAGATCGAGGACCTGGTGACGGTGCGGGACGTGTCCGCCGTCGCGCAGCGCCTGGAGATGGTCCGGCGCATCGCCACCGAAATCGCCGAGTACGTGGTCGAGCTGGGCACGGACGGGCGTCTGCTCGCGCTCCAGCTGGAGGAGTTGATCGCCGGCGTCGAGCCCGACCGTGAGCTGGTCGTCCGGGACTACGTCCCCGAGCCGACGGCGAAGCGGTCCCGTACGGTCGAGGAGGCGCTGTCCGAGCTGGACGCGCTGACCCACGCGGAGCTTCTCGAACTGGGCACGGTGGCGCGTGCGCTGGGCTACACCGGCTCTCCCGAGACGCTCGACTCGGCGGTCTCCCCGCGCGGCTTCCGGCTGCTGGCCAAGGTTCCGCGTCTTCCGGGCGCGATCATCGACCGGCTGGTGGAGCACTTCGGGGGGCTGCAGAAGCTGCTCGCCGCCAGCGTGGACGATCTGCAGACGGTGGACGGTGTGGGCGAGGCCCGGGCGAGAAGCGTACGGGAAGGTTTGTCGCGTTTGGCCGAGTCCTCCATCTTGGAGCGGTACGTCTGAGTTTCGGCCGGGCGCCCCATGACTCGGGGGGCGTGTGTCCTGTGGCGAGTGCGGGCCGCCGATGGCTGATCGCGCCCCCCAGGCACCCGCACCCGACCCCGAATCGCGTCACCCCGCCTTTTGGTCGACCGGTCCCGTCCTCAGTCGGCCGACAGCACGAACGACGCCCGCACCTTGCCGTACCCCGGTGCCTTCGCCTCCAGCAGATACGTCCCCGTGCCGGCCGTACCGCCGGAGGCCTTCGCGCAGTGCGGAGCACTCGGCTTCCGGTCCCACGTCACGGTGTACGTGATGCTCTTCCCCGCCGGTACCCGGAACACCAGGCTCCCCGCGCCCTTGGGGCAGTCGTCCGACGACCAGAACGCGTCGCTCCCGGCCGCCGGCGTGATCGTCAACACCGTGCTCCTGGACCCGAGATCGATCTTGCAGTCGGCGGACGAGCCGTTCTTCGCGGTGAGTTCGAAGGTCGGCGTCTGGTCGGGCGAGTAGGAGTTGTGCAGGCTCCGCAGGCTCAACGCCACCGCGCCGGACGTGCAGTCGGGCAGCGGGGAGGACGCCGGGAGCGCGTCGCCCGCACCGACGTTGCCGCCGCCGGAAGCCGAACCCGAGCCTCCGGCCGCGCCGCCGCCGGAGGAGCCGGTGGAACCGCCGTCCGAACCGCTGCCGCCGGAACCGGAATCGCTCCCGCTGGAGCCGCCGCCCGACTCGTCGCGCCCGCCCGGGTGTTGGCTGATCGCGGGCCCGGACGAGGAGGGTCCCGGAGTGATCGTGGGTGCGGGATTCTTGTCGTTGGATCCGCCGGCGCTCTTCCTGCCGCTCCCGCCGCCCGCGGTGACGATCCACGTGACCAGCAGCGCCAACACCGCGAACACCGACAGCAGTACGACCCTCCTTCGCCAGTAGATGGAGGAGGGAAGCGGCCCGACCGGATTGCGCAGAGATCCCACGGCGCAAACTGTACGAGAGATCCCCTTGCTCGCTTGCGCCACCCGCCGCGCGAGCGCCAACTTTTCCCGATCATCATTCCGGCAACCGCCGTCAGCCGCACGGCTCTTCATCGGTCACGACGCTGTGTGACCGCGCCGTCACCCACCGGGCGGCCCGGGCCGTGGCAGGATCGGAAGGCCATGACTGAGAAGCTGCACACCCCCGTGATCGCCTGGTTCGACGCCCACGCCCGCGACCTCCCCTGGCGCCGCCCGGAGGCGGGCCCGTGGGGTGTGATGGTCAGCGAGTTCATGCTCCAGCAGACCCCGGTGAGCCGGGTCCTGCCCGTCTACGAGGAGTGGCTCGCCCGCTGGCCGCGCCCCGCCGACCTGGCGAAGGAGGCGCCGGGCGAGGCGGTGCGCGCCTGGGGCCGGCTCGGCTATCCGCGCCGGGCCCTGCGGCTGCACGGGGCGGCGGTCGCCATAACGGAACGGCACGGCGGGGACGTACCGACGGACCATGCGCAGCTGCTGGCGCTGCCCGGCATCGGCGAGTACACGGCCGCCGCGGTGGCCTCCTTCGCGTACGGGCAGCGGCATCCGGTGCTGGACACGAACGTGCGCCGGGTCTTCGCGCGCGCGGTGACGGGCGTGCAGTACCCGCCGAACGCGACGACGGCCGCCGAGCGCAGGCTCGCCCGTGAGCTGCTGCCGCAGGACGAGGGGACCGCCGCGCGCTGGGCGGCGGCCACCATGGAGCTGGGCGCGCTGGTGTGCACGGCGAAGAACGAGGGGTGCGGGCGGTGCCCGATCGCCGCCCAGTGCGCCTGGCGGCTGGCCGGCAAGCCGGAGCACACGGGCCCGCCGCGGCGCGGGCAGACGTACGCCGGTACGGACCGGCAGGTGCGCGGCAAGCTGCTGGCGGTCCTGCGGGAGGCGCACGCGTCGGTGCCGCAGGCGGTGCTGGACCGGGTGTGGCACGAGCCGGTGCAGCGCGCCCGCGCGCTCGACGGGCTCGTCGCGGACGGCCTGGTGGAGCCGCTGCCGGGCGGTCTGTATCGGCTGCCGCTGAGCTGACGAACAGCCAAGTCACAGCTCTGGCGCCTCTGTTACGGCGCCATCTGCTCGACAAAGGCTTACATAAAGGGACATACCGGTCCGCCTGCTTACCCCGTTCCCTTGTCCGTTACACAACCGACGGATAGCCGATTGCTAGCCGCAGGCTGGTTCGGACAACGCCGTGACAACCACTCCGTAGCTTCTTTTCCGTGCCCGGCCGACCACCGGACACGGGGAAAGAACGCAGGACTTCAGGCACGGAGCCGGAGTGAACGGGGAACGGAGGCGGTTGATCATGGCGCAGGGCGAGGTGCTCGAATTCGAGGAGTACGTCCGCACCCGGCAGGACGCGCTGCTGCGCAGCGCGCGCCGCCTGGTGCCGGACCCCGTCGACGCCCAGGACCTCCTGCAGACGGCGCTGGTGCGCACGTACGGCCGCTGGGAGGGCATCGCGGACAAGCGGCTCGCCGACGCCTACCTGCGCCGCGTGATGATCAACACCCGTACGGAGTGGTGGCGGGCGCGCAAGCTGGAGGAGGTCCCGACCGAGCAGCTGCCGGACGCGTCCGTGGACGACTCCACCGAGCAGCACGCCGACCGGGCCCTGCTGATGGACGTCATGAAAGTGCTCGCACCGAAGCAGCGGAGCGTCGTGGTGCTGCGACACTGGGAGCAGATGTCCACGGAGGAGACGGCCGCGGCCCTCGGCATGTCGGCCGGTACGGTCAAGAGCACGCTGCACCGGGCGCTCGCCCGGCTCCGCGAGGAGCTGGAGGCCCGCGATCTGGACGCACGCGCGCTGGAGCGTGAGGAGCGGGAGCGTTGCGCGGCCTGACCGGGGCCGGGTCCGTCGGGACCCGAGGGAGTACACAGGCGGTGATCGCGGTGGGGGCCGCGCTCGCCGCCCTCGCCCTTTTCGTCGCCGCGTGCGGCACGGGGGGCACGGGCACCCGGGACGAGGGCCCGGCACACGCGTCGGCGGCCGTCGGAGCCGCCGCCCCTCCCAGCCCCAGCCCGAGCCCCACCACCCGCTATCGGAAGGTGGACGCGGTCTCCCTGCTCAAGAAGGACCCGGCGGTCTCCGCGGCGGTGAAGCAGGAGCTGAAGCCGTGCAGCGGCGACGGCTACCCGATCGAGGCCACCTACGGCGACCTGACCGGCGGGTCCGTCAACGACGTCCTGGTGAACGTGTGGGCCTGCGCCGACTCGGTGGGCATCGGCTCGTACGTGTACCGGGACGTCGGCGGGACGTACAAGAATGTGTTCAAGGCGGAGGACTCGCCGGTCTTCTCGGAGATCGACGGCACCGAGCTGACCGTGACCAAGCAGGTGTACGACACGGACGACCAGGCGGCCAACCCGTCCCGGGAAACCGTGATCACGTACGACTGGAAGGCGGACCGGTTCACCGAGCGGACCCGGCACGAGACCTTCTACAGCAGAACCGGCGGCGACGCGGCGCCCCCGCAGGACAGCTGACCCCCACACGCACACACCACGAGGACTGAGAGCACCGGGATGGCAGACCAGACCCACGTCCTGTTCGTCGAGGACGACGACGTCATCCGCGAGGCCACCCAGCTGGCCCTGGAGCGGGACGGCTTCGCGGTCACCGCCATGCCCGACGGGCTGTCGGGCCTGGAGGCGTTCCGGGCGAACCGCCCCGACATCGCCCTGCTGGACGTCATGGTCCCCGGTCTGGACGGGGTCAGCCTGTGCCGTCGTATCCGGGACGAGTCGACCGTGCCGGTGATCATGCTGTCGGCGCGCGCCGACTCCATCGACGTCGTCCTCGGCCTGGAGGCGGGCGCCGACGACTATGTGACCAAGCCGTTCGACGGCGCCGTGCTGGTGGCGCGGATCCGGGCGGTGCTGCGCCGCTTCGGGCACGCGAGCGGCAGCGGCCAGGCCGAGTCCGGCACGGACGCGTTGACCGGCGGGGTGCTCACCTTCGGGGACCTGGAGATCGACACCGAGGGCATGGAGGTGCGCCGGGCCGGGCAGCCGGTCGCGCTCACCCCGACCGAGATGCGGCTGCTGCTGGAGTTCTCCTCCGCGCCGGGCACCGTGCTCTCCCGCGACAAGCTCCTGGAGCGGGTCTGGGACTACGGCTGGGGCGGGGACACCCGGGTCGTCGACGTGCATGTGCAGCGGCTGCGCCAGAAGATCGGCCAGGACCGGATCGAGACCGTCCGCGGCTTCGGCTACAAGCTGAAGGCCTGAGCGGGGCGGCGATGCGGGGGATCCTGCGGCACCCGGTCCGGCGCGTGGAGCGCGCGGGCCTGCACACCGGACTCAGATGGAAGCTCAGCGCGGCGATCGCGCTGGTGGCCGGGCTGGTGGCGATCGCGCTGAGCCTGGTCGTGCACAACGCGGC
The DNA here is from genome assembly GCF_053598395.1 of Streptomyces sp. NPDC001135. Lineage (NCBI taxonomy): Bacteria > Bacillati > Actinomycetota > Actinomycetes > Kitasatosporales > Streptomycetaceae > Streptomyces > Streptomyces sp. NPDC001135. The sequence goes on along the minus strand of NZ_JBSFKD010000014.1, from coordinate 180,190 downwards.
CCGGGTCTCGATGCTCGACAACGCACGCGACCTGGCCAACCAGCGCCTCCAGTTCGCGCAGCGCAACTACGAGCAGAGCCGGCGGCCGAACTTCCCGAACGTCAAGCTCGACGACCCCGACCTGCCGCCCGCGCTGCGGGAGAAGGTGGCAGCCGGCCGCAAGGCCAGCGACGTCATCGACCGGGGCGGGGTGCCGGACATCTGGGCGGCCGTGCCCACCAAGGACGGGCGTGTGCTGTCCCTGCACAGCCATATGCCGGACCGGTCCACCGATGTGATGAAGGACCTCGACCAGGCGCTGGTCATCGGGTCCGTCGCGGTCGTGTTCGGCGGCAGCGCGCTCGGCGTGCTGATCGGCGGACAGCTGTCCGGGCGGCTGCGCAAGGCGGCGGCCGCCGCGAACCAGGTCGCCAAGGGCGAGACCGACGTCCGGGTCCGGGAGGCCATCGGCGGGGTCGTACGGGACGAGACCGACGATCTCGCCCGCGCCGTGGACGCCATGGCGGACGCCCTGCGGCAGCGTCTCGAGGCCGAGCGGCGGGTCACCGCCGACATCGCGCACGAACTGCGCACCCCGGTGACCGGTCTGCTGACGGCCGCCGAACTGCTGCCCCCGGGCCGGCCGACGGAACTGGTCCTGGACCGGGCGAAGGCGATGCGCACGCTCGTCGAGGACGTCCTGGAGGTGGCCCGGCTCGACGGCGCCTCGGAGCGGGCCGAGCTGCAGGACATCATGCTCGGCGAGTTCGTCGCCCGGCGGGTGGCGGCCAAGGACCCGGACATCGCCGTACGGGTGGTGCACGAGTCGCAGGTCACCACCGATCCGCGGCGGCTGGAGCGGGTGCTGTTCAACCTGCTCGCCAACGCCGCGCGGCACGGCAGGCCGCCGATCGAAGTGACCGTCGAGGGCCGGGTCATCCGGGTCCGCGACCACGGTCCGGGCTTTCCCGAGGAACTGCTCGCCGAGGGGCCGAGCCGCTTCCGCACCGGCAGCAAGGACCGCGCCGGTACGGGCCACGGGCTGGGCCTGACCATCGCCGCGGGCCAGGCCCGGGTGCTCGGCGCCCGGCTGACGTTCCGCAACGTACGCCCCGCCGGCACCCCCGCCGACATCCCGGCGGAGGGCGCGGTGGCCGTCCTGTGGCTCCCGGAACACGCCCCGACGAGCACGGGCAGCTATCCGATGCTGCCGCTGTCGGGGGGAGCGAGCTGAACGTGGTCCGGGGCCGAGGGGCTGTGTCCGATACGCCCCTCCGCCCAGCGGCACCGTCCCGGGCGCTCAGCGAAGCAGTGAATCGGTGAGCCCCTCGGCCGCGTCCGCGTCCAGCGGGGCGTGCCCCAGCAGGAACCGGTACCAGAAGAACCCGTAGAACTGGTCGACCAGCAGGTCGAGGTCCCTGCCGGCCGGCAACTCCCCGCGCTCCCGCCCCCGTTCGAGCACCGCCCGCACCGCGGCCCGCCGCGACTCCGTGAACACCCGCATCAGCTCGGCCAGATGCGGATCCCGGGCCGCCTCCCGGACGAGGGTGCGCAGGGCCGGGCCGGACGGCGGACGCTGGGACGCCTCGAACGTGGCGACCGCCAGCTCGCGCAGGTCCGCCCGGAGGTTTCCCGTGTCCGGCGCGGGCACGTCCTGGGCGGCGCGGTCGGTGAGCGCGTCCAGCAGGACGGCGCCCTTGGAGGGCCACCAGCGATAGAGGGTCTGTTTTCCCACCCCGGCCGCGCGCGCGATGGTCTCCACGCTCACCGGTGCGCCGTCGGCGTCGGCCAGCAGCTCCAGCGCGGCGTCGAGGATCGCACGGCGTGCGGCCTCGTTACGGCGGCGTCCGGTGTGCGGGCGGGGTTCCTTGCTGTCGTGCACGGGCCCATCCTCCCCGAAACCGCTTGACGAGACCACCGGTCTCGGTAACTCTTTAACGAGACCGACGTTCTCGGCAATGGGCCGGAACCCGGTGATCCCTGGGAGAGAGCCCCTCATGAGCACTCCGAACAGCCCGGTGCACGCCCTGGCCGGACAGCGTGTCGTCGTCATGGGCGGCAGCTCCGGCATCGGCGAGGCGGCGGCCGCGTTCTTCACGGCGGACGGCGCGGAGGTGGTCATCACCGGCCGCGACCAGGACCGCCTGGACGCCGCGGCGGACCGGGTGGGCGGCAAGGTCACGACGTACCGGCTGGACGGGGCGGACCGCGCCGCGGTGGACGCCTTCTTCACGGGCTCGGGAACCGTCGACCACCTGGTCGTCGCACTCAGCGGCAGCAAGGGCGGCGGCCCCTTCGCCGGACTGGACCTGGCCGAGCTGGCGGACGGATTCGCCGGCAAGTTCTGGCCGCACGTCCACGTGCTCCAGGCCGCCCTGCCCGCCCTGCGCCGCGACGGCTCGGTGACGCTGGTGACCGCCGCCTCCGCCCGCGCCGCCCTGCCCGGCACCGCCGGCCTGGCCGCGATCAACGGCGCCCTGGAGGCGATGGTCCCGCCCCTCGCCGTCGAACTGGCACCGCTCCGCATCAACGCCGTCTCCCCCGGCGTGGTCGACACTCCCTGGTGGGAGGGTGTGCCGGCCGAGCAGCGCCGGGCCCTCTTCGACGGCTTCGCCGCGAGCACGCCCGTCGGCCGCATCGGCCGCCCACAGGACATCGCCCGCGCGATCCACATGCTCGCCGCCAACGATTTCGTGACCGGCGTGGTGCTGGAGGCGACGGGCGGCGCGACCTTGGCGACGGGACGCTGAGAGCGCCCCGGGCTGCGGGTCGCTCAGCAGCCCCAGTCCTGCTCCGGATCCAGGCCCCCTTCCCGGCGCTGCGTGAACGAGAACCAGTTCCCGGAGTCGTCCCGGAACAGCGCCTCCGTGCCGTACGGCCGCTCCTGGGGCTCCTGGAGAAACTCCACCCCGCGTTCCTTGAGCCTCCTGTAGTCCCCGTGGATGTCATCGGTCGCCAGCACCCCCGCGCCGAGCGCCCCCTTCGCGATGAGCTTCCTCAGCATCTGCGCGGACTCCGGGTCCATCGCGGGCGGTCCCGGCACCATGAGCGTCAGCTCCACGCCGGGCTGATCGGGGGCGCCGACGGTGAGCCAGCGCATGCCGCCGTCCCCCATGGTCATGTCCGTACGGACCTCGAGGCCCAGCTTCTCGGTGTAGAACTCCTTGGCCCGGTCCTGGTCGAGGACCCAGACGGTGGTGATGGCGAGCCCCTTGATCATGGTTCTGCTCTCCTGTCGGCGGCGTTTCGCGGGGGGAGGGATTCCCGTTCGTCACCGTAGGCAGGGCCGGGCGCGGCGCGCTTCTCGGATGTTGCGCTTCTGAAGCCACCGGCCCAGAGCATGGCGTAGCACCCGGGGATGAGAGCGGCGCCACGGCCGACGTGCTTCGTGCGGTACTCGCTCGGGGTGAGTCCGGTGCGGGCCTTGAAGCGGGCGGAGAACGTGCCGAGGCTGCTGAAGCCGACGAGGGTGCAGATCTCGGTCACCGTCAGGTTGGCGCAGCGCAGCATCTCCTCGGCCCGCTCGATGCGCCGGTGGGTCAGATACTGCCCGGGCGTCTCGCCGTAGGCGTCCTTGAAGGCGCGCAGGAAGTGGAACCGCGAATACCCGGCATGCGCGGCGACCGCGTCGAGATCGAGACCGGGGTCGGCCCAGTCCCGGTCCATGACGTCCTTGGCCAGACGCATACGGCGCAGTTTGTCCATGCGGCCGATGGTGACACGGGGCACTGACAACGGCTCCGACCGGCGCGAACGCAGAAGACCCCGGGGGCGGACACCCACCCGGGGCCTTCTGTTCGGGTACTTCTCAGACGGCTTCGACGACCTGCAGCTCGGCCACGTCGTCGCCGCTCTCCGCCGACGGCTTCCCGCCCCTGAGCGGGACCTCCTTCACGAACAGCGCCGCGATCAGCACGATCACCGCGACCGCCGCGCCCAGCAGGAACGCCGAGTGCGTACCGGCGGACACCGCGTGCTGGTAGGCGTCCCGGATCGGCGCCGGCAGCTTCTTCAGGCTGTCCGGGGTCAGCTGCGCGGACTTCTCGGTGACGCCCTTGCCCAGCACACCGGCCCGCTCGGCCATGACGTGCTGGACCCGGTTGTTGAACAGCGCGCCCATGATGGCCACACCGAAGGAGGAGCCGAGCGTACGGAACAGCGTCGAGGACGACGAGGCCACGCCCATGTCCTTCATCTCCACGCTGTTCTGCGCCACCAGCATGGTGACCTGCATCAGGCAGCCCATGCCCAGGCCCAGGACGGCCATGTAGACGCCCGAGGACAGCCGGGTCGTCCCGGTGTCCATCAGCGACAGCAGGTACAGCCCGACGATCATCAGCGCGCCACCGACGACCGGGAAGACCTTGTAGCGGCCACTGTTGGTGGTCACCCGGCCCGCGACCATCGAGGTCACCAGCATCGCGCCGAGCATCGGCAGGAGCAGCAGACCGGAGTTGGTCGCGGAGGCGCCCTGCACGGCCTGCTGGTACAGCGGCAGGTAGAGCGTGGCGCCGAACATCACGAAGCCGGTGATGAAGCCGATGAGGGACATCAGCGTGAAGTTGCGGCTCCTGAACATGCGCAGCGGCACGACCGGCTCGGCGGCCTTGGTCTGCCAGAACACGAACCCGATCAGCGCGGCGACGCCGATGCCGATCAGTTCCATGATCCGCGCGGAGGTCCAGGCGTACTCGCTGCCGCCCCAGGTGGTGACCAGCACGATCGAGGTGATGCCGACGGTCAGCAGCGCGACGCCCAGGTAGTCGATGCGCGCCTGCGTCCGCTTCTTGGGCAGGTGCAGCACGACGCTGACCAGCACCAGGGCCACGGCACCCAGCGGCAGGTTGATGTAGAAGGCCCAGCGCCAGCCCCAGTTGTCGGTGATGGTGCCGCCGACCAGCGGGCCGCCGATCATGGCCAGCGCCATGACGCCGGCCATCATGCCGGTGTACTTGCCGCGCTCCCGCGGCGGGATCAGATCGCCGATGATCGCCATGACACCGACCATCAGTCCGCCGGCGCCGAGGCCCTGCAGGGCACGGAAGCCGATCAGCTCGCCCATGTTCTGGGCCATGCCGCTGAGCGCCGAACCGATCAGGAAGATCACGATCGAGCTGAGGAAGGCGCCCTTGCGCCCGTACATGTCCCCGACCTTGCCCCAGATCGGGGTCGAGGCCGCGGTGGCCAGGGTGTAACCGGTGACCACCCAGGACAGGTGCTCCAGGCCGCCCAGATCGCTCACGATCGTCAGCATCGCCGTACCGACGATCATGTTGTCGAGCATCGCGAGCATCATCGCGATCATGAGTGCGAGCAGAACCACCCGCACACTCCTGGGCCGTTTGCCCTCCGTGCCGCTGTGCACCGTGTCCGCCATCTCTTCCCACTCCCCCTGCGGCAGCTACTTACTTGCCGCCCGGCTAGCTCACTACACTGGGAAGGTAGACCCGCTACTAGCCGGGCGTCAAGTAAGTTTCCGCGGGAGCGCGAGGAGTACGAGGATGGGCGTCACCATGGACGGCACCAAGCAGCAGCGCCGCGGCAACACCCGCCAGCGCATCCAGGACGTGGCACTCGAACTCTTCGCGGAGCAGGGCTACGAGAAGACCTCTCTGCGCGAGATCGCCGAGCGTCTCGACGTCACGAAGGCGGCCCTGTACTACCACTTCAAGACGAAGGAAGAGATCATCGTCAGCCTCTTCGAGGACCTGACGCAACCGATCGAGGCCTTGATCGAGTGGGGGCGCAACCAGCCGCACACCCTGGAGACCAAGCAGGAGATCGTGCGGCGCTACAGCGAGGCCCTGTCCGGCGCCGAGCCGCTGTTCCGCTTCATGCAGGAGAACCAGGCGACCGTGCGGGAACTGCGCATCGGCGACGCCTTCAAGGACCGCATGCGGGGCCTCAGGAACATTCTGATCGACCCCGAGGCCGAGCTGGTGGACCAGGTGCGGTCGGTCAGCGCGATGTTCACGCTGCACGCGGGGATGTTCGTGATGCAGGACCTGGAAGGCGACCCCGACAAGAAGCGCGAGGCCGTTCTCGAGGTCGCCCTGGGCCTGATCACACAGGCGCACGAACACGCCCGCAACAAGGACTAGGGCGTTTGGTCTGGATCAGGTCGACCCGGGCTGATCCAAACCACCCCCCTTGCTCAGACGCTGACGCCGTTGGCGCGCAGGAACGCGACCGGGTCGACGGCGGAGCCGTAGTTCGGGGTCGTGCGGATCTCGAAGTGCAGGTGCGGGCCGGTGGAGTTGCCGGTGGAGCCCGAGAGGGCGATGTGCTGGCCGGTCCTGACGATCTGGCCGGCCCTGACGTCGATCCGGGACAGGTGCGCGTACTGCGAGAAGGTGCCGTTGCCGTGCTTGATCACGACGGCGTTGCCGTACGCGGGGCCGTCACCGGCGCCGTTCGGGCCGGCCTTGACGACGGTCCCGCCGTGCGCGGCGACGACCTCGGTGCCGGTCGGCACGGCGAAGTCCTGCCCGCTGTGCTTGGCGATCCAGTGGCTGCCGGCCTGCATGAAGGCTGCGGAGAGCGTGTACGTCTTCACCGGGTCGACCCAGGAGGCGGCCGACGGGGCGGCGGCGCTCGCGGCCCCGGTCCCCAGCACGGCCGTGGCGCCGACACCGGCGGCCAGGACGGCCACGCGGGTGCGGAGCGAGGACATGCGGGAAGAACGGGACGTGGCGCGCCGGGACATCGAAACCTCGTGGACTCGGGGACAGAACCGCCACCCCGCGAACAGACGTCCGGCGGGGTGGCCATCCCTTGGTAGCCGAGCACCCCGTCCAGCCCAAAACCCTCTCTCTACGACACCTCGTAGTAGATGACCGCAAAACCGCCGCACGTTTCCCTGGTGAAAGTCCTTTTCACCCGGGCGACGGATCCCACTATCCAGGCTAGTAAGGGACATTTCGCCTGTGCCGCTTATCACCGGCCACCCAAACCCACGATCACAGAAATGTGACGCACACCTCTAGGCACCTACCGTCCGGTAACCCTACGGTTCCCCTCGCGCCATCCTCACCTCAGATCATGCTCCTGACATTTCAGGCACGCGTACGGACGTACGGACGTGAGAGGACCCCCACCGATGACCAGACGCCCCTGGGCCCGCCGCATCTCCGCCACCGCCGTCTCCGTGGCCGCACTGGCCGCGATGGCCGCCCCGGCCCAGGCCGCCACCACGGCCGACTCCTCCGGCTCCGCAAAGGTCGACTACGCCACCTGGCAGAAGGACTGCCAGACGGTGATGGACCAGGCCCTGCCGTACCTGAAGGAGCGCATCGCCGCCGCCGAGCCGGGCGAGAAGCAGGCGATCGTCTTCGACATCGACAACACCACACTGGAGACCGACTTCGGCTTCAGCTACCCGCAGCCGGCCAACAAGCCCGTGCTGAACGTCGCGAAGTACGCCCAGGAGCACGGCGTCTCGCTGTTCTTCGTCACGGCCCGCCCGGGCATCATCTACCTGCCCACCGAGTACAACCTCGAGCACGACGGCTACGACGTCTCCGGGCTCTACGTCCGCAACCTGTTCGACCTCTTCAAGGACGTCGCCGCCTACAAGACCGCCCAGCGCGTCGACATCGAGAACAACGGCTACACGATCATCGCGAACATCGGCAACAGCGCCACCGACCTCTCCGGCGGGCACGCCGAGAAGACCTTCAAACTGCCGGACTACAACGGACAGTTGTCGTAACCGGCGTTTGCGGTGCATGCGAAAGGGGCCGGTGCCTTCGGGCACCGGCCCCTTTCGCTCGACCGTGACGCTTACGCGTCCTTGCTCAGGTTCGGCCCGGCACCGCCGGCCGCCTGCTCGATCGGCGGGACGTCGGGCAGCGCCGACTTCTCCTCACCCCGGAAGGTGAAGGTCTGGGTGTCGCCCTCGCCCTCGGTGTCCACGACCACGATGTGACCGGGACGCAGCTCGCCGAAGAGGATCTTCTCCGACAGCGTGTCCTCGACCTCGCGCTGGATCGTGCGACGCAGCGGGCGCGCGCCGAGCACCGGGTCGTAACCCTTCTTGGACAGCAGCTCCTTGGCGGACTGGGAGAGCTCGATGCCCATGTCCCGGTCCTTCAGGCGCTCGTCCACCTTGCTGATCATCAGGTCGACGATCCGCAGGATGTCCGCCTGCGTCAGCTGCGGGAAGACGACCACGTCGTCGACGCGGTTGAGGAACTCGGGGCGGAAGTGCTGCTTGAGCTCGTCCGACACCTTGTTCTTCATGCGCTCGTAGTTGGTCTTCGTGTCACCCGCGGCGGCGAAGCCCAGGTTGAAGCCCTTGGAGATGTCCCGGGTGCCGAGGTTGGTCGTCATGATGATGACCGTGTTCTTGAAATCCACGACCCGGCCCTGGGAGTCGGTCAGGCGACCGTCCTCCAGGATCTGCAGCAGCGAGTTGAAGATGTCCGGGTGGGCCTTCTCGACCTCGTCGAAGAGGACGACGGAGAACGGCTTGCGGCGGACCTTCTCGGTCAGCTGGCCGCCCTCTTCGTAACCCACGTATCCGGGCGGGGAACCGAAGAGACGCGACACCGTGTGCTTCTCGCTGAACTCCGACATGTCGAGGGAGATCAGCGCGTCCTCGTCACCGAAGAGGAACTCGGCGAGCGCCTTGGACAGTTCGGTCTTACCGACACCGGACGGGCCGGCGAAGATGAACGAACCACCCGGACGCTTCGGGTCCTTCAGGCCGGCACGCGTACGACGGATCGCCTTCGACAGCGCCTTGACGGCGTCGTTCTGGCCGATGACCCGCTTGTGCAGCTCCTCCTCCATGCGGAGCAGGCGGCTGGACTCCTCCTCGGTCAGCTTGAAGACCGGGATGCCGGTGGCCGTGGCCAGGACCTCGGCGATCAGCTCGCCGTCGACCTCGGCGACGACGTCCATGTCGCCGGCCTTCCACTCCTTCTCGCGCTTGGCCTTGGCGGCCAGGAGCTGCTTCTCCTTGTCGCGGAGGGAGGCGGCCTTCTCGAAGTCCTGCGAGTCGATCGCGGACTCCTTGTCCCGGCGGACGGCGGCGATCTTCTCGTCGAACTCGCGCAGGTCCGGCGGAGCGGTCATCCGGCGGATGCGCATCCGGGAGCCCGCCTCGTCGATCAGGTCGATCGCCTTGTCCGGCAGGAAGCGGTCCGAGATGTACCGGTCGGCCAGGGTGGCGGCCTGGACCAGGGCCTCGTCCGTGATGGAGACGCGGTGGTGCGCCTCGTAGCGGTCGCGCAGGCCCTTGAGGATCTCGATCGTGTGCGGCAGGGACGGCTCGGCGACCTGGATGGGCTGGAAACGGCGCTCCAGGGCCGCGTCCTTCTCCAGGTGCTTGCGGTACTCGTCCAGGGTGGTCGCACCGATGGTCTGCAGCTCGCCGCGGGCCAGCATCGGCTTCAGGATGGAGGCCGCGTCGATGGCGCCCTCGGCGGCACCCGCGCCGACCAGCGTGTGCAGCTCGTCGATGAACAGGATGATGTCGCCGCGGGTGCGGATCTCCTTGAGGACCTTCTTCAGGCGCTCCTCGAAGTCACCGCGGTAGCGGGAGCCGGCGACCAGGGCACCGAGGTCCAGGGTGTAGAGGTGCTTGTCCTTGAGGGTCTCGGGCACCTCGCCCTTGACGATGGCCTGGGCGAGGCCCTCGACGACGGCGGTCTTGCCGACGCCGGGCTCACCGATCAGCACCGGGTTGTTCTTCGTACGGCGGGACAGCACCTGCATGACCCGCTCGATCTCCTTCTCGCGCCCGATGACCGGGTCGAGCTTGGACTCACGAGCGGCCTGGGTGAGGTTCCGGCCGAACTGGTCCAGGACGAGAGAGGTCGAGGGGGTGCCCTCGGCCGGGCCGCCGGCGGCGGCGGTCTCCTTGCCCTGGTAACCGGAGAGCAGCTGGATGACCTGCTGCCGCACCCGGTTGAGGTCTGCGCCCAGCTTGACCAGGACCTGGGCGGCGACGCCCTCGCCCTCACGGATCAGGCCGAGCAGGATGTGCTCCGTGCCGATGTAGTTGTGGCCCAGCTGAAGGGCCTCGCGGAGCGACAGCTCCAGGACCTTCTTGGCACGGGGGGTGAAGGGGATGTGCCCGGACGGGGCCTGCTGGCCCTGACCGATGATCTCCTCCACCTGCTGGCGGACCGCCTCAAGCGAAATGCCGAGGCTCTCCAGGGCCTTAGCGGCGACACCTTCGCCCTCGTGGATGAGACCCAGGAGGATGTGCTCGGTGCCGATGTAGTTGTGGTTGAGCATCCGGGCTTCTTCCTGAGCCAGGACGACAACCCGCCGCGCGCGGTCGGTGAACCTCTCGAACATCGTTAATCGCTCCTCAGAGCGGTCAGGCAGTGGGGGGAACTTCCCCTCCCTGTCCTTCCGCAGCTTAGTCCCGCAAGCGGGGACCGCTCATTCCAACTGCCGACACCGTCGATGGCCTCCTGACCCCGAACGCCGACATCTGCTCCAACCCGATGGTGCGAGACGATGTTCCCGCAGGCCAGGCACTTATCCCACTCACCAGTACGCCGATGGCGAACGTGAGACGCCCCGTCCTGCGTGTCGCCCCCTCCCACTAGGCATGTCTTACCCGCTGGGACTGACACTCCATGCCGCGCGCAACGGTTCCCTCCGCTATGGGCGAACAACCTTGCGCCTCCCCGCACCTCCGCGCGCCCCCTTTTTCGGCACTTTGCGCGATCGACAGGGCACCCAGCGTAACTTGCCGGTCGCTTCGGCGGTTGCGGTGGGCATGGTCGGCTCGGTCCCCGCGCTCTCAACGGTCCCCTTTCCCCGTCGTCCCCTGGATCCGGGCGCACCGGACGCCGGTGATCTCCCGGCCTGCCCGGATGCCCGGGCCCGTCACTGGTACGAGAACGATCTGGGGTGGGCGACAGTGCCCGGACGGCCGCTGCGGCTGCTCACCGGCGTGCGGTTCGACGTCCTGGACGTGCCGGCCGAGGCGGGCGCGGGCGCGCTCCGGCATCTCGCGCCGGGCTCTCCGGTGGCCCTTCGGGGCGACCGGATGGAGCTGTTGCTGGCCGCGGGCAGCGCGGAGGAGCTGCCGGGGCTGCTGGACTGGCTGGAGTGGGGCGCCGTGGCCCTCGATCTGCGGGTCCTGGGCGCGGGGGGCGCGACGGAGGCACCGGCACCACCGGCGGGCGTCGCCGCGGGGCTCAGGGCACCGGCGGGCGTCGCCGCGGGGCTCAGGGCACCGGCGGGCGTCGCCGCGGGGCGTGGAGGACTGGCGGGCGTCGCCGCTCGAGTCGTACCGCCCGTGACGGTCCTCGACGGGGCCGCTCCGACGGGGGCCGGATCCATGCAGGGGGCCGCCGTATGGCTGCGGCCCCCTGGGCCCGGAGGCGAGGTCGAGGCCTCGCTGCCGGCCATGCCGGCTCTGGGGCGCGAGGGGAGCGCCCCCGATCTCGTACGGCTGGTGGACACGGTGGCAGCGCACTGTCACCGGGTCCGGCTGCGGCGCGTGCGCGCCGGACTGCCGACCGCCTGCCGGCGGGATCAGCCGTTGGCCTTCTCGTAGGCCTCGCGAATGGACGCGGGAACACGGCCGCGGTCGTTGACCTCGTAACCGTTCTCCTTCGCCCAGGCGCGGATCGCCGCGGTGTCCTGGTTGCCACCGGAAGCGGCACGCGCCTTTCCACGTCCGCCCGACGCACGGCCTCCGGTACGCCGACCGCCCTTCACATAGGGGTCGAGAAGGCCGCGCAGCTTGTCCGCATTGGCGGTCGTGAGATCGATCTCGTACGTCTTGCCGTCCAGCGCAAACGTCACCGTCTCGTCCGCCTCGCCGCCGTCGAGGTCGTCGACAAGAAGGACCTGAACCTTCTGTGCCACCGGATTTCCTTTCATCGATAACGTTGAGGACCGGGGGACTGCGGCGTCCGCCGTTTCGCCGCCCCTGTTATATGCAGTACTGCAGTACGTCGGAAAGCAAACCGCTTTTGCCGGAAAAACACAAACCCCTGGGAGAGGACCGGTAGAGGACCGCCGGACCGCCTCCGTCCGGAAACATGCGCGTTTCGGACATAGGGAACCGGGGCAATGACGATCACAGATGCAGAAGCATCCGGCTGTTGCCCAAGGTGTTCGGTTTCACTCGTTCGAGACCCAGGAACTCCGCGACGCCCTCGTCATAGGAACGCAAGAGCTCCGCGTACACATCGGTGTCGACCGGCGTCTCCCCGATCTCCACGAAGCCGTGCTTCCCGAAGAAGTCCACTTCGAAGGTCAGGCAGAAAACCCGGCGAACGCCGAGCCAGCGCGCGGTCTGCAGCAACTTCTCCAGCAACTGATGGCCGACGCCGGCACCCTTGAGGCCGGGCTTCACCGCGAGAGTGCGGACTTCCGCGAGGTCCTCCCACATGACGTGCAGCGCGCCGCAGCCGACCACCTCGGCGTTGTCGTCGCGTTCCGCGACCCAGAACTCCTGGATGTCCTCGTAAAGCGTGACCGTGGCTTTGTCGAGCAGGATGCGGTCGCGGGCGTAGGCGTCGAGGAGGAGGCGCACGGCCGGGACATCGCCGGTGCGGGCGCGCCGGACGGTGATGGCTTTTGCGGAGACTTCAGGACGCTCTGCTGACATGAGCGGACGCTATCGCCCGTCCGCGGCCCCGGCCGAGCCGGGGTTCTCCTCTTGCCGGGCTCCGGGGGCCTGCTGTTGCGCGGCTTCCCGCTGCCGCGGTTCGGGGGCCTGAACGGTTTCCGGACCCTGGACGATGCGTACGGCGTCGCGAAGGGCCTGGCGCTGTTCCTCGCTCATCATCCCGAAGAAGGCGACGAGTGCGGCGGCGGGGTTGTCGCTCTGCGACCAGGCGTCGTTCATGAGGGCGGCGGCGTACGCGGCCCGTGTCGAGACGGCCTCATATCGATAGGCCCGCCCTTCCGCCTCGCGGCGGACCCAGCCCTTCTGATGGAGATTGTCCAAAACGGTCATCACGGTGGTGTACGCGATGGAGCGTTCCTGCTGGAGGTCTTCCAGGACTTCTCGAACGGTCACCGGGCGGTTCCACTTCCACACCCGCGTCATGACCGCGTCTTCGAGTTCTCCCAATGGGCGAGGCACAACTCAGAACAATAGTGGGAGATCACGGCAATGGCGTGCCGGACGTGCACTAAGCCCGCGAATAGGAACAAAAAGGGCGTACGACTCGAAGCCGCATCGGGATGACGCCCGCCCGGCAGACCGACTCAGGCGTCGCCGCCGGCGGAGGCCTGACGTGCACCCTCGGCGCGGGCGAGGGCCGCGTCGACGGCGGCGTCCTCCTTGGCCTTGGCGGCCCCGCCCTGGGTCTTCACGATCACCCTGACCACACCGATGAAGAACACGGCCATCACGACCGGAGGCACGAGCGCGGAGACGTAGTCCATGCCCCCAGAGTAGCCACGAGGCACCGGGCGAAAGGTACGGGGTACGCGAACCGCCCGGGCCCCCGCCGAAAACCACCCGCACCACCGAGTCCGACGCACCCCCACCGAACACCACCCCCACACCCGCCGACGCCGACCCGCCCCGAAGCCCGACCACGACGCCCCCGCACCGCCGACACCGACCCGCCCCGAAGCCCGACAGCGGCGGACCCTGTCCGAGCGCCACCCCGCGTCCACCGGCGGCTCCCTTGCCCGGATGTACCCGCAGCCGCCGGCGGTGCTCGTGCCCCACCGGGGCACCCGCGCCCGACGACGACGGCCGCACGGGTGGTGCGTGCGGGAACCCGACCCGGCCGGAGGCCGGGCGCCCCCAGCGCACCCGCACCCGCACCCGCACCCGCACCCGCACCCGAAGACGCGCCGCGCCCTCGCGCAAGGACCGGGCGCGAGGCTCAGCCGGCGGCCAGCTGGCGGCTCTCGGCCGGATCCGCCGGATCGGCCGGAGGCGTCGGAGGCGTCGGCTTGCGGCGCGGGAAGACCTCGCCCGGCGTCGGGATGGGCCGCTTCGGCGCGGCCGGCTCCGTGGCGGGCCGCTCCGCGGGTGCCGGCCCCGGCTTGGGCGCCGGCTTCGTCGCGGGATTCTGTGCGGGCTTCTGCGCCGGTTTCTGCGACTCCTCGGCCTGTCGCGCCCCGGAGTCCGCCCCGCCGCCCGGAAGGGCCAGCAGACGGGTGCGTGAGGGGGGCACAGCGGGTGCGGGCACCTTGCGCGCGCCCTGCGCGAACCGGGCCCGTACGTCCTGCTCGGCCAGCGCCTGGCAGCGGTCCAGCAGCGCGGCCGCCACCGGGTTGCCGCGCAGCGCCCGCAGTGCGGCGAGATCGTCCGGCACCGGCCGGTGTCCGGCCCCCAGCGCCTCCTCCAGAAGGGTGAGGTAGCCCGCGGCGGTACCCGGCAGCGCGGCCCGGTACCGGCCGAGGTCGGCCACCAGGAAAGCGCGCAGTCTCGCCCCCTCGCGCATCGCCTCGTCGAGCGACTCTGCGAGCCGGAAACAGTCCTTGACGTCCTCGGCGGACGCTTGGCCGGGGTGAAGGGCGAGGGCGAGGGCACGGCGGAGCACGCGCAGCTCCTCCACGCCGAACGCCATGCCGCCGCGGGATCCGTATGGCGTGGGCATGCGGCGACGCTACCGCTAATCGGACAAAAGTGACGGATCGGGATGTTTTTTCGACGCGTGTCGCTCCCGGTTTCCCCCGACCGGGGCCACGGACACGGCACGACATACGCGCGCGTGAACGAGGGAACCGGCGCTCGGGGCGCCGGTCACCTCACAGCCGCGAGACGTTCCGCTCGTACACCAGGCGCAGCCCGATCAGCGTCAGCCACGGCTGGTGCTCGTCGATCACCGACGACTCCCCCAGCACCATCGGCGCGAGCCCGCCCGTGGCGATCACCGTGACGTCGTCCGGGTCGTCGGCGAGCTCCCGCGCCATCCGGCTGACGACCCCGTCGACCTGCCCCGCGAAGCCGTACACGATGCCGGCCTGCATGGCCTCGACGGTGTTCTTGCCGATCACGCTGCGCGGCCGGGCCACCTCGATCTTCCGCAGCTGCGCGCCCTTGACGCCGAGCGCCTCCACGGAGATCTCGATGCCGGGCGCGATGACGCCGCCCACGTACTCCCCGCGCGCGGAGACCGCGTCGAACGTGGTCGCCGTACCGAAGTCGACGACGATCGCCGGGCCGCCGTACAGCTCGACGGCCGCGACCGCGTTGATGATCCGGTCCGCGCCGACCTCCTTGGGGTTGTCGGTGAGGATCGGCACGCCGGTCTTCACGCCCGGCTCGACGAGGACGGCGGGAACGTCGCCGTAGTAGCGCCGCGTGACCTCGCGCAGCTCGTGCAGCACCGACGGGACCGTCGCGCAGATCGCGATGCCGTCGATGCCGTCGCCCAGCTCCTCGCCGAGCAGCGGGTGCATGCCCATCAGGCCCTGCAGCAGCACCGCCAGCTCGTCCGCCGTGCGGCGCGCGTCCGTGGAGATGCGCCAGTGCTCGACGATGTCCTCGCCGTCGAACAGCCCGAGGACGGTGTGCGTGTTGCCGACGTCGATCGTGAGCAGCATGGCCGTTACTCCGCCTCGCGCAGGTCCAGGCCGATGTCCAGGATCGGCGAGGAGTGGGTGAGCGCGCCGACGGCCAGGAAGTCCACGCCCGTGTCGGCGTACACGCGCGCGATGTCGAGCGTCAGCCGCCCGGAGGCCTCCAGCAGGGCCCGGCCGCGGACGATCCCGACGGCCTCCGCGCACTCGTCGGGCGTGAAGTTGTCCAGCAGGATCAGGTCCGCGCCCGCCTCGACCACCTCGCGCAGCTGGTGCAGGGTGTCGACCTCGACCTCGATCGGCACCTCCGGGAACTGCTCCCGTACGGCCTTGAAGGCCTGCGCGACACCACCGGCGGCGACCACGTGGTTGTCCTTCACCAGGGCCGCGTCGGACAGCGACATGCGGTGGTTGACGCCGCCGCCGCAGCGGACGGCGAACTTCTCCAGCGAGCGCAGCCCGGGAGTCGTCTTACGGGTGTCCCGCACCCGCGTCCTGGTGCCCTCCAGCGCGTCCGCCCACGCGCGCGTGGCGGTCGCGATGCCGGACAGGCGGCACAGGATGTTCAGCGCGCTGCGCTCGGCGGTCAGCAGGTCACGCGTGCGTGTCGTGACCGACAGCAGCTTCTGCCCGGCCTCGATCCGGTCGCCGTCCTCGACGTGCCGCTCGACCTCGAACTCGTCCGTGCAGACCACGGAGAGCACGGCCTCGGCAACCCTGAGGCCCGCCGCGACGCCCGCCTCGCGCGCGGTGAAGTCGCCGGTGGCGACGGCCTCCTCGGGGATGGTCGCGACGGTCGTCACGTCCACGCCGCCGTCCAGGTCCTCCTGGATGGCCACGTTGGCGATGTCCTCGACCTCGATCGGGTCGAGCCCGGCGGCGGCCAGCAGCTCGGCGAGCGCGGGGTCGAGCCCGCTCTCCAGGTACTCCTCGTCGCCCTCGGCGCCACAGGCGCAGCCGTCGCCGCAGCCGCCGGCGGGGGCGAGGGGAAGGTCGTCGGTGCTCACGTTCGTCACTGCTCCTGGGCGCTGGGTGTTACCGGGTAGGGGGGAAGTCTGCGGTGTCGGTGGTGTGCACGGCCAGCGACCGGTCGGGGTTCAGCCGTACGACGATGTGCCGCCGCCAGTGGGTGTCGTCGCGCTCGGGGCTGTCCTCGCGCCAGTGGCAGCCGCGGGTCTCCTCGCGCATCCGCGCGGCGGCGACCAGGACGCGGGCGACGCACAGGAGGTTGGTGGCCTCCCAGGTGTCGACGCCGGGCTCGGCGGTCTTGCCGTTCTCGTCGAGGGCGTCACGGGCCTCGCTGTGCAGCTGCTGGAGCTGCCCGGCGGCCTTCGCGAGGGAGTCCTCCGAGCGCAGCACGCCCGCGCCCTCGGTCATGATCCGCTGGATGGCGAACCGGGCCTCGGGGGCGAGCAGCGGGTGCTCCGGCTTCTCGGGGTCCGGGACGGGCTGGGGCACGCGCGCGTGGAGGCCGTTCTCCGCCTGCGCGGCGGCGATGTCGGCGGCGATCCGCTCGGCGTAGACGAGGCCTTCGAGGAGGGAGTTGGAGGCGAGCCGGTTCGCGCCGTGCACGCCGGTGCAGGCGACCTCGCCGCACGCGTACAGGCCGGGCACGGTCGTGCGTCCCTGCGCGTCGGTGCGGACGCCTCCGGAGGCGAAGTGGGCGGCCGGGGCGATCGGGATGGGCTCCGTGACCGGGTCGATGCCGTTGGCGCGGCAGGCGGCCAGGATGGTCGGGAAGCGGCGTTCCCACATCTCGGCGCCGAAGTGCCGGGCGTCGAGGAACATGTGCTCGGCGTCCTGCTCCAGCATCCGCCGCAGGATGCCCTTGGCGACGATGTCCCGCGGCGCCAGCTCGGCCAGCTCGTGCTGCCCGACCATGAAGCGCACGCCGTCGGCGTCGACCAGGTGGGCGCCCTCGCCGCGCACCGCCTCGGACACCAGCGGCTGCTGGCCCTCGGCGTCCGGGCCGAGGAACAGCACGGTCGGGTGGAACTGGACGAACTCCAGGTCGCTGACCTCGGCGCCCGCGCGCAGCGCCAGCGCGACGCCGTCACCGGTCGACACCGACGGGTTGGTGGTCGCGGTGAACACCTGCCCCATGCCGCCGGTCGCGAGCACCACCGCGGGGGCGTGCACGGCGCCCACGCCGTCGTGCTGGCCCTCGCCCATCACGTGCAGCGTGACACCGGCCGTACGGCCCTCGGCGTCGGTGAGCAGGTCCAGCACGAGCGCGTTCTCGATGGTGCGCAGCCCACGCGCGCGTACCGCCTCCACGAGCGCCCGGGAGACCTCCGCGCCGGTCGCGTCGCCACCCGCGTGCGCGATCCGGCGCCGGTGGTGGCCGCCCTCGCGGCCGAGGTGGATGTCGCCCTCGTCGTCGGTGTCGAAGTGGGCGCCGGTGGAGATCAGCCGCCGCACGGCGTCGGGGCCCTCGGTGACGAGGATCCGTACGGCCTCCTCGTCGCACAGGCCGGCGCCGGCGACCAGGGTGTCCCCGAGGTGCTGTTCGGGCGTGTCGCCCTCGCCGAGCGCCGCGGCGATACCGCCCTGCGCCCAGCGCGTGGAGCCGTCGTCCAGGCGGGCCTTGGTGACGACGACGGTCGTCAGGCCCGCGGCCTCGCAGCGCAGGGCCGCGGTCAGACCGGCCACCCCGGAGCCGACGACGACCACGTCCGCGGAGATGGACCACCCGGGTGCGGGCGCGTGCAGTCGTATGCCTGTGCTGGTGCCTGTGCTGGTCACGAGGCGGCTCCGAAGGTGAGAGGGAGGTTGTCGATCAGCCGGGTCGTGCCGACCCGGGCGGCGACGGCGAGGACGGCCTCGCCGGTGAAGTCGTCACCGATCTCGGTGAAGTCGGACGGGTCGACGAGGGCCAGGTAGTCCAGCGCGAGGGGCGGGGCGAGGCGCGCGGCCTCGTCCAGGACCTGCCGTGCGGCCGCGCGGACGGCCGCCGGGCCGCCGGGGGACGCCGTGGCGACCGCGTGCGCGTCGGCGGCCGCGCGGGACTCCCCGAGGGCGCTCAGCGCCTCGGCACGCGCGTGCGTGGAGGGCACTTCGCGGGCACGCGCGCGCAGCGCCTCCTGCGCGGCGTGCCGGTCGCGGCCCGCGAACAACGCGCCGGACAGCGCGAGCGCGGTACGGCGCTCGTCGGGCGAGAGGTAGCGGTTGCGGCTGGACAGGGCGAGCCCGTCCTCCTCGCGCACGGTCGGTACGCCGACGATCTCGACGCCGAAGTTCAGGTCCCGCACCATGCGCCGGATCAGAGCCAGCTGCTGGGCGTCCTTCTGGCCGTACAGCGCCACGTCGGGGCGGGTCAGGTGCAGCAGTTTGGCGACGACGGTGAGCATGCCGTCGAAGTGGCCGGGCCGCGAGGCGCCCTCCAGGCGTTCGCCCATGGGGCCGGCGGTGATCCGGACCTGGGGGGCGCCGCCGGGGTAGACCTCGTCCACGGACGGCGCGAACACCGCGTCCGCACCGGCCTGCCCGGCGAGCTTCAGGTCGGCGTCGAGCGTGCGCGGATAGCGGTCCAGGTCCTCACCGGCGCCGAACTGCAGCGGGTTGACGAAGACGGTGACGACGACCTCGCCGTCCGGTCCCGCGATCTCGCGCGCCGTGCGGATCAGGGTGGCGTGGCCCTCGTGCAGGGCGCCCATGGTCATCACGACCGCGCGGCGGCCGCGGCGCACGCGCGCGTGGAGCTCGTCGGCGGTGCTCAGCAGGGCGGTGGTCATCGGTCGTTCCCCTCGGTGCCGTGAGTGCCGTTCGTGCCGTCGGCGCCGTCGGCCAGGACGCCGAGCAGGTCCTCGGCGAGTTCGGGCTTCAGCAGGCCGTGCGCGAGCGCCCGGTCGGCGGTCGCGCGGGCCATCGCGACGTAGCCCGCGACGGTCTGCGGGGCGTGCCGGCGCAGCTCGGTGATGTGCGCGGCGACCGTGCCGGCGTCCCCGCGCGCGACGGGCCCGGTGAGCGCGAGGTCGCCGGAGCGCAGCGCGTTGTCCAGGGCGGCGCCGAGCAGCGGGCCGAGCATCCGGTCGGGCGCCCCGACGCCCGCCGTGCGCAGCAGCTCCATCGACTGGGCGACCAGGGTCACCAGGTGGTTGGCGCCGAGGGCGAGGGCCGCGTGGTAGAGCGGGCGGTTCTGCTCGCTGATCCATTCGGGCTCGCCGCCCATCTCGATGACGAGGGCCTCGGCGGCGAGCCGCAGCTCCTCGGGCGCGGTGACGCCGAAGGAGCAGCCGGCCAGGCGCTGGACGTCCACGCGGGTGCCGGTGAAGGTCATCGCCGGGTGCAGGGCCAGCGGCAGCGCGCCCGCGCGCAGGGCGGGGTCGAGGACGCCCGCGCCGTAGCGCCCGGAGGTGTGCACGAGGAGCTGGCCGGGCCGCACCGCACCCGTCTCGGCGAGGCCGGCGACCAGGCCGGGCAGGACGTCGTCGGGGACGGTGAGCAGCACCAGGTCGGCGCGCTGCAGTACCTCGGCGGGCGGCACCAGCGGCACGTCGGGGAGCATGGTCTCGGCGCGCCGCCGGGAGGCGTCGGAGACGCCCGAGACGGCCACCGGGCGATGCCCGGCGAGCTGCAGGGACGCGGCGAGCGCGGGGCCCACGCGGCCGGCGCCGACGACGCCGACGGTGAGCCGCGCGGGGCGGTCCTTGAGGTCTGGCTGGTGGACTGTACTCACGCGACGGCGGCCTTCCCGTTCCAGTCCGCTCTGGGTACCGGACGATTTCTCGTCATGTTAACGCTATCTCGATCCGGCGCCGACCGGTTGTCCACAGGCTGTGGGTTACGCCACGTGTACGCCCGCGCCCGCGTGTACGCCCGTGCCCCGGGCCCGGCCCCGGCCCCCGCCCTCACGGGCGTGGGGCGCGCGGCTCAGGGCGTCGGAGGACTCAGGGCGCGCGGGCTCAGGGCGCCGGCGGGCTCAGGGCGCCGGCGGGCGCCGAAATCCCGCTGCCCGCCCGGCCTGCCGCGCGGCATGATCCGCCCATGACTGATACGGCCAAGCGGGACGAAGAGCGGCAGGCAGAGCAGTCCGCGCAGGAGCGGATGCGGGAGCGGCGCCGGGTCGCCTTCGCCAAGGCGGAGCGCGTGCTGTCGCGTCCGGGCTTCAGGCGCACGATCCGGGAGCGGCTGGCAGCCCTCCGGGAAGCGGCACCCGAGGTGTACGACCTGGACCAGCCCGCGGACATGTACGGCAACGGAATCGTGGCGGACCTGGAGGAGCGGGTCGCGGCCCTGCTCGGCACGGAGGCCGCCGCGTTCTTCCCGACCGGCACGATGGCCCAGCAGGTGGCCCTGCGCTGCTGGGCGGGCCGCACCGGCGACCGCACGGTCGCCCTGCACGCCCTGGCCCACCCGGAGGTGCACGAACGGCATGCGTTCAGCGAGGTCAGCGGGTTGCGGCCGGTGCGCGTGACCAGTGAGCCCCGGCTGCCCACCGCCGCCGAGATACGCGACTTCGACGAGCCCTTCGGCACGCTGATGCTGGAACTGCCCCTTCGGGACGCCGGTTTCGTGCTGCCCACCTGGGAGGAGCTGACCGAGGTCGTCGACGCCGCGCGGGAGCGCGACGCGGTGGTGCACTTCGACGGCGCGCGCCTGTGGGAGTGCACGGTCCGCCTCGGCCGTCCCCTGGCGGAGATCGCGGGCCTGGCGGACAGCGTCTACGTGTCGTTCTACAAGTCCCTCGACGGCTTCGGCGGCGCCGCGCTGGCCGGACCGAGGACGCTGGTGGAGGAGGCGAAGACGTGGCGCCACCGGTACGGCGGCATGGTCTTCCAGCAGTTCCCCACCGTGCTGTCGGCCCTCGCCGGCCTGGAGCGCGAACTGCCCCGGCTGCCGGACTACGTACGGCACGCGCGCGTGGTCGCCGCCGCGCTGCGCGAGGGTTTCGCCGCGGCCGGGATCCCGTGGGCGCGCGTGCACCCCGAGGAGCCGCACACCCACGACTTCCAGGTCTGGCTGCCGTACGACCCGGACGTCGTGATGGAGGCGGCGGTGCGCCAGGCCGAGGAGACGGGGACGTTCCTCTTCGCCAACCCCTGGGACCGCGGCGGCCCCGGGGTGTCCTTCAGCGAGGTCGCCGTGCGCTCGCCGGGCCTGGAGTGGACGGCGGACGACGTACGGGCGGCCGTCGCCGACTTCACGCGCCGGCTGCCCGCCGGGTGACCGCGCGGCGGGGCACGCCCGCGCCCGTGATCACAGCGCGCGCGGGCGCAGCCACCGGCGCAGGGCGTACCGCACACGCCCGCGCACCGGGCGCCCGGCGACGACCGCGTTGAAGCGCCGGTAGTCGCGCAGTTCACGCACCAGGTCGACGTCGTGCCGGCCCGGGGCGGGCGGCTGCGGTTCGCCGAGCACGCGGGCGCGGTGGCTGTCGAGGAGGTACTGCTGGGTGATGCTCATGGCGGATCGCCTTCTCGGGAGGTTCTCGGGACTCTCGGTCCAGGGACTGGTCACCGACCGCTCGGCGAACTCGGTGACCGCCAGGGCTCCGCGGCTGCCCCGGTGCCCTCCAGGCTGCCCCCGGCCAGGGCGGATGTCCCGTGAATTGACGGCTGTCGTCAATCCACGGCGGCACTGTCAGTGGCCGGGTGCACGATGGGGGCATGAGCGTGACCATCGACATCACCGGACTGCCACCGGACCGGGTCTCCGTCGTGCCCTCTCCGCTGGCGGAACTGGGGATGGCCCTGCACGCCCTCAGCGAGCCCGGCCACCACCCCGGTCTCCAGGGCTGGGCGACGGCCGTCTCGTCCCGCCTCGACCCCTGCCTGGCCGACCGGCTGTGCGAGGCGGAGTTCCTGTGGCGTACGACGTTCTCCGACGTCTTCGCGCCGTTCGCGGGCATCCCCGGCGGGCGCGCGGTCCCCGGTGCCACACTCGCCGAGGAACTGGACCAGCTGGACGAACTGACGGACCACCAGTTCGTGACCGCGGCGCTGGAGTTCACCTGCCAGCTGCACTACGACTCCCAGCAGTCCAGCCCGCTCGAGGACCCGGAGCTGCGCCGTCGCTCCCTGGAACTGGCCGCCGCGCGCGGTGCCGTGCAGGAGCGGTTCACGCGTCGGCTGCTGGAGGATCCGCCGGCCGTCCGCGCCTGGTTCCGCGAGCTGATGCTCGACTGCGACGAGGCGTTCTTCGCCGACGTCTGGGCCCGCGTCCAGCCCCAGCTCGCCGCGGACGCCCGGCACAAGACCGAACTGCTGCGCCGCAAGGGCCTCGCCGAGGCCCTGTCGTCCCTCTCCGGAGCCGTCTCGCTGGACCAGGAGGCCGCGCTCATCACCGTCGACAAGCTCCTGGTGGGCCACACCGCCACCGGTGACGGCGGCCTGGTCCTCGTCCCGACGAGCCTGGGCTGGCCGCACGTGATGGTCCTGCACCGGTACGGCTGGCAGCCCTCGATCGCCTACCCCGCGAGCGGCACGCGACCGCAGGCCCCGTCCGTCGACCAGCTGACGCGCCGGCTGGAGGCGCTGGCCCACCCGGTGCGGTTGCGGCTGTGCCGGCATCTCGCGCGCTCCCCGCACACCACCGGCGAACTGGCCGACGCCCACGGCATGTCGGCACCCGAGATATCCCGGCACCTCGCGGTGCTGAAGAAGGCGGGCCTGATCACCGGCTGCCGCCGGGGACGGTACGTCCAGCACCAGCTGGACCTGGCGGCGGTGGCCCGGCTGGGCAGCGACTTCATCGAGGGCGTCCTGCGCTGACGCCGCGCCCGTGCGGCTCCCGCGTCAGCCGTGCCCGCCCGCGCGCACCAGCCCCGTCTCGTAGGCCAGCACCACGACCTGCACCCGGTCGCGCAGGCCGAGTTTGGTCAGGATGCGGCCCACATGGGTCTTCACCGTCGCCTCGCTCAGCACCAGCCGGGCCGCGATCTCACCGTTGGACAGGCCCTGTGCGACCAGCACCATCACCTCGCGCTCGCGCTCGGTGAGCCGCTCCAGTTCCTTGTGCTGCGGCTCCTTGCCGGCCGAGGGCAGCATCGGCGCGAACCGGTCCAGCAGACGCCGGGTGGTGGAGGGCGCCACAACCGCGTCGCCGCTGTGCACGGCACGGATCGCGGCCAGCAGATCACCGGGCGGCACGTCCTTGAGCATGAAGCCGGAGGCACCCGCCTTCAGCCCGGAGAAGGCGTACTCGTCGAGGTCGAACGTGGTCAGGATCAGCACCTTGGGCGGGTTGGGGTCGGCGCAGATCCGCCGGGTGGTCTCCACGCCGTCCAGCTTCGGCATGCGGACGTCCATCAGGACGACGTCGACGGCTGTGGACCGCAGCGCCTGCAGGGCCTCGACGCCGTCGCCCGCCTCCGCGACGACCTCCATGTCCGGCTGGGCGGCGAGCACCATCCCGAATCCGGTGCGCAGCAGCACCTGGTCGTCGACGAGCATCACGCGGATCGTCATCGGGCCTCTTTCGTTCAGAGCGGTGGGGGTTGCTTCAGGGCGACGGTGTTACTGGTGTCAACGGGGGGCGTGCGGCTGCGTCAGTGCGCCGGCTTGAGCGGCAGCAGGGCGCTGATGCGGAATCCTCCGCCCGGGCGCGGGCCCGCGTCCAGGGTGCCGCCGACCATGCCGACCCGCTCGCGCATGCCGATCAGGCCGTGTCCCTGCCCGTCGGCGCCGCCCTCCTCGTACAGCTCGTGCGGGGCGCCCTTGCCGTCGTCCTCGACGAGCAGGCCGAGCCCGTCGTCGAAGTAGACCAGCCGCACGCTCGCGCCCGCGTTGGGCCCGCCGTGCTTGCGCGTGTTGGTGAGCGCCTCCTGGACGATCCGGTACGCGGTCAGCTCCACGCCGCTGGGCAGCGCGCGCGGGGTGCCCTCGATCTTGAAGTCGACCGGGAGGCCCGAGCGGCGGCACTGCTCGATGAGGTCGTCGATCTGCTCGACGTCCGGCTGGGGGACGTACTCCCCGCTCTCCTGGTGCTCGCCGGTACGCAGCACACCCAGCAGGCGGCGCATCTCGGCGAGGGCCTGACGGCCGGTGGAGGAGATTGTCTCCAGAGCCTTCTTGGCCTGGTCGGGAGCGGTGTCGAGGACATAGGCGGCACCGTCCGCCTGCACCACCATCACCGACACGTTGTGCGCGACGACATCGTGCAGCTCGCGGGCGATACGGGCGCGCTCGGCGGCCACCGCGACCTTCGACTGCGCCTCGCGCTCCTTCTCCAGGCGGGCCGCGCGCTCCTCCAGCTGGGCGAAGTAGGCGCGCCGGGTGCGCATGGAGTCACCGAGCACCCAGGCGAGCGCGAAGGGCACCGTCTGGAAGACGACCACGGCGACCTCCCCGGCGAGGGTCGAGTGCGCGACCGGCCAGCGGATCTGCGCGAGGGCCGCCGCGGCGAAGCTGACGGCGAGCGCCAGCCGGGACGCCCAGCGGGCACCGATCGCCGCGACCGTGTAGGTGATCACCAGCATGGCGAAGTCGGCGAGGGTCGTCCCCACGTCCAGGACCAGCTGGGCCAGCCCGGTCGCGCACGCGACCAGCAGCATCGCCTCCGGGTAGCGGCGGCGCAGCGCGACGACGACACCCAGGACGACGGACACGGTCATCGCCGCGGCGACCGACCCGTGGCGTCCCGGCGCCCCGTCCAGATTGGCCACGCTCACGCCGGCCAGCCCGAACAGGACGACGGCCCAGAAGGTGTCGACCCCGGTCGGGTGGCGGCGGAGGAAGTCGTAGAGGCGCTGCACGTAACCCAGCGTAGGGAAACCGGATGCGTGCAGGGGTCAACCGGAGGGCCGATCCGCGCCGGTCGCGTGTACTCCGCAAGGTGGAGGAAGTGATCATCTGTGCGCCTAGTCTGTTGCGGTGACGGATGAGACGGCCCCGGAAGCGGAACGGTCCCCCGGCGACGGACACGACGCCCGCGGCGCGCACGCCCGGCGCGGCCTGCGGAACGGATCAGACGTGCGCGGCTGGCGTACGGCGACCGAGGCGGCGCTGTACGGCCCCGGCGGCTTCTACCGCCGCCCGGAGGGCCCGGCGGGCCACTTCCGTACGTCCGTGCACGCGTCCGCGCTGTTCGCGCGGGCCGTGGCACGGCTGCTGTGCCGGGTCGACGAGGCGCTGGGACGGCCCCCGGTGCTGGACTTCGTGGACATGGGGGCGGGGCGCGGCGAGCTGGTCACCGGCGTGCTCGCCGCTCTGCCGGCCGACGTGGCCGCACGCACGCGTGGGTACGCCGTCGAGCTCGCCGACCGCCCGGCCGGACTGGACGAACGGATCACCTGGCTGGGCACACCCCCGGCCGCCGTCACGGGGCTGCTGTTCGCCAACGAGTGGCTGGACAACGTGCCCGTGGACGTCGCCGAGGTCGACCCGGCGGGAGTCCCCCGGCTGGTGCTCGTCGCCGACGACGGCAGCGAGCGGCTCGGGGACCCTGTGACCGGCGCGGACGCGGACTGGCTGGCGCGCTGGTGGCCGCTGCCCGCGGAGGAGGGGGTGCGCGCGGAGATCGGGCTGCCACGGGACCTGGCGTGGGCGTCGGTGGTGGAGCGGGTGGTGCGCGGGCTCGCGGTGGCCGTGGACTATGCGCACACCGTCGGCACGCGTCCCCCGTTCGGGTCCCTCACCGGCTTCCGGGAAGGGCGCGAGACGGCGCCCGTGCCGGACGGTTCGTGCGACATCACGGCACACGTCGCCCTGGACGCGTGCGCGGCGGCACCCACGGCACACACGTTCCTGGGCACGCCCGGGGAGACAGCGCGCACGGCTTGCGACCCGGCGCGCGACCCCCTGGGCAGCGCGCAGAGCCCGACACACACGCCCCCGGATGCGGCGCGCACGCTGCCGGCCGCGCGCCTGCTCACACAGCGCGCCGCTCTGCACACCCTGGACATCACCGGCGCACGCCCCCCGCTCGCGCTGGCCTCCACGGATCCCACCGCCTACCTACGCGCCCTCGCGAGCGCCGGGGAGGCCGCCGAACTCACCGCTCCGGGCGGCCTCGGCGACTTCGGCTGGCTGGTCCAGCCGGTGGGAATCCCGGACCCGCTCGCCTGACCCAGCCTCTGCCCGCCGCCTGCCCCCTTGTCCGCAGCCGGCCCCTCGCGCGCGGCCCGCCTACTTGTCGATGTCGCCGACCACGAAGAACATCGATCCCAGGATCGCCACCATGTCCGCCACCAGCGTCCCCGGCAGCAGCTCGGTCAGCGCCTGGATGTTGTTGTACGAGGCCGAGCGCAGCTTCAACCGGTACGGCGTCTTCTCGCCCCTGCTGACCAGGTAGTAGCCGTTGATGCCGAGCGGGTTCTCGGTCCACGCGTACGTGTGCCCCTCCGGCGCCTTCAGCACCTTCGGCAGCCGCTGGTTGATCGGCCCGGGCGGGAGCTCGGCGAGCCGGTCCAGGCAGGCGTCGGCCAGGTCGAGCGCGTTGTGCGTCTGCTCCAGCAGGACCTCGAAGCGGGCGAGGCAGTCGCCCTCGCTCCGGGTGACGACCTTCAGCGTGTCCTGGAGGTCGCCGTACGCCAGGTACGGCTCGTCGCGGCGCAGGTCGAAGTCGACACCCGAGGCGCGCGCGATGGGCCCGCTCACGCCGTAGGCGTGCACGATTTCCGGCGTCATCGCGCCGACCCCGCGCGTGCGCC
This sequence comes from Streptomyces sp. NPDC001135, assembly GCF_053598395.1. Classification (NCBI taxonomy): domain Bacteria; kingdom Bacillati; phylum Actinomycetota; class Actinomycetes; order Kitasatosporales; family Streptomycetaceae; genus Streptomyces; species Streptomyces sp. NPDC001135. The sequence continues at coordinate 153,153 of NZ_JBSFKD010000014.1, read as the reverse complement.
CCCGGAAGATCTCGTTGCCGAGCACCAGGTCGTCGAAGACGTCCATGCGCGAGCGCACGGCGGCGACGGCGGCACGCGCGCGTGCCGTCCACCCGGCCGGCAGGTCCTCCTTGAGGCCGCCGACGCGGTTGAACATGTAGTGCATGCGCCCGCCGGAGACCTCCTCCATGACGTTCTGCAGCACCTCGCGCTCCCGGAACGCGTAGAACACCGGGGTGATGCCGCCCAGCTCCAGCGGGTAGGACCCGAGGAACATCAGGTGGTTCAGCACCCGGTTCAGCTCGGCGAGCAGCGTGCGGGTCCACACCGCCCGCCCGGGCACCTCCATGCCGAGCATCCGCTCCACGGCGAGGACCACGCCCAGCTCGTTCGAGAACGCCGACAGCCAGTCGTGGCGGTTGGCGAGCATGATGATCTGGCGGTAGTCGCGGGCCTCGAAGAGCTTCTCGGCGCCGCGGTGCATATAGCCGATCACCGGCTCCGCGCGCACGATGCGCTCCCCGTCCAGCACGAGCCTGAGCCGCAGCACGCCGTGCGTGGACGGGTGCTGGGGCCCGATGTTGAGCACCATGTCGGTGCTCTCCGCGGCGCCGCCGATCCCGACCGTGGTCTCCGTCGTAGGAGTCATGGCCCCAGTTTCCCCTACGTACGCTGAGCCCATGGAAACGGGGAGCCCGGAGGAGACCGGGACAACAGGGGCCGACTCGGCGTGGCGGGGGCTGCATCCCGCTCTGGTCCGGGTGCGGCGGCTGTTCGTGGTCGTGTGGACGGCGGTGCTCACGGTGGCCGTCGGGTCGCTGCTGGGCCTGCTCGTGGGGCCCGCCTGGGCCGCCTTCGCACTGCTGCCGCCGGCCCTCGCCGCGTGGTGCTGGCAGCTGGTGGAGCGCAACTGGCGCTCGTGGCGCTACACCGAGCGCGGGGACGACCTGCTGATCAGCCGCGGTGTCCTGTGGCGCGAGGAGACGGTGGTCCCGTACGGCCGGATGCAGCTGGTGGAGGTCACCTCCGGGCCCGTCGAGCGGCGCTTCGGGCTAGCCACCGTGCAGCTGCACACGGCGGCCGCCGCGACGGACGCCACCATCCCCGGCCTGACCCCGGCCGAGGCGGAACGGCTGCGCGACCGGCTCACCGAGCTGGGCGAAGCACGATCGGCGGGCCTGTGACGCCCCCCGGCCACGACGACACCGCGGACGGCATAGCCGCCGCAGACCACAGAGACGGCGCCCCGGTGGATGAGGGGCGCGCGGCCGTGATCGAGCGCCGCCTGCATCCCGTCACGCCTTTCCGGCGGGCGTGGGCGCCGATCGCCGTACTCGCCGGATGGGCGGTGCACGACCCGGACACGACGCAGCAGCAGCTGGAACGGCTGACCACCACCGTGCTGCTGCTGGGCCTCGCCGTGCTGGTGCCGGTGGCCGGCCTCTACGGTTTCCTGTCCTGGTGGTTCACGCACTTCGCGGTCACCGACACCGAACTGCGCATCCGCACCGGTCTGTTGTTCCGGCGCACCGCGCACATCCGGCTGGAGCGCATCCAGGCCGTGGACGTCTCCCGTCCCCTCCTCGCGCGCGTGGCGGGCGTCGCCAAGCTGCGGATCGACGTCGTGGGCGCCGACGACAAGGACGAACTGGCCTTCCTGGGTGAGCAGGACGCGCGTGCCCTGCGCGCGGAGTTGCTCGCGCGCGCGGCGGGGTTCGCACCGGAGACGGCGCGCGAAGTCGGCGAGGCGCCGGCGCACGAGCTGCTGCGCGTGCCCCCGCGCGCGCTGGCGCTCTCCCTGGCGCTGACGGGCGCCACCTGGGGCTCTTTGTGCGCCGCGGTCGTCGTACCGACCGTGCTGTGGCTCACCACCGACAACCTGTGGACGGTCGTTGCGACCGCCCTGCCGCTGCTGGGCGCGGCCGGCGCGAGCAGCGCGGGGCGGTTCGCCGGCGAGTTCGACTGGAAGGTGAGCGAGTCACCGGACGGGCTGCGCATCGACCACGGGCTGCTCGACCGTACGCATGAGACGGTCCCGCCCGGCCGGGTGCAGACCGTGCGCATCGTGGAGCCCCTGCTGTGGCGGCGGCGCGGCTGGGTGCGGGTGGAGCTGGACGTGGCCGGGTCCGACAACTCGGTGCTGGTGCCGGTCGCCCCGCGTCCGATCGCCGAGTCGGTCGTCGCGCGCGTGCTGCCGGGCGTGACGGTGCCTCAGGCCCTGACGGGTCCCCCGGTCCGGGCCCGCTGGTGCGTGCCGGTGTGGTGGCGCGGCCACCGGCTCGCGGTCACCGACACCGTGTTCGCCACCCGGCACGGCCTGCTGGGCCGCCGGCTCTCGCTGGTCCCGCACGCCAAGGTGCAGAGCGTACGGCTGAGTCAGGGACCCTGGGGGCGGCTCTGGGGGCTCGCCGACGTCCATGTGGACACCGGGGCCGACAAGACCGTGACGGCCCGTCTGCGGGACGCACAGGAGGCAGCGCGGCTCCTGCACGCCCAGGCGGAGAGGTCCCGTACGGGCCGCCGGGGCGCCCGCCCGGACCGCTGGATGACCTGAGGCCCGGCTCCCTTGTGCGGGAAGCCGGGCCTCGTCGTCCTTGTGGCCGGTGAGGGCTCAGGAAGCCGCGGTGCGCAGCCTCTGCACGTCGATCTGCTCGGTCTCGTCGTGCGCGGTCAGGTCGATGACCTGGCCGACGCCCTGCGACTGTGCGTCGGCCTGCTTGAACGCGGCCTCGGACTCGGCCTTGTGCACGGCGAGGGCCTCCTCGCCGACGACGTCGGCGAGATCCTCGTTCTGCACGGAGTCCAGCGCGGCCTTGGGTGCGCCCTTCTGCGTGCCGAAGAAGTCGAAGCCGCCCTCGACCGCCGGGCGCCGCGCGGGCGCGGCCGGTACGACGGCCACCGCGGTCGGCACCGTGAAGTGCCCGGCGGGCGCCTGCGCCCCGGGCCCTGCGGGCTCGGCCGGTGCCGTGGGGGCGGCGGCCGCGCGCGCGTGCCCGACGGCCGCCCCGGACTGCCCCTCCGCCTCGTCCTCCTGGGCGGCCGGCGCACCGGCCTCGCCCCGAGAGGCACCGGCGCCGTCGCCGTCCGTCACGCCTTCCACCGCGCCTTCCCGGGCGCCCGCCGCGGCGGCTTCCGCCGGGGCGACGGAGTCGGTCCCGTCCGCTTCGGACCCACGTCCGTCCGCCTTGCCCGCCGGGGCGGCAGCGGCGTCGGCCTCGTCGCCGTCCGCTGCGCGGACCTCGGGAGCGGCCGGCTTGCCGGCCGTGTCCCCGGCAGCCTGAGCTTCGGGGACCGCGGGCGCCGGCGCTTCCGCGGCTTCCGTCACGGAGTCGGCCGAGGCGTCGCCGTCGAACCGGGCCAGGGCCGTCAGGGCCTGCCGGTACAGTCCGGCGCCCTCGGGCGAGAACACCGCGGAAGCCACCGGCTCGTCCCCGGAGACCTCGGAGTCCTCCGCGGCGTCACCGGCGAGCGCGGTCTTCTCGGCGGCACCGTCCGCCTCCTCCACCGCGGCCGGCTCCGGCTCGGCGCTGCGCGCGGGCGGCAGCGCGGGCGCGGAGGACGGCACGGCTGCCTCGATCTCCAGCAGCCGGCGTCCTTCCAGGGCGGTCGCGCGCTCGGTCTCCGCCGTGGCGTACCGGCGCAGCAGGGCCGCGTGCTCGTTGCGCAGGCCGGCCAGCTCCGCGCGCTTGGCACGCAGCCGCTGTTCCAGCTTCGCGCGCAGCTCGCGCGACTCCTCCAGGTCGGTCTCCAGTTCGGCGACCCGCTCCTCGTACCGCCATTCGTCACCGACACGCGCGCGTGTCAGCTCGGCGACCCGCTTGCCCGCCTGCGCGTCCCAGCGGCGCATCACGACCGCGCCGACGACCGCGGTCGCGGCGGCGGCGGCGGCCAGTGCGCGCAACACCGTGGCCTCGGAGAACGCCCAGGGACCCAGCGCGCAGACGACGGAGACACCGGCGATCGCAGACGGAGGCAACAGCCGGTGCAGGGGTGGTGAATGGCGGTGGCGTCCACGTGGCATGGCCAGAAACTTACCGCGCGTAGGCGAATCGCGGACCCCCGCCCCGTAAAAACCCGGCCACGACACCGGCTTCACAGGGCGTCAGGGGCACGGCGGCTCAGCGGTCGGTGAGCCGCCCGCTCATCCACTGCAGCGTCGGTGGGATCTCGCGCCGCCAGGTGTTGAAGTTGTGGCCGCCACTGTCGAGGATGATCGACGATATCCGGGTCAGGTTCGTGGCCTGCACGCTCGCGATGAACTTGAGCGTGGCCTTGTAGTTGTGCTCGCCGACCTTGCTGCTGGTGACGAGCAGCGAGGTGTCCGGTGCCTGCTCGTGCTGGAGCAGCCACTGCAGGTCGGCGCGGTTCTGCAGTTTCTTGTCGCCGTGGAAGAGGTCGCCGGTGGTGGGGTCGATCGGTGCCTTGTAGTAGGGCGACAGGCCCGCGGCGGCCGCGTACGCGTCGGGGTGGTGCATGGCGAGCTTGAGCGCGCAGTAGCCGCCCGTGGAATCACCGATGACGCCCCAGCTGCCGGGCCGCTTGCCGACCCGGTAGTGCGCCCCGACGGCTTCCGGCAGGTCCTGCGCAAAAAACGTTTCTGTCTGCGGGCCGCCCGGGACGTCCACGCACTCGGTGTCCCGCGGCGGCGCCACGGTCGGCCGCAGCATCACCAGAATCATCGGCTGCATCTTCCCGTCCTTGGCCAGCTGCTGTGCCGTGCGCGGGTAGTTCAGCCTGTTCACCAGCGCCTGCGCCGTACCCGGGTAGCCGGTCAGGACGACCGCCGCCGGGAACGTACGCGTGCGGTACTGCGGCTGGAAGTACTCCGGCGGCAGGTAGACGTACGCCGGCGTGGCGATGCGGCTGCGCCGGCCGGTGATGTCGACCTTCTGGACCTGCCCGGTCGCCTGCGGCCCGTGACCGTTGGTGCCCGGGATGCCGGACGACGAGAGCACCTGGACCGGGCCGCCGGTGCCGCCGCCCGGCGCGTGGTCGACGACGACACCCTGGTCCGTCTCCTGGCCGAACAAATCGGCCCAACTGGCGTAGAAACCGAAGGCCTGGTTGGCGGCGAGGCCCACGGAGGCGAAAAGCATCAGCTGTGTACCGAGCAGCAGTCCGACCCGTCCGCTGACCGTCCGCCAGCTCTGCCGGGCCAGTCGCGGCCACAGCCACACCGTGCCGACGAACAGTACGGCGGCGAGAAAGATCGCCAGCACCAGCACTTTGTTGCTCGTGAGACCCATGGGCTGTTACCTGCCTGCGCTTTCCGCCCGGCACCCGCCCATGCTTGGTCGCGAGGGCTTGCCCGGGGCTTTCCTTGGCCTTTGACCCGACTTTCCGGTGGGGAGTGAACCTCTCTCCCCAAGACACCGTCCTAGAGGGCGCAATGTCGCCGGATGCCCGCTCGGGCCCGGGTTCAAGGTCTCTCGCAGAACTACGGGATGCGATGTCTGTCAGGATAGATGGGGAAATGTCGGGCGAGGTTCCGAGTCGATCAAGCCGGGCGCGGCGCATACTGCGCGGCCCGCAGCCCGAGGCCGTTCCCGCCCTGGTCGGCAGGGCTGCCGCTCTCGTGGGCCTCCTGGACATTGCCGCGGGTGTGTTCCCGCGCTTCCGGCACAGCCGTATGCACGCCATCGCCGAGGTGCTGCCGGGCTCGTTCGGCCCCTTCGCCGCCGCCCTCTCGCTGAGCACCGGCGTGCTGTTGCTGCTGCTCGCGCACGGGCTCAAACGGCGCAAACGCCGGGCGTGGCGCGCCGCGGTCGCGCTGCTGCCGGTGGGCGCGGTGGCACAGTTCGCGTACCGGCACTCGGTCGTCGGCGTGCTGATCGCCGTCGCGCTGCTCGCGCCGCTGCTGCTCCATCGTGACCAGTTCGCGGCGCTGCCCGACCCGCGCAGCAGGTGGCGCGCGCTCGCCAACTTCGTCCTCATGAGCGCCGGTTCGCTCTTCCTCGGGCTCGTCATCGTCAGCGTCCACCCGCACCGGACGGTCGGGGACCCGAGCCTCGCCGACCGGCTCACGCACGTGGTCTACGGCCTGTTCGGCTTCGAGGGTCCGGTCGACTACCAGGGCAACACGTCGTGGACCGTCGCCTTCTCCCTCGGCGCCCTCGGCTGGATCACCGCCGTCACCACCATCTATCTGGCGTTCCGCCCCGAGCACCCGGCCGCCCGCCTCACCGAGGAGGACGAGGCCCAGCTGCGGGCCCTGCTGGAGAAGCACGGCAGGCGCGACTCCCTCGGCCACTTCGCCCTGCGCCGTGACAAGGCGGTCGTCTTCTCCCCCAGCGGCAAGGCCGCGGTCACCTACCGCGTGGTCTCCGGCGTGATGCTCGCCAGCGGCGACCCCATCGGCGACGTCGAGGCCTGGCCCGGCGCCATCGAGCGCTTCATGGACGAGGCCAAGGCGCACTCCTGGACCCCGGCCGTCATGGGCTGCTCGGAGACGGGCGGCGAGGTGTGGACCCGTGAGACCGGCCTGGACGCCCTGGAACTGGGCGACGAGGCGGTGGTGGACGTCGCGGATTTCTCCCTCGCCGGACGCGCGATGCGCAACGTGCGACAAATGGTCAAGCGCATCGAGCGAGCCGGCTACGAAACCCGGGTACGGCGCATCCGTGACCTCGGCGACACCGAGCTGGAGCGCATCCGCCGGGCGGCGGAGGACTGGCGGGGCACCGACACCGAGCGCGGCTTCTCCATGGCGCTCGGCCGGATCGGTGACCCCACCGACGGCGACTGTCTGATCGCCACCGCCCACAAGCAGGACGACGAACCCGGCGAGTACGGCGACCTGAAGGCGGTCCTGCACTTCGTGCCCTGGGGCAAGGACGGCGCCTCGCTCGACCTGATGCGCCGTGACCGCAGCGCGGACCCGGGCATGAACGAGCTGCTGATCGTCGCCGCCCTGCAGGCCGCCCCGAAGTTCGGCATCGCCCGCGTCTCACTGAACTTCGCGATGTTCCGCTCCGCCCTCGCGCGCGGCGAGAAGATCGGCGCCGGTCCGGTACTGCGCGCCTGGCGCGGGCTGCTCGTGTTCCTCTCGCGCTGGTTCCAGATCGAGTCGCTGTACAAGTTCAACGCCAAGTTCCAGCCCCGCTGGGAGCCCCGCTTCGTGGTCTACCGGCACTCCGCCGACCTGCCCCGCATCGGCTTCGCCGCCATGCAGGCGGAGGGCTTCGTGAACTTCGCGCTGCCGCTCCCGCGCTTCCTGCGCCGGCGCAGGACGGCGGCCGAGCGCCCCTGCGCGCACGCCGTCGCGGAAAGAGACGTCCGCGCGGCCTGATGCGCGCAGGACACGGTGAGAGCCGCATGACCGTAGGGCGCGGCCAGGACGGGCCCGGGCGGGCACCCCACCCCCTCCAGCACAGGGGCTCCCGCCCGGGCCGCCGCGCGTTCGCGTCCTCCTCCTGGGCCTACGCTGAACGTATGAACAACCTCAGCGGGCGCGGCCAGGTGGCGGGCCTTCCGGCATGGGACCGGTGCGCGGTCATGGGTGTCGTCAACGTGACCCCCGATTCCTTCTCCGACGGCGGCCGCTGGTTCGACACGACCGTCGCCGTCAAACACGGCCTGGACCTCGTCTCCGAAGGCGCGGACCTGGTCGACGTCGGCGGCGAGTCCACCCGCCCCGGCGCCACCCGGGTGGACGAGGCCGAGGAGCTCAGGCGCGTCATCCCGGTCGTCCGCGGCCTCGCCGCCGAAGGCGTCGTCGTCTCCGTCGACACCATGCGCGCCTCCGTCGCCGAACAGTCCCTGGCGGCCGGCGCCGCCCTCGTCAACGACGTCAGCGGCGGCCTCGCCGACCCCGCGATGATCCCGGTCGTCGCCGCCGCGGGCGCCCCGTTCGTCGTCATGCACTGGCGCGGCTTCCTCCACGGCGGCAACGCCAAGGGCGTCTACGACGACGTCGTCGGCGAAGTCGTGGACGAGCTGCACGCGCGCGTGGAGGCCGTCCTCGCCGGCGGCATCGCCCCCGACCGCATCGTCGTCGACCCGGGCCTCGGCTTCTCCAAGGAGGCCGAGCACGACCTCGCCCTCCTCGCGCACCTCGACCGTCTGCGCGCCCTCGGCCACCCCCTGCTCGTGGCCGCCTCCCGCAAGCGGTTCCTCGGCCGCGTCCTCGCCGGCCCGGAGGGCGCACCCCCGCCGGCCCGGGAGCGTGACGCCGCCACGGCCGCCGTCTCCGCACTCGCGGCGCACTCCGGCGCGTGGGCAGTGCGCGTGCACGAGGTACGCGCCACCGCGGACGCGGTACGGGTCGCGCGCGCCGTGGAACAGGCGCGGATGGCCGGGTCCACGCCGAGCGCGCGAGATGCGGGCAGGGCGCCCGAGGAAGGGCGCGCGCCGGACGCGGAGGGTGAGCGCGGGGCGCACGGTGGTGCGGGCGCGGGGCGCGGTAGTGGACGTGCACCTGGCGCTGGTGGCGAGCGGGGGGCGGCAGAAGCCCGGTGAGCGCCCCCCATACCGACGTCGAGCAGGTGGAGGCCGCCAACACCGCCTTCTACGAGGCGATGGAACGCGGCGACTTCGAGGAGTTGTCCTCGCTCTGGCTCACCCCCGCCGACCTGGGCGTGGACGAGGAGTACCACGACCCGGCGGACACCGGCGTGATCTCCTGCGTCCACCCCGGCTGGCCGGTGCTCACCGGCCGCGGCGAGGTCCTCAGGTCGTACGCCCTGATCATGGCCCACACCGACTACATCCAGTTCTTCCTCACCGACGTGCACGTCTCCGTCACCGGCGACACCGCCCTCGTCACCTGCAGCGAGAACATCCTCAGCGGCGGCCCCGCACCCGAGGACGGCGCGGAACTGGGGCCGCTGGTCGGCCAGCTCGTCGTCGCCACGAACGTGTTCCGGCGCACGCCCTCCGGCTGGAAGCTCTGGTCGCACCACGCCTCCCCCGTGCTGGCGGAGAGCGATGACGAGGACGGCGAGAGCGGCGTCAACGGCGTGAATCCGGACGACGGACCCCTCGCCTGAGCGGAAGGGCGCCACCGGAGGAGCAAGAAGTGGTTGGAATCACCTACCCCGGGGTAGGAGCCGCTACCAACCCATGACAAGGCCGGGTTTTCCCAGGGAAACACGAGATGAACCCTCGTGGTCCCGGCCCGGGCCCGCGCCCTGCAGCCCGGCTTTGTCAGTGCCCGCAGGTAGATTCGTCTGAGGCCGGTGTGCCGCCCGCACGCGGTACGGACCGGTCCTTCCCGACGATTGCAGGAGTGATTCGCGTGGATCGTGTCGCGCTGCGCGGCCTCAAGGCCCGCGGGCACCACGGTGTGTTCCCCAAGGAACGCGAGGAGGGCCAGACCTTCATCGTCGACCTCGTCCTGGGGCTGGACACCCGGCCGGCCGCGGCCGACGACGATCTGGCGAAGACCGCGCACTACGGCATCGTGGCCGAAGAGGTCGTGGCCGTGGTCGAGGGCGAGCCGGTGAACCTCATCGAGACCCTCGCCGAGCGGATCGCCCAGACCTGCCTGAAGCACGAAGGGGTCCAGGAGGTCGAGGTCTGCGTCCACAAGCCGGACGCGCCGATCACCGTTCCCTTCGACGACGTGACCGTCACCATCACCCGGAGCCGAGTATGACCCGACCTTTCCTGCAGGGTCACAGCGACCCGACCGTCCAGCCGGTGCCCGCCTCGGTCGTCGAACAGGTCGACGCCGCGGACACGACCCTGCAGAACCCGAAGTGGGCCGTGATCTCGATCGGCGCCAACCTCGGCAACCGCCTGGAGACCCTTCAGGGCGCCGTCGACGCCCTGGAGGACACCCCCGGGGTCCGTGTGAAGGCCGTCTCCCCGGTGTACGAGACCGAGCCCTGGGGCGTCGAGCCCGGCAGCCAGCCGTCGTACTTCAACGCGGTCGTGGCCCTCAAGACCACCCTGCCTCCGTCCTCCCTGCTGGAGCGGGCGCACGCCATCGAGGAGGCGTACAAACGCGTCCGCGACGAGCACTGGGGCCCGCGCACGCTGGACGTCGACATCGTCGCCTACGCCGACGTCACCTCCGACGACCCGCACCTCACCCTGCCCCACCCGCGCGCCCATGAGCGCGCCTTCGTGCTGGCGCCCTGGCACGACGTGGACCCGCAGGCCCAGCTGCCCGGCCGTGGCCCGGTGGCCGATCTGCTGTCGGCCCTCACCCGCGCCGGCGTCGAACCCCGCGCGGACCTGGAACTCCGACTGCCCGAGTAGTCGTTAAGGTCAAGACGACAAGGTCGTGAGCGACCGCCGTCCGGACCGGTCCGGGGGAGCTGAAGGGACACCGTGAGAGAGCTGCGCATCAGGGTGCTGGCGGGCGTGTTCGTCGTCGCCGGCGTCCTGTCCTGGGCGGGCGCCCGCCTCTGGAACTCGATCGGGACCCTTCCCAGCGTCCCCCTGGCCGCCCCCATCGTCCTCGCCCTGATCGCCGTGGTCCTGCTCTCCACGGCCCTCTCGCTGCGCGCCCGCTTCAAGGCCCAGCGCGAGCGCCGGCCCGGAGCGAAGGGCGTCGACCCGCTGATGGCCGCCCGCGCGGTCGTCTTCGGCCAGGCCAGCGCCCTGGTCGCCGCCCTGGTCGCCGGCATGTACGGCGGCACGGGCGTGTTCCTCCTGGAACTCCTCGACATCCCCGCCCGCCGCGACCAGGCCATCTACGCCGGCTTCTCGGTCCTCGCGGGCATCGGGGTCATAGCGGCGGCCCTGTTCCTGGAGCGGGTGTGCAAACTCCCGGAGGACGAGGACCAGAACCACCCGGGAGCGGAACCGGCAGCATGACCGCCGGTTTCCCGGAGCACCGGTTCAGCGCGCCATGATCAGGCTCATGGCCTCGTTCCGCGTCGCCGCGTCCCTCAGCTGACCGCGCACGGCGGACGTTATGGTCTTCGCCCCGGGCTTGCGAATGCCGCGCATGGACATGCACATGTGCTCGCACTCGATGACCACGATGACGCCCCGCGGTTCCAGGATCTCCATCAGGGAGTCCGCGATCTGCGTCGTGAGTCGTTCCTGCACCTGCGGCCGGCGGGCATAGACGTCCACCAGGCGGGCCAGCTTGGACAGGCCGGTGATCTTCCCGGTGACGGACGGGATATAGCCGACGTGGGCGACACCCCTGAACGGGACCAGATGGTGCTCACAGGTGCTGTAGACCTCGATGTCCTTCACGAGCACCATCTCGTCGTGCCCCAGGTCGAACGTCGTCGTCAGCACGTCCTCGGGCTTCTGCCACAGGCCCGCGAAGATCTCCTTGTACGCCCGCGCCACCCGGGCCGGCGTCTCCCGCAGGCCCTCCCGGTCCGGGTCCTCGCCGACCGCGATCAGCAGCTCCCGCACGGCGTTCTCGGCGCGCTTCTCGTCGAACTCGCCGATCTTGCCCTCGCCGTCCAGGGTCACGGGGTCGGTCATCTGGTTCCTCGTTCCTTGCCTCTTACACGGGCCGGAGGCCACGCGTCGGTGTGCGGACATACGAACGCCGCGCCCTCCAGGCTAAAACCTGGCGTGCGCGGCGTTCATTCCAGCCCTGATGGCCGAAACGCGGTCAGCTCTCCCGGCGGTCCTCCGGGGTCTGGTCCGTGACCGGGGCGGATTCCGTGGCGGTGGACTTGGCCGTGCTGATGGCGGCCGTCGCGCCGTTCGCGCCGTTGGTCAGGGCCAGCTCCTTGGGAGAGAGCACCGGCGGGCGGGTGGAGGGGGTGCGGCGGGAGGAGCCGGTCCACGCGGGCCGCGGCGGGCGCTTGTGGATCGGGGCGAAGATCTCGGCGATCTCCTCCTTGCCCAGGGTCTCCTTCTCCAGCAGCTGGAGGACGAGCTGGTCGAGCACGTCGCGGTTCTCGACCAGGATCTCCCAGGCCTCGTTGTGCGCGGTCTCGATGAGCTTCTTGACCTCTTCGTCGACCAGTGCGGCGACCTCTTCCGAGTAGTCGCGCTGGTGAGCCATCTCACGTCCGAGGAACGGCTCGCTGTTGTCGCCGCCGAACTTGATGGCGCCGAGCCGCTCGGTCATGCCGTACTGGGTGACCATCGCGCGGGCCAGGTTGGTGGCCTTCTCGATGTCGTTCGCGGCGCCGGTGGTCGGGTCGTGGAAGACCAGTTCCTCGGCGGCGCGACCGCCCAGCATGTAGGCGAGCTGGTCGAGCATCTCGTTGCGCGTGGTCGAGTACTTGTCCTCGTCGGGCAGGACCATCGTGTAACCGAGGGCACGGCCGCGGGACAGGATCGTGATCTTGTGGACCGGGTCGGAGTTCGGGGAGGCCGCCGCGACCAGGGCGTGACCGCCCTCGTGGTACGCGGTGATCTTCTTCTCCTTGTCCGACATGATCCGGGTCCGCTTCTGCGGCCCCGCGACCACACGGTCGATCGCCTCGTCCAGCGCCCTGTTGTCGATCAGCTTCTGGTCACCGCGGGCGGTGAGCAGGGCCGCCTCGTTGAGGACGTTCGCCAGGTCGGCACCCGTCATGCCGGGGGTGCGGCGGGCGACGGCGGCCAGGTCGACGTCGTGCGCGACCGGCTTGCCCTTCTGGTGGACCTTGAGGATCTCCAGGCGGCCCTGCAGGTCCGGCGGGTCGACCGCGATCTGGCGGTCGAAGCGGCCGGGGCGCAGCAGCGCCGGGTCGAGGATGTCCGGGCGGTTCGTGGCGGCGATGAGGATCACGCCGCCCTTGACGTCGAAGCCGTCCATCTCGACGAGCAGCTGGTTGAGCGTCTGCTCGCGCTCGTCGTGACCACCGCCGAGGCCGGCGCCGCGGTGGCGGCCGACCGCGTCGATCTCGTCGACGAAGACGATCGCCGGGGCGTTCGCCTTGGCCTGCTCGAACAGGTCACGGACCCGGGAGGCACCGACACCGACGAACATCTCGACGAAGTCGGAACCGGAGATCGAGTAGAAGGGGACGCCCGCCTCGCCGGCGACGGCACGCGCGAGCAGCGTCTTACCGGTACCGGGACGGCCGTAGAGCAGCACACCCTTGGGGATCTTGGCGCCGACGGCCTGGAACTTGGCCGGCTCCTGCAGGAACTCCTTGATCTCGTGGAGCTCCTCGACGGCCTCGTCGCAGCCGGCGACGTCGGAGAAGGTCGTCTTCGGGGTGTCCTTGGTGATGAGCTTGGCCTTGGACTTGCCGAAGTTCATGACCCGGGAGCCGCCGCCCTGCATCTGGTTCATCAGGAACAGGAAGACGACCACGATCAGGACGAAGGGCAGCAGGGAGAGCAGGACGCCGACGAACGGGTTCTGCTTGGACGGCGAGACCGTGTAGCCGTCCGGGATCTGCTTGTGCTGGTACTTGTCCTGCAGCATGCCGGCGACGGTCACACCCTGGTCGCCGATGTAGCTCGCCTGGATCTTCGAGCTGCCGTCGACCTTCTGGCCGTCCTTGAGGGTGGCCTTGATGGTCTGCTCGTCGCCTGTGGTCAGCTTGGCCGACTGGACCCTGTTGTCATTGATCGCGGCAATGACCTGGCCGGTGTCCACCGTCTTGTAGCCGCCGGACGAGCCGACGACCTGCATCAACACGACCACGGCAAGGACGGCCAGCACGATCCACATGACCGGCCCACGGAAGTATCGCTTCACGTCCATCCATACGGAGCGGTGCCGCCCCGTCCCTCCTGCCATAGTGAGTTTGATAAGACAGTTCTTCTGACGGTACCCCAGCGTGGTGGTCCGAAGCCGCACGAAGTTCGCTTCGACCGGCTGGGAAACCCGTCTCTGCATGCTTCAACGGCCTGGAACCCGCCGGGGTTCCCGATCGTCCTACAAGGCTTGAGCCGAGTGGCTCACACCACCCGGTCCGGCTCAGCCGCCGTAGACGTGGGGCGCGAGCGTACCGACGAACGGAAGGTTGCGGTACTTCTCGGCGTAGTCGAGGCCGTAGCCGACGACGAACTCGTTCGGGATGTCGAAGCCGACCCACTCGACGTCGATGGCGACCTTCGCGGCGTCCGGCTTGCGCAGCAGCGTGCACACCTTCAGGGAGGCGGGCTCGCGGGAGCCGAGGTTGTTGATCAGCCAGGACAGGGTCAGGCCGGAGTCGATGATGTCCTCGACGATCAGGACGTGCTTGCCCTTGATGTCGGTGTCGAGGTCCTTGAGGATCCGCACGACACCGGAGGACTGGGTGCCCGCGCCGTAGGAGGACACGGCCATCCAGTCCATGGTGACGGGGGTGGACAGCGCCCGGGCGAGGTCGGCCATGACCATCACGGCGCCCTTGAGGACGCCGACGATGAGCAGGTCCTTGCCCGCGTACTCCGCGTCGATCTTCGCGGCCAGCTCGGCCAGCTTCGCGTCGATCTCTTCCTTGGTGATGAGCACCTGCTGGAGGTCGGCACCCATGTCTTTCGCGTCCACCCGCATCACTTTCGGTCGTCCCACCGGCCGCTCACCCCTCGTAGGGGTAAGGATTCAGCCTTGCCGAATCACCAGTCTGCCACCCTGTCGACGGGCGACGACCCTGCCCGGGAGATTGATGGCTCCCTGGCCGCGCCAGCCGGTGATCAGGCGGTCGACTTCCTCGATGTGGCGGGCGAACAGCGAACCGGCCGGGGCACCGGCCTCGATGGCGGCGCGGCGCAGGATCCGGCGGCGTACGGCGGGCGGGAGGGCGTAGAGCTTGGCGCACTCCAGCAGGCCCGCGGCGTCCCGTACGGAGGACTCGGCCTGGCTGGCCCAGGCGTCGAGGGCGTCGGCGTCGTCGCGGGAGAGCTGGGCGGTGCGGGCGAGCGCCTCCACGACCCCTTTGCCGAGGGCCTTCTCCAGGGCGGGGAGGCCTTCGTGCCTCAGCCGGGAGCGGGTGTAGGCGGGGTCGGCGTTGTGAGGATCGTCCCAGACGGGGAGGGACTGGACCATGCAGGCCTTGCGGGCGGTCTGCCGGTCGAGTTCGAGGAAGGGGCGCCGGTAGCGGCCGGCGGCCCCCGAGACCGCCGCCATGCCGGACAGGGAGCGGATGCCGGAGCCGCGGGCGAGGCCCAGCAGGACGGTTTCGGCCTGGTCGTCGCGGGTGTGGCCGAGGAGGACCGCGGCGGCGCCGTGGCGTTCGGCGACGTCGTCGAGGGCGGCGTAGCGGGCGTCGCGGGCGGCGGCTTCCGGGCCGCCTTCGCGGCCGACGGTCACGGCGACGGACTCGACCGGCGCGAGGCCGAGTTCACGCAGGCGCAGGACGACCTCGTCGGCGCGGAGGTCGGAGCCGGGCTGCAGGGCGTGGTCGACGGTGACGCCGCCGGCGCGGATGCCGAGCTTGGGTGCCTCGAAGGCGAGGGCGGAGGCGAGGGCCATGGAGTCGGCGCCGCCGGAGCACGCGACGAGCACGAGCGGGGAGGGGGGCCGCTCGGCCGTCCGGTCCGGGCGCGCGCCGAAGGACTGCCGGGCGCCGGCACCGGCGAGGCTGGGGTGGTCGTTGAGGATGTCGTGGAGGACGCGGCGGACCGCCAGGCGTATCGCCGCGACCGCAGGATGGGGACCCATGTCCGGTTCCCTTCATGAAGTTTTCGGGGGGTGAGCCCGAGCCGGTCACTCAGAGTGTGTAGATGGTGACAGAAGCGGGCCGTTCCCCGAGCATTGCACGCCTACGCATGGCTCACGGTCCCTCGGACGGGTGATTGGAGGGGCGTTCGCCTGCCGTCGGCCGGATTCCACTCACGACGTGTCCGTGCCGTTCACGATTCGGCCTTGCGGTGCACCCGTGCGACCCAGTCCGCGGGTTTGGCGATCTCGGCCTTGGTCGGGAGGGTGTTGGGCGAGGTCCACACGCGGTTGAAGCCGTCGGTGCCGACCTGTTCGACGACGGCCCGTACGAACCGCTCGCCGTCCCGGTACTGCCTCAGTTTGGCATCCAGACCCAGCAGCTTGCGCAGGGCGATGTCGAGTCGGGAGGCACCCTTGGCGCGGCGCTGCTGGAACTTCTCGCGGATCTCGGCCACGGTCGGTACGACGCTGGGTCCGACGCCGTCCATGACGTAGTCGGCGTGCCCCTCCAGCAGGGACATCACGGCGGTGAGACGGCCGAGGATCTCGCGCTGGGCGGGGGTCTGCACCAGCTCCACGAAGGACCGGCCGCCGTTCTCCTCCTCGCCCTCGGGGCGGCCTCCGGCGAGGGACTGCGCGGCCTCCCTGATGCGCTCCAGGAAGGTCATCGGGTCGACGTCGGTCTCCGCCAAGAACGACTGGATTTCGCCCTCCAGGTGGTCGCGCAGCCAGGGCACGGCCGTGAACTGGGTGCGGTGGGTCTCCTCGTGCAGGCACACCCACAGGCGGAAATCGTGCGGGTCGACGTCGAGTTCACGCTCGACGTGGACGATGTTGGGGGCGACGAGGAGGAGGCGGCCGCCGCCGTTCTCGCCGGCGGGCAGGTCGCGGGTGGCGGGGGCGAAGGTCTCGTACTGGCCGAGGACGCGGGAGGACAGGAACGACAGCAGCATGCCGAGTTCCACGCCGGTGACCTTGCCGCCGACGGTGCCGAGGACCGCGCTGCCGGGGTTGCCGGCGCGCCGTTCCTGCATCTTCTCCAGGAGCGGTTTGAGGATCTCGCGGAAGCCGGCGACGTTGGCGCGGACCCAGCCGGGGCGGTCGACGACGAGGACGGGGGTGTCGTGGGTGTCCTCGGTGCCCATACGAGTGAAGCCCCGGACGTGTCCCTCCGAGGCCTTGGCGTGCCGGCGCAGCTCCGCGACGACGGCGCGGGCCTCGTCGCGACTGACGTCCGGGCCCGGCCGTACGAGCCGTGTCGCGGTTGCCACCGCGAGGTTCCAGTCGACCATCCCGGGAGATGCGGTGCCACCGAAGCCAGTCATGTTGACAACCGTACGTGAGCGGTGCGGGTTGAGGCAGGGTACGAGGGGTTGGTGGGGCTGGGGCGTTGGGCGGGCCCGCGGGGATGCCGGGGCCCGCGGCGGCGGTGGCCGCCGCGGGGCGGTCAGCGGCAGCCGCAGCCCGCCAGTGCCGTCGCGGTTCCGTCCAGGGCCGACTGGGCCTCCAGGGGATCGGTGGTGCCGGACGCCAGGAAGGCGAAGGCCAGGAGGCGGCCGTCGGTGTCGACGACCGTGCCCGCCAGGGTGTTGACGCCGGTCAGGGTGCCGGTCTTGGCGCGGATGACGCCGGCGGGGCCGTCGGTGTAACGGTGGGTGAGGGTGCCGGTGAATCCGGCCACGGGCAGGCCGGTGAGGACGGGGCGCAGGCCGGGGCGGCCGGGGTCGCCGGCCGTGACCAGGAGGGCGGTGAGGAGGTCGGCGGTGAGCCTGTCGTCACGGTTGAGGCCGCTGCCGTCGTGGAAGGAGGCGCCTGCCATCGGCAGGCCCAGCTTGGTCAGCCGCGCGGAGATCGCCTTGGCGCCGCCGTCGAAGCTGCCGGGTTCGCCGCTGGCGAGGGCCGTATGGCGGGCCAGGTGCTCGGCGATGTCGTTGTCGCTGTTGGTCAGCATCCGCTCGACCAGGGCGGACAGCGGGGGTGAGGAGACCGTGGCGAGGGTCTGCGCGCGCGTGGTGGCCTTGGAGGGGCCGGGGGGTGTGGTGGTGATGCCGGCGGCCTTGAGGAGGGCCGCGAACTTGCCGGCCGCGTCCTTCGCCGGGTCGCTCACGCGGGGCGCGGGGCCGTGGGTCGAGCCGTCGGTGCGGCCCTCGTCGACGGTCAGGGCGCTGACGGGCGCGAGGTTGGTGTTGACGCCGATGGCGTGCAGGGCGGGGCCGGCGTAGAGGGTGGTGTCGTAGGAGAGCGTGACCTTGCGGATGCCGCGCCTGTGGAGCGCCCGCGCGGTGTCCGCGGCCAGTGCGCGCAGGTCGGCCCAGTGTTCCCCGCTCCCGGCGTCCCGGGTCGTCGGGCGGGCGGTGAGGGTGGGGTCGCCGCCGCCGACGAGGACGAGTTCGCCGGTGTCGGGTTCGAGGGCGGCGCGGGTGGTGAGGCGGTCGTCGGGGCCCAGGGCGGACAGCGCGGCGACGGCGGTGGCGATCTTGGTGGTGGAGGCGGGGGTGAACCCCTTGCCGGATTCGGTGCCGTACAGCCGCTTGCCGGTGGCCACGTCCACGACGGCCGCCCCGTGGTCGCCACCCAGCGCGGAGGCGCCCAGGAGGGGCCCCAGGACGTCCCGGAGGGGCTTTGCGCCGGGCGCGGCCTTCTCGGCGCCGGGGGCGTCCGCCGGGCCGCCCAGGGCCGCCAGGACGGGCCCGGCGCTCGGCGCGGGCCGGGGTCCCGCACCGGATGCCGTGCCGGAGCGGCCGTGATCTGTGCCACCCGGCCGCTCCGGAGCCGCGGCACGGTCCCGCTCGGCCGTACGCTGACCGTTGGCGTCCCAGGGGCCCGCCGCGGTCACCACACCGGCGGCGAGCGCGAGGCCGGCGGTGGCGGCGCCCGCGGTGTACTGCCAGGTCCTGACCGCCTGCCGACGGGGCAGGCGGGCGGGCCGGGTCCGCAGGGCCCGCGTCAACCGCGCGACCCGCGGCTTCGCGGCCGTCACGGCCCGCGCCAGACGCGGTCGTACGGCGCCCGCGATCCGCTCCACCTGCGGTCTCGCAGCCCGCCAAGGCCTCAGCTCTGGCACGACCACCAGCCCCTTTCGCGATCACACACCTGCGTGAGGGACACTTAACCACCAGAACTATGTGCTGATCATGGAGGAGCCACCGGTGGAGTTCGACGTCACGATCGAGATCCCGAAGGGTTCGCGCAACAAGTACGAGGTGGATCACGAGTCCGGTCGGATCCGCCTGGACCGTCGTCTCTTCACCTCGACCGCCTACCCGACCGACTACGGCTTCGTCGAGAACACCCTCGGCGAGGACGGCGACCCGCTGGACGCGCTGGTCATCCTGGACGAGCCGACCTTCCCGGGTTGCCTGATCAAGTGCCGCGCGATCGGCATGTTCCGCATGACGGACGAGGCGGGCGGCGACGACAAGCTGCTGTGCGTTCCGGCCACCGACCCGCGGGTGGAGCACCTGCGCGACATCCACCACGTGTCGGAGTTCGACCGCCTGGAGATCCAGCACTTCTTCGAGGTGTACAAGGACCTGGAGCCCGGCAAGTCGGTCGAGGGTGCCAACTGGGTGGGCCGCACGGACGCCGAGGCGGAGATCGAGCGGTCGTACAAGCGCTTCGAGGAGCAGGGCGGTCACTGACCGTCGCGCGCTTCTGAACGGGCCGTACGCGCACGCGTGCGGCCCGTTTGCGTTTTCCTCGTATACCTGTGCGCATACTGAGCCGTACGGAAGGTGTCGTTCAGGGAGCGGTGCGAGGTGACGGAGGCGGAGGACCGCAAGCCCCGGTCGGACGAGGCGCGGTACGACCCGGAGATCACGTCCGAGTTCGCCATTCCGGAGGGCATCGAGGTCCCCGAGGGCACCGGTGAGCCGGAGACCACGTCCGAGTTCGCCGTGCCGAAGGGACTGGAGGCTCCACAGCCGCCGAGCCCCGAGCCGGAGGGCTCGGCGTTCAGCCTGCCGCGCACCTACAGCGCCAAGGACGCCCCTGTGGCGTTCACCCCGGCAACCGGGGTGCCGCTGGTCAGCCTGGTCAAGGACGCGCCCTGGCAGGACCGGATGCGCACGATGCTGCGCATGCCGGTGGCCGAGCGGCCCGCGCCGGAGCCGGTGCAGCGCGAGGAGGAGGGTGTCCCGGCCGTACCCCGTGTGCTCGACCTGACCCTGCGCATCGGCGAGCTGCTGCTGGCCGGCGGCGAGGGCGCGGAGGACGTGGAGGCCGCCATGTTCGCGGTGTGCCGCTCCTACGGCCTGGACCGCTGTGAGCCGAACGTCACCTTCACGCTGCTGTCGATCTCGCACCAGCCGTCGCTGGTGGAGGACCCGGTGACGGCGTCGCGGACGGTACGGCGGCGGGGCACCGACTACACGCGGCTGGCGGCCGTGTTCCGGCTGGTGGACGACCTGACCGACCCGGAGACCCATGTCTCCCTGGAGGAGGCCTACCGGCGGCTGGCGGAGATCCGCCGCAACCGGCACCCCTACCCGGGCTGGGCGCTGACCCTCGCCAGCGGTCTGCTCGCCGGTGCGGCCTCCGTCCTGGTCGGCGGTGACCTGATCGTGTTCGTCGCGGCGGCCGTCGGCGCGATGCTCGGCGACCGGCTGGCCTGGCTGTGCGCGGGGCGCGGGCTGCCGGAGTTCTACCAGTTCACGGTGGCCGCGATGCCGCCCGCGGCGATCGGGGTGGCGTTCGCGCTGGCGCACGTCGACGTGAAGGCGTCCGCCGTCGTCACCGGTGGACTGTTCGCGCTGCTGCCCGGGCGCGCGCTGGTGGCGGGTGTGCAGGACGGTCTGACGGGCTTCTACATCACCGCCTCCGCGCGTCTGCTGGAGGTCATGTACTTCTTCGTCGGCATCGTCACCGGCGTGCTGGTCGTCCTGTACTTCGGCGTGAAGGTCGGCGGCAAGCTGAACCCGGACGCGGCGCTCATCATCAACGAACGGCCGCTGGTGCAGATCGCGGCGTCCATGCTGCTGTCGCTGACGTTCGCGGTCCTGCTGCAGCAGGAACGTTCGACCGTGCTGTGGGTGACGCTCAACGGGGGTGTCGCGTGGTCGGTGTACGGCGCGATGCACTACGTCGCCGACATCTCGCCGGTGGCGTCCACGGCCGTTGCGGCGGGGCTGGTCGGGCTGTTCGGGCAGCTGCTGTCGCGGTACCGGTTCGCGTCGGCCCTGCCGTACACGACGGCCGCGATCGGGCCGCTGCTGCCCGGTTCGGCCACCTACTTCGGGCTGCTGAACATGGCGCAGAACGAGGTGAACAAGGGGCTGGTGTCGCTGGCCAACGCGGCGTCGCTGGCCATCGCCATCGCCATCGGGGTCAATCTGGGGTCGGAGATCTTCCGGCTGTTCCTGAGGATCGGCTCCGCCGGGAAGCGGAGGGCCGCCAAGCGGACCCGGGGGTTCTAGGGGCGGGTGCGCGGTGGGCTGCTCGCGTGGCTCCCCGGGCCCCCGGGCCGGCTACTGCTGGCGGTAGCCGTACGGGTACTGGTGCTGGTGCTGGTCGTACTGCTGCTGGCCGTACGGCTGCTGCTCCCCGTAGGACTGCTGCGGCGGGTACTGCTGCCGGCCGTAGTGCTGGTCGTACTGGTTGTCGTAGCCGCCCTGGTTCCAGTACTGCTGCTCCTGCTGCTCCTGCTGCTGGTACGGCTGCTCGTACGGGTCGCCGTACGGCTGGTCCGGCTCGATGCGGCGCAGCTGGGTGGTCTCGGTGTCCATGGCCGGGGGAACCGGGCGGGACGGCCGGGGTGTCGGCTGCGGGGCCTTCTTCTGCTTGCCGCGGGCCCGGAGGACCTCGATGGCGACCGGGATCACGGAGACGAGGACGATCAGGATCAGGATCGCCTCGATGTTGTTCTTGACGACGTCGATGTTGCCGAGCCAGGAGCCGAGCAGGGTGACGCCCGCACCCCACAGGACGCCACCGATGATGTTGAAGACCAGGAACGAGCGGTACTTCATGCCGCTGACGCCGGCGATGATCGGCGTGAACGTGCGCACGATGGGCACGAAGCGGGCCAGGACCAGGGACTTCGGGCCGTACTTCTCGAAGAACTCGTGTGCCTTGGTGACGTTCTCCTGCTTGAACAGGCGCGAGTCGGGGCGGTTGAACAGGGACGGGCCGACCTTCTTGCCGAACAGGTAGCCCGCCTGGTCGCCGAGTATCGCGGCGAGGCAGATGAGGCCGACCGCACCCCACAGCGGGAAGTCCATCTTGTGCGACGTGATCAGCAGGCCGCAGGTGAACAGCAGCGAGTCACCCGGCAGGAAGAAGCCGATGAGCAGGCCGGACTCGGCGAAGACGATGAGCAGCAGGCCCCAGATGCTGTAGGTGTCGAGCAGATAGTTGGGATCGAGCCAGCTCGGGCCGAGGGCGAGTGTCATCACGGGTCCGGGCTCCAGGGGGTCAAGGCGGCTACGGCATCCGGGTACGGCCGCACAAAGCTATCAACGTGAGGTGACCGCCCCAGGTTCCACGGGTGCCCCCGGGATGCGCTGGGGGACGACTGGGAGAAGGCTGTGACGCATGGGACTCGATGACTACGGCGGCGGCCAGGTACCCCAGTCGGACGTGCTGGTCGTGACCTCGAACGACGTGCCCGGATACCGGGTGCAGCAGGTGATCGGCGAGGTGTTCGGGCTCACCGTGCGGTCGCGGCATCTCGGCAGCCAGATCGGCGCCGGGCTGAAGTCGATGATCGGCGGCGAGCTGAAGGGGCTCACCAAGACGCTCGTGCAGACCCGCAACCAGGCCATGGAACGCCTGGTGGAGCAGGCACGCGCGCGTGGCGCCAACGGGGTGCTGGCGTTCCGGTTCGATGTGACCGAGGCCGCCGACGTCGGCACCGAGGTGTGCGCCTACGGCACGGCGGTGGTCCTGGCCCGGGAGTGAACCCGCGCACTCCCGGGCCCGGACCGCTCAGGAGGTGGTGTGCCGGTCGGCGTTGGCGAGGATCGCCTCGCGCAGGTGCTCGGCGAGCCCGGGGTGCATGGAGTCGTAGAACGCCTTGAAGCGCTCGTCGGAGACGTACATCTCCGCGAAGCACCGGTGCATCTCGTACGGGACCTCGAAGAACCACCTGTTCATGTGCTGCCGGTGCTCCTCCGCCATGTCCATGGCCGCCTCGCCGGACGGCTGCTCGCCGCCGGCCACCAGCGCGGCGTACCGCTCCTGCCAGTCGTCGACCTCGGCCTTGATCCGCTTCCAGTCCTCCTTGGTGTAGCTGGCGGCGCGGCGCTGGGACTCGGCCCACGCCTCCGTGTCGCCCCAGCGCTGCTCGGCCTCCTCGGTGTACCCCTCCTTGAAGGGGTCCTTGTCCCCGAAGACCTCGAACCGCTCCTCCGGCGTCAGATTGATCCCCATCGTGCGTGCCTCCATGGCGTGCTCCACGGCCGCGGCCATCTTCTGCAGCTTCTCGATCCGGGCGGTCAGCAGTTCGTGCTGGCGGCGCAGGTGTGCGCGCGGGTCCACGTCCGGGTCGTCGAGCAGAGCCGCGACCTCGTCGAGCGGGAAGCCGAGCTCCCGGTAGAACAGGATCTGCTGGAGCCGGTCGAGGTCGGCGTCGTTGTAGCGCCGGTGGCCGGCGTACGTGCGCTCGCTGGGGACGAGCAGGCCGATCTCGTCGTAGTGGTGCAGGGTGCGCACCGTGACCCCGGCGAACCCCGCGACCTGTCCCACGGAGTAGCTCACTTTTCCGCTCCTTGTCGTCGGTACGCCGTCCACGCTGAGGCCTCACGTCACGTGAGGTGCAAGCCGGTTGCCATCCAGGACGTTCGAGATGTTGTGCGCATTTCGTCCGCTTATGGTGAGCCCGTGGCCCAGGAAACCGACGCGCCGCGGACGCCCGCGACCGCTCCCACGGCCCCGGCACGGGCCCTGCTGCCCCTCATCCTTCCCGCCGTGGTGGTGGGCGTGGCCGCCAGCCTGGTCTTCGTCGGGGTCAGCACCGCGGCGGAGGAGTTCGCGCACGTGCTGTGGGGGCCGTTACCGGACGCCCTCGGGGTGGGGCGCTACTCGGTGCTGTGGACGTTCGTCATGCTCGTGTCGACCGGGATCGCCGTCGGGCTGGTGGTCTGGAAGGTGCCGGGCCACGCCGGTCCCGATCCGGCGACCGTCGGCCTGAACGCCCCGGTCATGGCGCCGGTCGTGCTGCCCGGCCTGGTGCTGGCGACCGGGCTGATGCTGGCCGGCGGCCCGAGCCTCGGCCCGGAGAACCCGATCATCGCCGTGAACGTGGGCCTCGCCGCCTGGCTCGGCACACGTCTGATGCCCCGGACGCAGGGCAGCCTGTGGCCGGTGCTGGCCGAGTCGGCGACGATCGGCGCGCTGTTCGGCACGCCGGTGGCGGCGGCGCTGGTCATCTCCGAGGCGCTGGCCGGGCGTCCGATGCGCGGACGGCTGTGGGACAACCTGTTCGCGCCGCTGACCGCCGGGGCGTGCGGGGCCGTCACGACCACCCTGGTGTCCCATCCGAGCTTGGACCTGGGGCTCCCGCCCATGGGCCACCCGGACGGCAAGGACGTCCTGGGGGCCCTCGTGATCGCCTCGGCCACCGCGCTGTGCGGCATGTGCGCCGTGTACGCCTTCCCGTACGTCCACGCGGCCTTCCAGCGGCTGCGGCACCCGATGCTGATGCTTCCGGCCGGCGGGGTGGTCCTCGGCGCTCTGGGGGCGCTGGGCGGCCCTCTGACGCTGTTCAAGGGGCTGGCGCAGACCGGGGAGCTGGCCAGCCGTCCGGACGGCTGGTCGGCGGGGCAGTTCGCCGGGATGGCGGTCGTGAAGCTGGCCGCGCTGCTCGTCGCCGCGTCCTGCGGCTTCCGGGGCGGCCGGATCTTCCCGTCGGTCTTCGTCGGCAGCGCCCTCGGCCTGTGCGCGCACGCGCTCGTTCCGGCCGTGCATCCGGCGGTGGGCGTCTCGGCCGCCGTCCTGGGCATGCTCCTGGCCGTCACCCGGCAGGGCTGGGTGAGCCTGTTCACCGCCGCCGCCCTGGTCGTCTCGCCCGGCGCCCTCGCCCTGCTGTGCATCGCGTCGCTGCCGGCGTGGCTGCTGGTGACAGGACGCCCGCAGATGCAGTTGCGCGAGGACGGCACCCCGGTCCGCTGAAAGAACCCTTCCCTGGAGGCACGTTCATGGCTCTGCACAAAGGCTCCGCGAAGCACGAGGAGCGGGCGATGTCGGTCAACCCGTTCTTCGGGGAGGCCAATCCGGTCGGCGGCATGGCCGAGGCCCCGCCCACGCACCGGCTCCCGGACGCGCCGCTGGCTCCGTCCACGGCGTACCAGCTGGTGCACGACGAGCTGATGCTGGACGGCAACTCCCGGCTGAACCTGGCCACCTTCGTCACCACCTGGATGGAGCCGCAGGCCGGGGTGCTGATGGCGGAGTGCCGGGACAAGAACATGATCGACAAGGACGAGTACCCGCGCACCGCCGAGCTGGAGCGGCGCTGTGTGGCGATGCTCGCCGACCTGTGGAACGCCCCGGACCCGTCGGCGGCCGTCGGCTGTTCCACGACCGGGTCGAGCGAGGCGTGCATGCTCGCCGGGATGGCGCTGAAGCGCCGCTGGGCGAGGCGCAACGCCGACCGCTATCCGGGCGCCGCCCGGCCCAATCTGGTCATGGGCGTCAACGTCCAGGTCTGCTGGGAGAAGTTCTGCAACTTCTGGGAGGTGGAGGCGCGGCTGGTGCCCATGGAGGGCGACCGGTTCCACCTGGACCCGCAGGCCGCCGCCGAGCTGTGCGACGAGAACACCATCGGGGTGGTCGGCGTCCTCGGCTCGACGTTCGACGGCTCCTACGAGCCGGTCGCCGAGCTGTGCGCCGCCCTGGACGCCCTGCAGGAGCGGACCGGGCTCGACGTGCCGGTGCACGTGGACGGCGCGTCCGGCGGGATGGTGGCGCCCTTCCTGGACCCGGATCTGGTGTGGGACTTCCGGCTGCCGCGCGTGGCCTCGATCAACGCCTCGGGGCACAAGTACGGGCTGGTGTACCCGGGGGTCGGCTGGGCGCTGTGGCGGGACCGGGAGGCGCTGCCCGAGGAGCTGGTCTTCCGGGTCAACTACCTGGGCGGCGACATGCCGACCTTCGCTCTCAACTTCTCCCGGCCCGGCGCCCAGGTGGTGGCCCAGTACTACACGTTCCTGCGTCTCGGCCGCGAGGGCTACCGCGCGGTGCAGCAGTCGACCCGGGACGTGGCGACCTCGCTCGCGCGGAAGATCGCGGCGCTCGGCGACTTCCGGCTGCTCACGCACGGCGACGAGCTGCCGGTGTTCGCGCTGACCACGGCCGACGACGTCACGGCGTACGACGTCTTCGACGTCTCCCGGCGGCTGCGCGAGGGCGGCTGGCTGGTGCCCGCGTACACCTTCCCGCCGCACCGCGAGGACCTGTCCGTGCTGCGGATCGTGTGCCGCAACGGCTTCTCGCACGACCTGGCCGACCTGTTCCTGGACGACCTGACCCGCCTGCTGCCCGAGCTGCGCCGGCAGCCGCATCCGCTCACCCGGGACAAGCAGGCGGCCACCGGCTTCCACCACTAGGCCCTGTCGGCCTAGGGCTACCGCCCGAGGCGGGCGAACTTCCGTACCGCCGGCGGGAAGAACACCGCCAGCAGGACGAGGGGCCACGGGACGCGGCGAGGTCGAGGCGGCGGCGCATCCCACCGCTGTAGCGGGCGACCGGGGTGCGGCCGGTGCCGGTGAGGCCGAAGCGCTCCAGGAGTTCGGTGGCGCGTACGCGCGCGTGGCGGGCGCCGAGATGGTGCAGCCGGGCGAACATCTCCAGGTCCTGCCGGCCGTCCAGCTGCTCGTCCAGTGCCGCGTACTGGCCGAGCAGACCGATGCGCCGGCGCACCGCGCGGGCTTCGGCGCACGCGTCGTGCCCGGCGACCCGGATGCGGCCGCCGTCGGGCCGGAGCAGGGTGGACAGAATCCTGACCAGGGTCGTCTTGCCCGCGCCGTTGGGGCCGAGTACGGCGTGCACCGTGCCCCGGGCGACGTGCAGGTGGAGCCCGGTCAGCGGCCGTCCTCCGGATGCCGCTCCCCCGTCGCATACGGGTTCTCCTCGTCCTCGGCGAGCACGCCGACGAACGGTTCGCCCTCGCCCGCGAACGTGTAGGCGCCGCTCTCGACGCGCGCGACGAGGCCATGGGTCCACTCGGCCTCGGAGTCGGCCGTGTGCACCCACATGTTCATGATCTCGCCGATGTGGCCGAGCTGTCCCGGGCCGCCCTCGGGCACGTAGTGCTCGGTGACCGAGGAGCGCCAGGCCCCGATCCGGCGGATGCGCTCCTTCAGCAGCGCCACCGCCTCGGACCTCGGCAGGTCGACCATGAAGCCGATCGCCGCCGCCTTCACGTCGACGCGCTGGTCATAGGTGACCAGCGCGTCGCGCAGCAGGGCGACGTACTCCTGCGTGCCCTTGTCGGTCAGCTCGTACTCGGTGCGGGGCGGGCCGCCGGCCGTGGACGGTGCGATCTCGTGCGCGTGCAGCAGCCCTTGCTTGGCCATCTGCTTCAGGGCGTGGTAGATCGAGCCCGGTTTGGCGTGGGACCACTCGTGCGCGCCCCAGTACTCCAGGTCGTTGCGGACCTGGTAGCCGTGGGCCCGCCCGTGCTGGCGGACCGCGCCCAGCACGAGAAGTCGGATCGCTGACATGGGGTCCAGGTTAGGACCCGGCGATCACCCCCAGGACGCGCCCTGCTCCTGGGCCTCCTGGGCCACCAGCTCGAAGGCGGTCTTCCCGTCCAGGGACTCGCGGATGATGTCGGCGTGGCCGGCGTGCCGGGCCGTCTCGCGGATCAGGTGCAGACCCAGCCAGCGCAGCGAGACCCGGGCCTGCGGCGGGAACCAGGGGTCGGACGGCAGCGGGAAGGTGTCGTCCAGGCTCGGCGCCGAGCGGATGACCTTCTCCGTCTCGGCGGCGACCTCCTCCCAGTACGCCAGCTGCCCGGCGACCGTCTCGTCGCCGGTCAGCCGGAAACACTCCTCCCAGTTCGACGCGTCACGGCGGACCGCCGGCGGCTCCTGCCTGGCCCGGGCGACCCAGCTCTGCTCGGCCTCGACGACGTGCTTGAGAAGCCCGCCCAGGGACATCTCGCTGACGCTGGGGCGGATGCGGGCCTGCTCCTCGGTCAGGCCGAGCAGGGCCCGGCGGATCCCGCCGCGCTGCTCCTCGATGAACGCCAGCAGCGCTCCCCGCTCGTCACCCTTCGCCTCCGCAGGCACATGCTTGACCATGACGGCCGCCCTTCACCGGTTCACCGAGGCTCTCGCCCTGACACCGATGACGTTACGGACCCTTGCGGTCAGGTTCTGTCCGCAAGTACACGCCCGGCCGGAACGGAAACCCGTCAGAACGGGAACGCGCTGCGGCCGTGCTGCACCGAGATCCACTTGACGGTCGTGAACGACTCCAGCGTCGTCTCGCCGTTCAGGCGGCCGATGCCGGAGTGCTTCTCGCCGCCGAACGGCACGATGGGCTCGTCGTGGACCGTGCCGTCGTTCACGTGGAACATGCCGGTGTCGATCTGCTTGGCGAAGGCGACGCCCCGCTCGATGTCACCGGTGTGGACGGCGCCGCTGAGGCCGTACGGGGTGTCGTTGACGATGCGCAGCGCCTCCTCCTCGCCGTCGAACGGGACGAGGAAGACGACCGGGCCGAAGATCTCCTGCCGCAGCAGCGCCGAGTCGGCGGGAACGTCGGTGAGCACGCTGGGCTCGACCAGGTTGCCCGACGTGCCGCCCTGGACGAGGGCGGTGGCGCCCTCGGCGATCGCCTGCTCGACGGCGCCGGAAATGGCGTTCGCCTGCTGGGAGTTGATCACCGGGCCGATGACGGTCTGCGGGTCGCGCGGGTCGCCGACCTTCAGCGACCTCACCTTGGCGACGAACTTCTCGGTGAAGTCACCGGCGATCGACCGGTCCACGAGCACGCGGTTCGCGGCCATGCAGACCTGGCCCTGGTGCACGAAGCGGCTGAAGACCGCCGCGTCCACCGCGTAGTCGACGTCGGCGTCGTCCAGGACCACCAGTGCGCTGTTGCCGCCCAGTTCGAGGACGGAGCGCTTGAAGTGCGCGGCGCAGACGGTGGCCACGTGCCGGCCGACCTTGTCGGAGCCGGTGAAGGAGATGACCTTCGGGACCGGGTGCGCGATGAACGCGTCACCGATCTCGGCGATGTCGGTGACGACGACGTTGAGCAGGCCGCCGGGCAGACCGGCCTCCTCGAAGATCTTCGCGATCAGGGTGCCGCCGGCGATCGGGGTGTTCTGGTGCGGCTTGAGGACCACGCCGTTGCCGAGCGCGAGCGCCGGGGCGACCGACTTCAGCGACAGCAGGAAGGGGAAGTTGAACGGGCTGATCACGCCCACCACCCCGACCGGCACCCGGTAGACGCGGTTCTCCTTGCCGTCGACCGGGGAGGGCAGGATCTTACCCTCGGGGCGCAGCGCCAGGTGGACCGACTCGCGCAGGAACTCCTTGGCGAGGTGCAGCTCGAAACCGGCCTTCACGCGCGTGCCGCCCAGTTCCGCGATGATCAGGTCGGCTATCTCCTGCTCACGGTCCTCTATGAGTCTGAGCGCCCGCTCCAGGACCGCGCGGCGGGCGTAGGGGTTGGTCGCGGCCCACTGCCTCTGCGCGCGGGCGGCGGCCCGGTAGGCCTGGTCCACCTCGTCGACCGTGGCCACGGTGATCGAGGCCAGCTTCTCGTCGTCGTACGGGTTGAAGTCGATGACGTCCCAGGAGCCGGTGCCCGGACGCCACTCGCCGTCGATGTACTGCTGGGCCAGGTCGGTGAAGTAGGACGACATGTGATCCCTCAATCACTAGCGGACGCAGATCCTGGTCAAGGTCTGATCACACGTCATCGTACTTACGTGTCAAGAGAGTTGGAGGAGTCCTCGGAGAAGGTCCCGGCTCTCGTCGGGGCCCGGGCTGTCCTGCTGCAGCTCCTTGAGCGCCTGCTCGTACTGGGCGACGTCCTCGCGCTTGTCCAGGTAGAGGGCGCTGGTCAGCTGCTCCAGGTAGACGACGTCGGACAGGTCGGCGTCGGGGAAGCTGAGGATGGTGAAGGCGCCGCTCTCACCGGAGTGCCCGCCGAAACTGAACGGCATGACCTGCAGCCGTACGTTGGGCCGCTCGGAGAGGTCGATGAGGTGCTGCAGCTGGCCGCGCATGACCCGGCGGTCGCCGTAGGGGCGGCGCAGGGAGGCCTCGTCGAGGACGATGTGGAACTCGGGGGCGTTGTCCGCCAGCAGGTGCTTCTGCCGCTCCATGCGCAGGGCGACCCTGCGGTCGACGTCCGCCGGGCTCGCGCCCTTCATACCGCGCCGGACCACGGCGCGGGCGTAGTCCTCGGTCTGGAGCAGGCCGTGGACGAACTGCACCTCGTAGACGCGGAGGAGGGACGCGGCGCCCTCCAGGCCCACATAGGTGGGGAACCAGCTGGGCAGGACGTCGGTGTAGCTGTGCCACCAGCCGGCCACGTTGGCCTCGCGGGCGAGGGAGAGGAGCGACTCGCGTTCCGCCTCGTCCGTGATGCCGTACAGCGTCAGCAGGTCCTCCACGTCCCTGGTCTTGAAGCTCACCCGGCCCAGCTCCATCCGGCTGATCTTCGACTCGGAGGCGCGGATGGAGTACCCCGCCTTCTCGCGCGTGATCCCCCGAGCTTCACGCAGTCGCCTGAGTTGCGAACCGAGCAGCATCCGCCGCACCACCGATCCGGGCTCTCCCGCGCTCACGTTCGTCAGCCTCCCCAACCGTCTTCAGGGCCCGCAGTCTGCCACTAAAACACTTCGAGCAGTACTCGCCCGGTTACGGAAACGGAAAGACTCGGGCCGTTTCCACCAGCCGCTTCCGGGAAGAGGTCAGGACCACTGGCGGCCATCGCCGAGAAGATGGCGGAAAAAATGGCCAAGAAGCGGTACGGGAAGGGCCATTTCGGTCCCGTGCACGTGCATCTGCCCTTGCATCTGCTGTGCGCATCCGAAACCATGGTGCCGCGCCACCGCTGCATCGCAACGACCGCGAACTCCCGGGAGTGCCTCGCATGGGGACGAATGGATCGACCATGCTCAAGCCGTTACGGCAGGGCCTTCCGCCACTGGACCCCGCGGCCGTGTCCGATGCCGCCTCCTGCGCCCTGCCCGCCCGGTACGAGGCGGTGCGCGAGGCCCGGCGCTTCACCCGGACCACCCTCGACCAGTGGGACGCCGACGACCGCTTCGACGACATATGCCTCGTCGTCTCCGAACTCGTCACCAACGCCCTGCGCCACGCCCTCCCGGCGGACGCGGGATGCTCCGAACACACCCTGCCCGTCCGGCTGCACCTGTTGCGCTGGAGCGAGCGGCTGGTGTGCGCGGTGCGCGACCCGAGCCACGAGACGCCGGTCCCGCGCGACTCGGACGACTTCTCCGCCGAGTCCGGGCGCGGGCTCTTCCTGGTCGACTCCTTCGCCGACAGCTGGGGCTGGCACCCCCTCGCCGGCACCCTGCAGGGCAAGGTCGTCTGGGCGCTGTTCCGGCTGCGGCCGGCGGGCTGACGCTGCGGCGCACCGACGGACGCGCGGTTTCTACGCGCGTCCACTCCGACATCGTTGCCACCGGCACGCCCTGGGCGAGGCCCCGGACGTCAGCTCACGATCAGATGGTCGAACTCGCCGTCCTTGATGCCGAGGAGCATGGCCTCGATCTCCGCGCGCGTGTAGACGAGCGCCGGGCCGTCGGGGAAGCGCGAGTTGCGTACGGCGACCTCGCCGCCCGGCAGCCGCGCGAACTCCACACAGGAGCCCTGCGAGTTGCTGTGCCTGCTCTTCTGCCAGGCCACGCCGACCAACTGCTCGGCAGCCATGCCGTTGTACACGTCGTACCCCCCGTACACGCCGTCAACGTCGCGGTCCACAGGTCGCTCCCCGGTGGTGCACTGGCTGGTGTGGCCATAGATGCTGTGGTCAACTGACCCGGATCATAACCCGTTCACGTGCAGATGCATGAGCAAATGCACGTGCACGCGGGGTGTTCCCGCAGTTACGGGTTTGACGTCCGCTTTACCGAAGCCGGTCCAGTGTCTGCCCCAGTGCGGGCAGGACATGCCCACGCCATCCCCCGTCCATGATCTTCCGTGCCATCAGCTGAGCCGGGTCGTCCGGATCGAAACCCTCGTGCACTAGGAAGAGACGCGTACCGCGCCCTTCCTGTTCCAGGGTCCACGTGAGGGTCCAGTCCGCGGGATTGGCCGGATCGGCGTCGGCCCAGCGGACGGACAGCATCCGCTCGATGTCGTAGGCCAGGACGCGCACCTCCACGACCCCGGAGAAGCGGGAGCTGGGACGCGGGACGGAGGTCATCCGGTACCGGTGGCCGACCTCCAGCCGGAAGCCCTCGGCGCCGGGCATCTGCCAGCGGGCGAGCAGTCCGGGGTCGGTCAGGGCGCGCCAGACCTTGGCGGGCGGGTGCGGGAAGAACTGGTCGACGCGGACGGTGGTCAGGTCGTCCGCGTCATCGCCGGGTGCGGTGCTCATGAGGGGTGATCGTCGGGCATGCCGTCGAGCAGAGCGCCGAGGCCCTTCAGCCGCTCGCGCCAGAACCGCTCGTACGGGTGGAGCCAGTCCTGCACCTCGGCGAGCGGGGCCGCCTCGAGACGGTAGATGCGCTGCCGCCCGGAGCGCTGTTCGCAGACGAGGCCGGCCTCCCGGAGCACCCTGAGGTGTTCCGAGAGGCTCGGGCGGCGCATGTCGAAGTGGTCGGCCAGGGCCTGGACGGGCTGCGGTCCGCGCTCGCGCAGCAGCCGCAGCACCTCGCGGCGGGTGGCGTTGGCGAGCGCGGCGAAGACGCGGTCCTCGGCGGCGGTACCCGTCCCGTTCATGGAGCGGTCAGAAGCCTTCCTTCTCCGTCATCAGCATCAGACCGTTGCCGTCGGGGTCCGTGAAGGAGGCCATGCGCCCCCAGGGGAGGTCGTCCGGCCCCTGCACGGGGGTCCCGGCCGCGGCGAGCCGGGCGCAGTCCGCGTCGACGTCGGTCGTGACCAACATGATCCCCCGGGCGGAGCCGGGTGTGAAACCGCCCATGCCGGGCCCGGAGAGCGTGAAGACGGTCCGGGCCCCCTCGGGGGCCACCTGGAGCCAGCGACCCTGGGGCATGTCCCGGTCGGCGGTGACGGTGAAACCGAGGACGTCCCGGTAGAAGCGCAGGGCGCGGTCCTGGTCGGAGACCGGAAGCGTGACGAAGGAGGCGTGGGTGATGGTCATACCCGAAAGAATAGGTAGGCGATCTCCTACGCGTCAACCGTAGGGGATTGCCTACCCATAGGCGTTCACCTGCTGAAGTACGGCATCAACGGGCGAGATCGCGAAGGGCCGGCGGCGCGAGGAGGTCCGCGAGGAGGTCGTCGCCCGGAATGCCGCCCGGCGCGCCGGACCGGCGGAGATCCCCCGCCGGCCGTCGTCCACGAACGCGCAACGGCTCGTGGTCCGGGCCGAGCCGCGCGGACGACCGCGGGCGAGCAGGCTCACAACGGATTCCTGCCCGGCGTCCTGAAGTCCTCCCGGTAACTGCTGGTAGCTTGCTGCGGGTCGTCCGGCCGAGGGCGGCCGGCCGCTACAGCTTGGGAGCTTTTCCGTGACTTCTGCGACGGCAAGGAGCGCGACGGCAAGGGTGCGGACCGCGGCCGTGGCCGCGGGGCTGGCGGGTGTCCTCGCCGCGTTGACCGCGTGCAGCGGGGGCGGGGGCGGGGGCGGCAAGAGCGCCTCCCCGACGCCGACGAGCGCGACCGCGACACCCACCGCCGGCTCGGGCTCCCCGGCCGTGACCGGCGCCTCCGGCAAGCTCCAGGGCAGCTGGATCACCACGAGCGGGGGCAAGATCGTGGCTCTGGTGATCACCGGGAAGAAGGCCGGGCTGTTCGTGACCGGCCGCAAGGCGTGGTGCCAGGGGGCCGCGGGCGCGGAGGC
The DNA here is from genome assembly GCF_053598395.1 of Streptomyces sp. NPDC001135. Taxonomy (NCBI): domain Bacteria; kingdom Bacillati; phylum Actinomycetota; class Actinomycetes; order Kitasatosporales; family Streptomycetaceae; genus Streptomyces; species Streptomyces sp. NPDC001135. The sequence continues at coordinate 119,768 of NZ_JBSFKD010000014.1, read as the reverse complement.
GGGGATGCAGATGATCCATCTGACCTGCCCCGACGGCGACAAGGACCGGGTCACCGGCATGGTCGACTCGGTGGACGGCAAGGGCATGACGGTGACCTGGTCGGGCGGGACCGGCCAGGAGACGTACACCAAGGCGGACGGCGGCAAGCTGCCGTCGGCACTGCCCACCCGGGTGAAGAAGTGACGCCGGCGGGGCCTGCCACCTGAAGTGGTGATTCCGAGGGGGTGTGCGAGCGGGTGCGGCACACAGGCGCCATGATGCAGGGGCACCGTCACGACCTCGATGGGACCCGCTCATGCGCGCCATTCCGCTCACCGTCACGGCCCTCGCCGCCGCCCTGCTGCTCACCGCTTGCGGCGGCGGTGGGAACAAGAGCGAGAGCAAGAACAGCTCGGCCTGCGAGATCGGCGGGGTCTCCGTGCAGATCGGGTCGGCGAGCGTCGCGCCGAAGGCCGGTGACACGGGCGAGATTCCCGTCAGCATCACCAACCAGAGCAAGCCCTGCACCCTGGACCACTTCGCGGGCGTCGCCCTGGACGCCGGCAGCGCCAAGACCAACGTGCCGGCCCTCAAGGGCGCGAAGGCCCAGAAGCTCAAGCTCGCCAAGGGCGACTCGGCGTCCTTCACCATCAGCTATGTGCGCGGCGACGCGGGCGGCAAGACCGGGGTGGACGCGAAGACCGTGACGATCAGCCTGCCGGGCTCCCCCACCGCCCGGAGCTTCCCCTGGTCCTACGGCCCCGTCGCGGCGCAGGCCGGCGGGAGCGGCCCGGACGCCTCCGTGAGCGCCTTCCAGCAGGTCGGCGACTGAGCACCACTCCAGCCCGGGCGGGGTGTCACTCCGGCGGGGCCGTGCCACTCCAGGCGGCGGTGTCACTCCAGGCGGGGCCGTGCCACTCCAGGCGGCGGCGGTGTCACTCCAGGCGGCGGCGGGTCCTGACCTCGGCGCGGTCCGCCGCCTGCGATCCCTCCGTCCACCCGGCCGCGTCGCTGACCCCGCGCAGCCGGGTCGTGGTGGTCTCGGGGAACATGCGCTCCAGCCGGTCGGTGACGGCCAGCTCCCGGGTGGCCAGGACCGGCAGCAGGTCCTGGGTGACCTGGGTCTCGGCAGCGGTCGCGAGCCGGTCGCCGACGCGATGGGCGTAGGCGGCCAGGAACGACTGCCGGAAGGTCTTGGTCCGCTTCCGTCCGCCGGCCCGCTGCGCGGCCTCCGCCTTCGTCATCGCGTGCGTGGCCTGCACCAGCAGCGAGGTGTAGAGCAGTTCGACGGCCTCCAGGTCCGCCTCGAAGCCGACGACCGTGGAGAAGCCCAGCGGTTCGTTCCACACCGCGCGGCAGTTGTTCGCGCCGGCCACGGCGTCGAGCAGGACCGCCTTGGCCTGTTCGTACGGCGGCTCGACGCCGATCCGGCAGGCACCGGGCGCGTCCGGCGCGGGTGCTCCGGCCGCGAGCAGCGCCTCGTCGACGCTGTGGCGGGCCATCAGCTCCTGCGCCTTGGCGCTGAGCGCCTCCGCCTCCTCCGGATACCCGGTCGCCTCGGCCTTGGCGAGCAGCGCGCGGATACGGGTGAGCATGCGGGAGGCGGCCGGGCCGGGGGCGGGGCGCGACTCCTCCTCCAGTGGCTCCAGGGCGGGCAGGCGCAGCAGCAGGCGGTACAGCTCCAGTGCGGTCGTGGCCCGCTCGAAGCGGTCGGTCTCGCGGGCGGGGTCCTGGGGCAGGTCCGCCAGCTGGGCGGCCCAGCGGCGCCCGCGCGGGCGGTCCCGCCCGGCCTGCGCGCGGATCAGCGCGGCGGCCCGGCGGACATGCGCGTCCTCCAGCTCGCGCCGCACCAGTCGTATGACGTCGGCGGGTTGCCAGCCGCGCCGCCAGGCCGTCGCGACGAACTCCTCGCCGCGGTGCGCGAGTTCGGTATCCGCGGCGGGGTCGGCGGCGAGCAGGGAGGCGCCGGTGTCGAGGCCGGTGTCGGTGTCGTCGTAGAGGGCGGCCCGGAAGGCCCGCTCGACGGTGCTGGCGGTGCTGGTCACGTCGTCGATCGTGCCATGCCCCACCGACACCGGGCCGAGGGTTGTCCACAGGCTGTGGACGACGGGATGGCGACGGGCGCCGGAGAGCGGTCGGGGCCGTCGGCGCACGAGGGGTGCGGGCGGCCCGGGCCGGGGTGGTCGCCGATGCGGTCAGGGTCGGACAGGCTGTCAACCGACGGTTGACAGTGCCCAGGGTGCAACCTACGGTTGACACATGGCCACGAACTCGAACATCACGGCATCCGTACGCCTCGACGACCTCATCGAGGCCATCAAGAAGACTCACTCCGAGCCCCTCGAGCAGCTCCAGGACGCGGTGATCGCCGCCGATCACCTCGGCGACGTGGCCGACCACCTGATCGGCCACTTCGTCGACCAGGCGCGCCGCTCCGGCGCCTCCTGGACCGAGATCGGCAGGAGCATGGGCGTGACCCGGCAGGCGGCGCAGAAGCGGTTCGTGCCGAAGGAGTCCGCCGACCTGGGTGCGGCCGACTTCAGCCGCTACACCACGCGCGCCCGGAACGTCGTCATGGCCTCGCACAACGAGGCACTGGCCGCCCGCAACCCCGAGGGCCGCCCCGCGCACCTGATCCTCGGGCTGCTGGCCGAGCCGGAGGGGCTGGCCGCGAAGGCGATCACCGAGCAGGGCGTCCTCCTGGACGCCGTACGCCAGGCGGCGACCGCAGCGCTCCCGCCCGCCGCGGACGAGGTCCCCGACCTCGTCCCCTACGGCCCCGACGCCAAGAAGGTCCTGGAGCTCACCTTCCGCGAGGCCCTCCGGCTCGGCCACAACTACATCGGCACCGAGCACATCCTGCTGGCCCTGCTGGAACACGAGAACGGCCGGGGCGTCCTCAGCGGCCTCGGCATCACCAAGGCGGCGGCCGAGGAGTACCTCGGCACGGTGCTGGCACTGCTGGCGGAGAAGCGCCAGGAACCCGCCCAGGAGCCCAAGGAGGACTGAAGCCGCAGGCCAGGGTCATTGTCAGTGCCGCCTGCCACACTCGCTCTCATGACCGACCGGTGGGCGCTCGCACCGGCCGAGGACGGAGGCGTGGACGTCGCCCCCCTCGGCCCGGACGGGCTGCCCGCCGGGCCGGTGCGGCGGGAGAGCGATCCCGCCGGGGCGGTGCGGAGCCGCCCGGAGGTGACGCGCTGGGTGTGGCGGTCCACCCCCGAGGTCTACCCGCGTCTGCTCGCCACGGGGGTGCGAGTGGAGCGCTGCTACGACATCGAGGACGCCGAGACACTCCTGCTGGGCCACGAGGGCCGGTACGGCGAGCCGCGCTCGGCCGCCGCCGCCCTGGCCCGCCTCCGGGGCGGCCCCGTGCCGCCCGACCCGCCCCAGCGCCCGGCCGAACCGGGCGCGCAGTCCCCGCTGTTCGAGCCCACCGGGATCCGGCTGCCCCTGACCGACCTCCTCGCGGTCTACGCCGAGCAGCTGAGGCGGCACGAGCGGACCGGCCACCCCGACCGGATGCGCCTGCTGACGGCCGCCGAGTCGGCCGGCCTGCTGGTGGCCGCCGAGATGAACCACGCGGGCCTCCCGTGGAGCGCCGAGGTCCACCGCGGCCTGCTGCACGAGCTGCTGGGCGAGCGGTACACGCGCGGCGGCGAGCCGCGCCGCCTCGCCGAGCTGGCCGACGAGGTGTCCGCCGCGTTCGGCCGCCGGGTGCGCCCCGACCTGCCCGCGGACGTCGTCAAGGCGTTCGCGCAGGCCGGGATCAAGGTGCGCTCGACCCGCCGCTGGGAGATCCAGTCCGTCGACCACCCGGCCGTGGAACCCCTGCTGGAGTACAAGAAGCTGTACCGCATCTGGGTGGCGCACGGCTGGTCCTGGCTGCAGGACTGGGTGCGCGAGGGCCGTTTCCGCCCCGAGTTCCTCGCCGGCGGCACGGTCACCGGACGCTGGGTGACCAATGGCGGGGGCGGACTGCAGATCCCCAAGGTGATCCGCCGGGCCGTGGTCGCCGACCCCGGCTGGCGGCTGGTGGTGGCCGACGCCGACCAGATGGAGCCGCGGGTACTCGCCGCCATCTCCCGCGACCCCGGGCTGATGGAGGTCGCCGGCCGCGAGAGCGACCTCTACCAGTCCGTGTCCGACCGCGCCTTCTCCGGCGACCGCGACCAGGCCAAGATCGCCGTACTCGGCGCGGTCTACGGCCAGACCTCGGGTGACGGCCTGAAGAACCTGGCCGCGCTGCGCCGCCGCTTCCCGAAGGCCGTCGCCTACGTCGACGAGGCGGCCCGCGCGGGCGAGGAGGGCCGGCTGGTGCGCACCTGGCTGGGCCGCACCTGCCCGCCGGCCGCCGGTTCCGGCGGGGACGCGGCCGAGGAGGCCGGCATCCCCGTCGGCGAGGACGAGGCCGAGCCCCAGGCCGACGGCCAGGCCCCCTTTGTCCCGGGGTACGCCTCCACCAACGCCCGCGCGCGGGGCCGCTTCGCGCGGAACTTCGTCGTCCAGGGCAGCGCCGCCGACTGGGCCCTGCTGATGCTCGCCGCGCTCCGCAGGTCCTGCGCGGACCTCAAGGCCGAACTGGTCTTCTTCCAGCACGACGAGGTGATCGTGCACTGCCCCGCCGACGAGGCCGGCACGGTCGTGCGGGCCATCCGTGACGCCGCCGACCTCGCCGGCCGGCTGACCTTCGGCGAGACCCCGGTGCGGTTCCCGTTCACGACGGCGGTGGTGGAGTGCTATGCCGACGCCAAGTGAGCGCCGCCGCGGCGCGCTTCGGTCGCTCCGCGAGAGTTGTGCACCAGCTCTCCGGTCACTCGGCGAGAAGTTCTCGCAGCTCCGTCACGACCTCCTGCTCGTCCGTGCCGTCCAGGGCCGCGAGTGCCGCGTGCCAGGCGTCGTGCGCCTCCGGGCGACGCCCCCGCGCGCGCAGCAGCAGTCCCTGCTGGTGCCGGGCCAGGCCGCCCATGTAGCGGTCGGCGCGGGCGTCGGCCCGGCTGAGCAGTTCGGCGCACTCGTGGCCCGCCCGCTCGGTCTCCCCCAGCTGCCGCAGGGCGCGGACCAGGCCCAGCCGGGTCTGGGACTCGCCGTGCCAGTCGCCGTGGCCGCCGAGGATGCGCAGGCTCTCCTCGAAGTGCCCTGCGGCGGCCCCCGGTTCGCCCAGGGTGAGGTGGGCGTATCCGATGTTGCAGTGCGCCGAGTGCTGCACGATGACCGCGCCGATCGCGTCCCCGATCGCCAGCGAGCGCCGGTGCTGCTCGATGGCGCCGCGCGGGTCGGTGTGCTCGTAGAGGTTGCCGAGGTGGCTGTGGGTGACGGCCTCCCCGTAGGGGTCGTTCAGCTGCCGGGAGTACGCGAGGCTCTGCCGCAGCGCCTCCCCGGACTCCGTGAACCGCCCGAGCCCCTCCAGCAGCAGCCCTCGGTTGTTCAGGCAGCGCCGGATCCGGGAGGCCACACCGAGCCGCCGCCAGATCTCCAGGGACTGGTCGGTGAGGGCGAGGGCGTCCTTCTGCCGACCGGCCAGGAAGTGCAGGCCCGCCAGGTCGCCCAGCGCGTACGCCTCGGCCGCCGCGTCCCCGAGCCGCCGCGCCGCCCCGAGCGCGGCCCGCCCCAGCACCTCCATCTCGGCGACCCGTCCGCCACGCTGGACATACGGGAAGAGCAGCCGTGCCAGCACCGAGAGAGAGGCGGCACGGTCCGTGTCGGGCGTGTCCGCGTTCCGTGACACCAGGGCGACGACGTTCTCCAGCTCCACCTCACCCCAGGCGAAGGCCTGTTCGGCGGACTCGAAGGGCGCCAGCCCGGCCAGGTCCGTCGCGTGTTCCGGGGGCTGCGCGGAGGTCGGCCGACGCCGGTCGTCCTGGTCGAGCCCGGGCTCCGCGATCGCCTGCAGCAGCCGCTCGGCCACGGCGGCGTACCAGCGCAGGGCGGTCAGGTCCGGGGCGGGGACCGGGAGGGGGCCGGACGCGGCGGCTGCATCGGCCGGGCCGGCGGTGTCCCGGTGCGGGCCGAGGCCGTCGTGCCCCGACTCGGTGCCGGACGGGCCCCCGGGCACCCTCGTGCCGGTGTCTTTCCCCGGCCCCCTCCCCGTGTCCTTCCCCATGTCCTTCCCCGTCTCGGCCAGTTCGCGGGCGAAGTCGCGGACCAGGTCGTGCGGGGCGTAGCGGCCGTACGCCGTCTCCTCCAGCAGGGCGACGTCGACCAGGCGGTCGAGGGCGGCCTCGGCGCGGCGCTCGTCGGTGCCGGTGAGGCGGGCGATCAGCGGGGCGCCGTAGGTCGGCAGGTCGAGCGCGCCGATGTGGCGCAGGGTGAGGGCCGCGTCCCGGTCGGCCTCGCGCTCGGCGGCGGCGAGCGCGTCGTGGGCGACGGCCAGGGAGCGCCGGACGCTGAGGTCGTCGTACTCCAGGTGCCGCAACCGGCCGCCGGTCTCGGCGAGTTGCCCCGCCAGCGCGTCCGGGGTGAGGGCGCGACGCGCGGCGAGCCGGGCGGCGACGACGCGCAGCGCCAGGGGGAGCCGGCCGGTCAGCTCGACCAGTGCGTGACCGGCGTGCAGCCCCTCACGTCCGCTCACGGCACGGAGCAGCGCCGCGCTGTCCTCGCCGGTCAGCGGGGCGAGCGGGAAGCGCCGGGCGCCGTCGAGGGCGGTCAGCGGCGAGCGGCTGGTGACGATCACCGCACAGCCCGGCCCGGCCGGCAGCAGGGGCCGCACCTGGGCCGCGCTCGCCGCGTCGTCCAGTACCAGCAGGATGCGGGCCGGGGCGAGCAGCGAGCGGAGCAGGGCGGCTGCCGCGTCCGGGTGTTCGGGGATACCGCGGGGCTCGACGCCCAGGTCCCGGAGCAGCGCGGCGAGCGCCTGCGCGGAGGGGAGCGGGGTCATCCCTGGGGTGGCGCCGTGCAGGTTGACGTACAGCTGGCCGTCGGGGAACCGTTCCCGCAACCCATGCGCGACATCCAGGGCGAGCGCGCTCTTGCCGACGCCCGCCATGCCGCTGATCACGGCGATGGCGGGAGCCGGAGCGGGCGGCTCGGTGAGCGCGTGCCACAGCTCGCGCCGGATCTCGCAACGACCGGTGAAATGGGCCGGCGGGGGCGGCAGTTGTGCCGGTCGTGGGGTCTGCCGGACTTCCGGCGCAGCACCGGGGCGCGGAGTCGGCACCGCACCCTCCTGCTCGGCGTCGGCGCCCCTGTCACGGCCGTGCTGGGGTGGTTGACGGACATCGCTCGCCACGCCCGGCCGGCGGGCGTCAGAGTCCTCGTCCGCACGCCGCTGTCCCTCGTCGCTCCCCCGCAACACCTCGACATGCGCCTCGCGGACCGCCGGGCCGGGTTCGATGCCGAGTTCCTCGACCAGACGGGCGCGCAGGTCACGGTGGACGGCGAGCGCCTCGGCCTGGCGGCCGGTGCGGTGCAGGGCGAGCATGAGCTGACGGTGGTACGCCTCGCGCAGCGGATGCTCGGCGACCAGCGCCGCCAGCTCCGGGACGATGCCAGCCAACCGTGCTCCGCCGAAAGCGAGTTCGGCGTCGTAGCGCCACTCCAGCAGGAGCAGCCGGGCCTCCTCCAGGCGCTGCACCAGGGCGTAACCGCCGAGGTCGGCGGGGAGCCCGCTGAGCGGGGTGCCGCGCCAGAGCGCGAGTCCGGCCGTGCAGGCCCGTACGACGCCCGGCCAGTCCCGCCGGGTGTGCGCGGCCCGCGCCTCGACGACCCGGGCGTCGAAGACGTGCACGTCCAACTCGCCGTGGTCGACGCGCAGTAGGTATCCCGGCGGTACGGCCCTGAGCCGGTCGGGGTCGTCCAGGAGCCGGCGCAGCCGGGTCACGTGGTTGTGCAGGGACGCCTGCGCGGAGACCGGCGGCGCGCCGCCCCACAGGGCGTCCTTCAGCGACTCCACCGACACGACCCGGCCGGGCTCCAGCAGCAACGCGGCGAGCAGCACGCGCACTTTGGGGCTGCCGATGGCACGGACGAGGCTGTCGGGGGTGCCGGGGTCCGGCTGGTGGGGGGAGGGGATCCGGGTGCCGTCGGGGCCGGGCTCGGGGGAAGCGGTTTCACCGGGGGCGGTGTCTCCCGGGGTGCCGGGGGCACTGTCTCCCGGGGTGCCGGGGGCGCTGTCTCCCGGGGTGCCGGGGACGCCGCGGCCGGCAGACCCGTCGGGGCCGCGAGAGGCGTCGGGGCCGTCGGTGGGGGGCTTGCCGTGCGGGGTGCCGTCGGCGGCAGGACCCTCGGGACGGGCGCCGGGAGGTTCGGTCGAGATTCCGAATGGCGGTCGGTCGTACAGGACCGGCGGTCCCAGCAGTCCGAACCGCAGCCCGTACCGCCGCATCACGCCGCTCCACTGCCTTCCCGCGCGGTCGGGACCGACCGTGCTTCGCGGCGAGCGTACGCCCGCCGATCCTTGGCGGAAATCCACCCTGTCCACAACGGTTTCCCGCCACCTTCTGTCTGCCGGTCCGGCCCCGGATCGGCCTGTCCGACGGCCTGTTTCCGGAAACCGTCGGCAAGTTCCAGCCAACGGGTCCTTGACCTGCCGACGAACCGTTGGCCACATGTTAGCGATCCGTTGGCGAATCCTGATGTGATCATCACCATCGGATCTGGCCCGACGGCGCGCGCGTATGTCGCGTAACTCGGGGGAGTGTCGCCGCAGGCTGGATCCGGGGACGCAAGGGGCCCCGGTCGGCGGAGGTGAACGCCCGGGGCCCCGTCCCGTTCCCTTGCCCACGGCCCTTTCCCTTGCCCACGGCCCGTTCGCGCCGTTCGGTCCACCGGCGGTGCCCCACAGCCCGGTTCCCTGACGGGCCGCTCCTCACACCACCGGCGGGCGCCCCAGCCGGGTCAGTCGCCACACCGTCCGCCAGCGCATGGGGCGGCGCTCGCCGGCCGGCTCCCGCAGCCCTTCCGTGAAACCGGCGAACCACGCCTTCAGCCCGGCCGGAGAGCGGGTGCGGGCCAGGGTGAGCAGTGTCCACACGCCGAGGTGCACGGGAACCAGCGGCAACGGCAGCCGGCGCCGGACGAGCCAGACGCGGTTGCGGGCGTTGACGCGGTAGTAGATGGCGTGCCGGGCCGGTGAGGTCTTGGGGTGCTGGAGCAGCAGCTCGGGAGCGTAGAGGATCTTCCAGCCGGCGTCGGCGGCGCGCCAGGCGAGGTCGGTCTCCTCGTGCGCGAAGAAGAACTCGGCGGGCCAGTCCCCCGTCTCGGCCAGCATCTCCATGCGCAGGGCGTGCCCGCCGCCGAGGAAGCCGGTGACGTAACCGCCGCGCATCGGATCCGACTTGCCCACACGGGGCACGTGCCGCTGCTGGGTCTCGCCGTGCTCGTCGGCGATGCGGAAGCCGACGATGCCGAGGCGCGGGTCGGCGGCGTACAGGTCCCGTACGCGGCGCAGCACGTCGGCGTCGACGAGCAGCCCGTCGTCGTCCAGTTCCACGACGACATCGACGTCGCCGTACTCCCGCAGCCGCGCAAGGGCGACGTTCCGGCCGCCCGGACAGCCGAGGTTCTCCTCCACGTCGATGGTGGTGACCTCGCCGGGCAGGGACAGCCGGCGGGCGAACTCGGGCAGCCGGCAGCCGTTGCCGACGACGACGACGCGGGCGGGGGCGAGGTCCTGCTTGGCCACGGACTCCAGCAGGGCGTCGACCTCGGCGGGCCGGTTGCCCATGGTCACCACGGCGACGGCGATCCTCGGCTCCACCACGTCACTCACCCCATCCGGCCGACGGCGGCACCGCCCCCTGAGCGCGCGGTGCCCGCCGTTCACCAAGATGTTGCCTCAGCTCCGCGGGTTCACCTGACCCCGATTCACTTTGCGGCCCTTTTGCTCCACATTCCTTCGCACGTCCGCTCCACGGCCCAGGCTGACGAGCCCGGCGGCAGATTCCACTCCCCCGCTTCACTCGCTTCGGCGCTGTCCGGCTGGGCGAAGGCGAAGACGAGGACGAGCAGGCTGCACTCCGGCCTCGGAGCAGCGTCCATCCCGGCCACCCTGGCCGTCCCGGCACTCACCCAAGAACGCAAAAGGCCAGGTCACGGGTTATGTGACCTGGCCTTTACCGGAGCCGCTTTCGGGATTCGAACCCGAGACCTACGCATTACGAGTGCGTTGCTCTGGCCATCTGAGCTAAAGCGGCGTGCCAGCCGCACCTATGGTGCGATCAGCGACGTCGGTAAGTCTACACAGTTTCCAGGGGTGCTTCGTACCAGCCCCGGAGCGGGTGGCTCCGGGGCCGGCGGGAGGGTTACGAGCAGCGCTTTCCCACGGTCGGCGGGGTGCCGTGGAGCAGATAGGTGTTGATCGCCGTGTCGATGCAGGTGCTGCCGCGGCCGTAGGCGGTGTGGCCGTCGCCGACGTAGGTCAGGAGGCGGGCCGAGGACAGCTGGCGGGACAGGGACCGCGCCCAGCGGTACGGGGTCGCCGGGTCGCGGGTGGTGCCGACGACCACGATCGGCGCCGCGCCCCCGGCCCGGATGCGGTGCGGCTCACCCGTGGCCTTCACCGGCCAGTACGTGCAGTTCAGCGACGCCCAGGCCAGGCCGGCGCCGAAGACCGGGGACGCCTTCTCGAAGGCGGGCAGCGCCTTCTCCACCTGGTCGGGACCGGTGAAGGCGGGCGGCAGGTCCAGGCAGTTCACGGCGGCATTGGCCATCATCAGGTTGCTGTAGTGGCCGTCGGCGTCACGTTCGTAGTAGCTGTCGGAGAGCGCGAGCAGGCCCGCCCCGTCGTTCTCCTTCATCGCGGAGGTCAGCGCCTCGCGCAACTGCTCCCACGTGCCCTGGTCGTACATCGCCGCGATCACCCCGGTGGTGGCCAGCGCCTCGCCGAGCTTGCGGCCGTCCGCGTCGCCCGCCGGGACGGGATGCGCGTCGAGCTTGCGGAAGAACGCCCTGAGGTGGTCCCCCACCTGCGCGGGTGTCGCGCCCTTGCCGCCGAGCGGGCAGTCGGAGTGCCGTACGCAGTCCTTCGCGAACGCCTGGAACGCCGTCTCGAAGCCGGCCGTCTGCTCCAGGTTCAGCGTCCGGGCATCCAGGGAGGGGTCCATCGCGCCGTCCAGGACGACCCGGCCCACCCGGCCGGGAAACAGCCCGGCGTACGTCGCCCCGAGGAACGTGCCGTACGACGCCCCCACGTAGTTCAGCTTCGGATCGCCCAGGGCCGCGCGCAGGAGGTCCATGTCCCGCGCCGCCTCGACGGTGGAGACGTGCCGCAGCAGCCGGGCCGAACGGGCCCCGCAGCTCTCCGCGAACTTCCTGTCCGCCGTGACCAGCGCGTTCCGCTCCTGCTGGTCGTCGGGTGTCATGTCCGTCTGCGTGTACGCATCCATCTGGTGGCCGCCGAGGCACTCGACGGGCTCGCTGCGGGCGACGCCCCGCGGGTCCACCGCGACCATGTCGTAACGCGCGCGGACGTCGGCCGGATAGCCGATGCCCGCATAGCTCTGCAGGTAGCCGACCGCCGAGCCGCCCGGACCGCCCGGGTTGACCAGCAGCGAACCGATCGGCCTGCCCTTGCCGGTGGCCTTCTTCCGGGCGACGGCGAGTCGGACGTCACCCGAGCCGGGCCTGGCGTAGTCCAGCGGGGCCTTCATGGTCGCGCACTGGAAGCCGGAGACACCGCAGCCGCGCCAGTGCAGCTTCTGGCCGTAGTACGGAGACAGTGCCGACGGTGTCGCGTGCGGCAGCGCGGCCAGCACCGCCTCCGTCGTACCGCCGGCCGAGGTGGTCGAGCTCCCGGAGGAGCAGGCGGACACGAGCAGGGCGACGGCCGCCAGGAGGGTGGCCGTGAGACGCGCCGTCGTCCGGGTGCGGAGGCCCCGGGTCCGGCGGGGAGATGACCTGAGGTGCATCAAGCGAGCGTAACGCTGAGCGACGGATCGGGAGCGGCACGTGGGGATTATGGCTCGTACGGGGGACATACCCGCACCTCCGAGGTGTCAGAGCGGTGCCAGAGCGCGTCAGAGGTGGTCAGAGCGGTGTCAGGGGTCCGGCCTCGTCCGGTCGGGCGGGGTCGCCCGAAGCGCCACGGGCCCCGGTGCTGCGGTCGGCCCTCAGCTCTGGGGCGACCCGTCCGCCATGTGCGGGGGTCAGCCCGCGCGCAGTGCCATCGTCATCGCCTCCACCGCCAGCAGCGGAGCCACATTGCGGTCGAGGGCCTCGCGGCACGCGGCGATCGCCTCGATGCGGCGGAGCGTGGACTCCGGGGTGCTGCCGCGCGCCAGCCGCTCCAGGGCGTCCCCGGCGTCGGCGTTGGCGATCGCCACCCGGGAGCCGAGCTGGAGGGCGAGGACGTCGCGGTAGAAGGCGGTGAGATCCCCGAGGGCGACATCGAGGCTGTCGCGCTGCGTGCGGGTTCTGCGTCGCTTCTGCATGTCCTCCAGATCCTTCATCACCCCCGCCGTGCCACGCGGCAGCCGGCCCCCCTGGACCGCGCCGAGCGCCGCCTTCAGCTCCTCGGCCTCCTTGCCGTCCATCTCCTCGGCGAGTTGCTTGGCGTCCTCGGCGGCCGCGTCGACCAGTTCCTGGGCGGCCTTGAGGCAGGCGCCGACCTCGTCCAGACGCAGCGGCAGCTTGAGGACGGCCGCGCGGCGCTCACGGGCCGCCGCGTCGGTGGCGAGGCGCCGGGCCCGGTCGACATGCCCCTGGGTGGCGCGGGCGGCGGCCGCCGCGACCCCGGGATCGATGCCGTCACGCCGTACGAGCATGTCGGCGACCGCGTCCACGGACGGTGTGCGCAGGTTCAGGTGGCGGCAGCGGGACCGGATCGTCGGCAGGACGTCCTCGATGGAGGGGGCGCACAGCAGCCAGACCGTGCGCGGGGCGGGCTCCTCCACCGCCTTCAGGACGGCGTTGGCCGACTTCTCGTTCAGCCGCTCGGCGTCGTCGACCAGGATGATCTGCCAGCGGCCGTTGGCCGGGGAGGTGAACGACTTGCGGACCGTGTCACGCATGTCCTTCACGAGGATCTCGGAGCCCACGGCGGCCACCGTGGTGACGTCCGCGTGCGTGCCGAGCAGCGCGGTGTGGCAGCCGTCGCAGAATCCGCAGCCGGGGGAGCCGCCGAGGGCGCGGTCGGGGCTCACGCACTGCAGGGCCGCGGCGAAGGCCCTCGCCGTCTGGTTCCGGCCGGCTCCGGGCGGGCCCGTGAACAGCCAGGCGTGCGTCATCTTCGACGCCTCGGGCAGCGGCTCGTCGGCCGCGGCGGCCGTGACGAGGGCGTCGGCGTCCCGCGCGGCCGCGTCGAGCACCGCGCTCACCTTCTCCTGCCCGACGAGGTCGTCCCATACGGTCATGGGTCACGCCGCCCTTCCGTCACACTCCGCTTTCCTGCCCTCCATTGTGCGGGTGGGCACTGACAACGCGGACGGTGATCGGCGCGGTGTGGAAGGGCGGCGCCGACCGCTGTTCCGATCGGCACCGCCCCGAGCCCGTGGCCGCCGGGGGCCGCTCGTCAGCCGCGTCGGCCCCGGCCCCTGCGCCCCTGCTCCTCGTCACGTTCGCCGGGGTTCCGCTCGTCGTACGAGCCCAGCAGTTCGTCCGCCAGCGACGGCAGGTCGTCCAGCGGGGTCTCCTCGGCCCAGTCGGGCCGCGGCCGGCGGCGAGGGGAGCCGTCGGCGTCGATCTGGGGCATCTCGCGCGTACGGTCCTCGGAGCCGTCGGGACCCGCGGCGGGCCGCTCGTCGCGGAAGAAGCCGGACGGCACCCGGTCCACCGGTGCGTCCCCCCGCACGGGCGGCAGCACGGCCGTCTCGTCCGCCGCACCCGGGACCCGCGGCAGGACGGTCGTCTCGTCCGCCGCACCCTGCGCCACCGGCGGCAGCACCGTCGTCTCGTCCGCCGCGCCCGGGACCGCCGGCGGCTGCGGCAGCTCGGCCGTGACCTCCGCTTCGGAGCGGGGCTCGGCCGGACCGGCCGCGTCCCGCCGCCCGTCGGCCCGGCCCCGGCCGTCCCGTTCGTCCCGCACGGGACGCAGCACCGTCGTCTCCTCCGTGCCCGCCTCGCGCGTGACCGGCTCACCCGCTCCTCCCGCGGGGACCGCCGGCGTCGGGACCGTCTCCTCGGTGCCGCGCGTCCCCGGCGACACCGCCGGGGTGGGAACCGTCACCGCGTCGGAAGCCACGCCCGGCACGGTCGGCAGGGGTGTGCTGGACCGGCGGGCCGCCGTGTCGGCAGCCGCCGCTGCCTCGGCCGCCTGCCGACGGGCCTCCTCGGCACGCAGCAGCGCCTCCTCGGCCTTGCGCTGCTTCTCCAGGCGCCGCGCCTCCTCCTCGGCACGCAGCCGGGCCTCCTCCTCGGCCTGCTTGCGGCGCCGCTCCTCCTCGGCCCTGCGGCGAGCCTCCTCCTCGGCGCGGGCCTTCTCCTCGGCGAGCAGCCGCTGCCGCTCCTCCTCCGCGCGCCGGGCCGCTTCCGCCGCCCGCTGCCGGGCCTCCTCCGCCTGCCGTTCGGCCTCGCGGCGCTGCGCCTCCTCCAGCTCGCGGCGCTTGCGCTCCTCCTCCTCGGCGCGCAGCCGGGCCAGCTCCTCCTGGCGCTCGCGCTCCAGGCGCTCTTCCTCGGCCTTGCGCGCGGCCTCTTCCTCGGCCTTGCGGCGAGCCTCCTCCTCGGCCTTCTTCCGCGCCTCCTCCTGGGCCTTGATCTCGGCCTCGGACAGCGGCAGCACGGTGTCGAGCCGGTGCCGGATGACGGTGGTGACGGCCTCCGGCTCCTGGCCGGCGTCCACGACCAGGTAGCGGCCGGGGTCGGAGGCGGCCAGGGTGAGGAAACCGGACCTCACGCGCGCGTGGAACTCCGCCGGCTCCGACTCCAGCCGGTCCGGCGCCTCGGTGAACCGCTCGCGGGCGGCCTCCGGCGAGACGTCCAGCAGGACGGTCAGGTGCGGGACGAGCCCGTTGGTCGCCCAGCGGTTGATGCGGGCGATCTCGGTCGGGGACAGGTCACGCCCGGCGCCCTGGTAGGCGACGGAGGAGTCGATGTAGCGGTCGGAGATCACGACCGCGCCGCGCTCCAGGGCGGGGCGTACGACCGTGTCGACGTGCTCGGCGCGGTCGGCGGCGTACAGCAGCGCCTCCGCGCGGTGCGACAGACCCGCCGAGGACACGTCCAGCAGGATCGAGCGCAGCCGCTTGCCGACGGGCGTGGCCCCCGGCTCGCGGGTCAGCACGACCTCGTGGCCCTTGGCGCGGATCCACTCGGCCAGTGCCTCGGCCTGGGTGGACTTGCCGGCGCCGTCACCGCCCTCCAGGGCGATGAAGAACCCGTTCGCCGCCGGTGTCTCGACCGGGTCGTCGCCACCGAGCAGCGCGTCCTTGAGGTCCTGGCGCAGCGGGATGCCGGAGCGGTCGTCGACCTTGGCGAGCACCAGCGCCGCCACCGGCAGCAGCAGGGCGCCGACCAGCATCAGTGTGAAGGAGGCACCGCCGTGCGCGAAGACGAACCTGCCGTCCTCCATCCGGTGGCGGCCGATGAGCCCGGCGACCACCGGTGCGATCAGCGCGCCCAGCGCTATGAAGACCCGGACGACCGCGTGCAGGTGCTCGGTGACACGCGCCCGGCGGTAGTCCTCGGTCTCCTGGTCGAGCAGGGCGTGCCCGGTGTTCGCGGCCACGCCCGCGGTGACGCCGGCCAGCGTGACGATCAGCAGCACCGTGGTGACGTCGGGGACCAGCCCGGCGGCCAGCAGGGCGATACCGGTGAAGGCGATCGCGAGGGCGAGCAGCCGACGGCGCGAGAGCGAGGGCAGCAGCGCGGGGGCCGTACGGATGCCGACGGCGACACCGCCGGTCAGGCCCAGTACCAGCAGGCCGTACAGGACCGGGCCGCCGCCCAGGTCGGTGGCGTGCAGCACGCACACCGACACGGCCGCCGCGATGGCTCCGGCGACCGCGGCGCAGGCCGGGACGAGCAGCGGGATCACGCCCGTACGGCCCTTGTCGACACCGGTGCCGGTGCGCGGGCGGCGCAGGCCCTCCAGCGGGGACCGCGCGCGGGGGGTGCGCGTGTCGGGCAGCTCCAGGAAGGTCAGCACGGACAGGGAGGCGGCGAACAGGCCGGCCGCCACGTACGAGGCGAGGGCCGCGTGGTGCTGGTCGAACCAGGCCACGCCCGTGCCCAGCAGGTTGTTGAACAGGCCGGCGACGACCAGCGCGGCGGCGGCCAGCGGGACGGACAGGAAGCCGGTGCGCAGCGAGAGGCGGCGCAGGGCGTCCATGTGGTCCGGCAGCGGCCGTACGGTGGCGCCCTCCGGGGGCGGGCCGGGCAGCAGGGCCGGGGCCGCGCTCTCCCGGCACACCGTCCACAGGCGCTCGGCGACGCCGGTGACGAAGGCGGTGACCAGGACGACGGCCAGGGCGTTGTCCGGCGTCCAGTCGATCCACAGGGGGGCGACGATCAGCAGGGCGGCGCGCACACCGTCGGCGCCGACCATGGTCCAGCGACGGTCGAGCGGCCCCTCCTGGGCGGTGAGCGTGGTCAGCGGGCCGAGGAGGACCGCGCCGAACAGCAGCGCGGCGAGGACACGCGCGGCGAAGACCGTCGCCACTGCGAACGCCACGCCGCGGTATCCACCGCCGAACGCGCCCTGGGTGATCGCCGCCTGGAGCGTGAGGACGACCAGGACGAAGAGTGCCAGGCTGTCGCCGACACCGCTCACCAGCTGCGCGCTCCACAGGCGCCGCAGCTGCGGTCGGCGCAGCAGGGAACGGACGGCGCGCTCGCGGGAGTCCGCGACCAGGGCGTCGTCCGGGGCTGTGGTGGGGGCCGTTGGCTGCTCGGCTCGCGTCATGCGTTCAGCCTATCCGCAGCCACCGACACCACACCTCGCCTGTCCTGGCATGCGCACGCCCCGACACCAAAGTGATGCCGGAGCGTTCGCTGCGCGAAGCCGGGAGCCACCGACCACGGTCACTCCTGCGCGCCGGAGGCCGTGGCCGCCCACGCGGCAAGCCACGGGTCACCCGCGCCGAAGCCGCCGACCCCCGGAGCCGCCGCCCCCTGCGCCGGATGCCGACACTGCCGACAGGGAAGCCCCCCATACGGAAGCCACGGGCCCTCCGCGCCCGAAGCCACCAGCCCCCTATGCGGAAACCGCCGGCCCCTTCCGGAGCCGGCGGTTGCCCGTACCGGTGCTGTCAGTCCTCCGTGCCGGAAGCCGTCGCCTTCGAAGCCGTCGCCTTCTTGGCGGTCGTCTTCTTCGCGGTGGTCTTCTTCGCGGCCGCGGTCGTCTTCTTCGCCGCCGTCTTCTTGGCGGCGGTCTTCTTCGCCGGGGCCGTCTTCTTGGCTGCGGCCTTCTTCGCGGTCTTCTTGGCGGGCCCCTTCGCGCGCTTCTCGGCAAGCAGTTCGAAGCCGCGCTCAGGAGTGATCGTTTCGACGCTGTCACCCGAGCGAAGGGTCGCGTTGGTCTCCCCGTCGGTGACGTACGGGCCGAAGCGGCCGTCCTTGACCACGACCGGCTTGCCGGAGACCGGGTCCTCGCCCAGCTCCTTCAGCGGCGGCTTGGCGGCCGCGCGACCCCGCTGCTTGGGCTGGGCGTAGATCGCCAGCGCCTCTTCCAGCGTGATCGTGAAGAGCTGCTCCTCGGACTGCAGCGAACGCGAGTCCGTGCCCTTCTTCAGGTACGGGCCGTAGCGGCCGTTCTGCGCGGTGATCTCCTGACCCTCGGCGTCCGTGCCGACGACGCGCGGCAGCGACATCAGCTTCAGCGCGTCCTCCAGCGTCACCGTGTCGAGCGACATCGACTTGAAGAGCGAGGCCGTACGCGGCTTGACCGCGTTCTTGCCAGTCTTCGGGGTGCCCTCGGGGAGGATCTCCGTGACGTACGGGCCGTAGCGGCCGGCCTTGGCGACGATCTGGTGACCCGTCTGCGGGTCCGTCCCCAGCTCGAAGTCGCCGCTCGGCTTGGCCAGCAGTTCCTCGGCCAGCTCGACGCTCAGCTCGTCCGGCGCCAGGTCGTCGGGGATGTCGGCGCGCTGGTGCTGCTCGGTGTCCTTCTCGCCCCGCTCGATGTACGGGCCGTAGCGGCCGACGCGGAGGACGATGTCGTTGCCCACCGGGAACGACGACACCTCGCGCGCGTCGATCGCGCCCAGGTCGGTCACCAGCTCCTTGAGGCCGCCGAGGTGGTCCCCGTCGCCGTTGCCGGCGTCGGCCGCGCCACCCGTGACCGTGCCTTCGCCGAAGTAGAAGCGCTTCAGCCACGGCACGGCCTTCGCCTCGCCGGCCGCGATGCGGTCGAGGTCGTCCTCCATCTTGGCGGTGAAGTCGTAGTCGACGAGCCGCCCGAAGTGCTTCTCCAGGAGGTTGACGACGGCGAAGGACAGGAAGGACGGGACGAGGGCCGTGCCCTTCTTGAAGACGTAGCCGCGGTCGAGGATCGTCCCGATGATCGACGCGTACGTCGACGGGCGGCCGATCTCGCGCTCTTCCAGCTCCTTGACGAGCGAGGCCTCGGTGTAACGGGCCGGGGGCTTGGTGGCGTGCCCGTCGACCGTGATCTCCTCGGCGCTGAGGGCGTCACCCTCGTTGACCTGCGGCAGCCGGCGCTCGCGGTCGTCCAGCTCGGCGTTCGGGTCGTCGGCGCCCTCCACGTAGGCCTTCAGGAAGCCGTGGAAGGTGATCGTCTTGCCGGAGGCACTGAACTCGACGTCCCGGCCGTCGGCGGCGGCGCCGCCGATCTTCACGGTGACGGAGTTACCCGTGGCGTCCTTCATCTGGGAGGCGACGGTCCGCTTCCAGATCAGCTCGTAGAGCTTGAACTGGTCACCGGTCAGGCCGGTCTCGGCGGGCGTGCGGAAACGATCACCCGAGGGGCGGATCGCCTCGTGCGCCTCCTGCGCGTTCTTGACCTTCGCCGCGTACGTGCGCGGCTGCGGGGGCAGGTAGTCGGCGCCGTACAGCTGCGTGACCTGGGCGCGGGCCGCCGCGATCGCCGTGTCGCTCAGCGTCGTGGAGTCCGTACGCATGTACGTGATGTAGCCGTTCTCGTACAGCTTCTGCGCGACCTGCATGGTGGCCTTCGCGCCGAAGCCGAGCTTGCGGCTGGCCTCCTGCTGCAGCGTCGTCGTACGGAACGGGGCGTACGGCGAGCGGCGGTACGGCTTGGACTCGACGGAGCGCACGGAGAAGCGGGTGTTCTCCAGGGCGGCGGCGAGGGCGCGGGCCGTCGCCTCGTCGAGGTGGAGGGTGTTCGCGCTCTTGAGCTGCCCCAGGGAGTCGAAGTCGCGGCCCTGCGCGACCCGCCTGCCGTCGACGGTCTGCAGGCGGGCGACCAGCGACGACGGGTCCGACGGATCTCCCGCGCGGCCGGTCGCGAAGGTGCCCGTCAGGTCCCAGTACTCAGCGGAACGGAAAGCGATGCGCTCGCGTTCCCGCTCGACCACGAGACGGGTCGCGACGGACTGCACGCGGCCGGCCGACAGCCGGGGCATGACCTTCTTCCACAGGACCGGCGAGACCTCGTAGCCGTAGAGGCGGTCGAGGATGCGGCGGGTCTCCTGGGCGTCGACCAGCTTCTGGTTGAGCTGGCGCGGGTTGGCGACGGCCTCGCGGATCGCGTCCTTGGTGATCTCGTGGAAGACCATCCGCTTGACGGGGATCTTCGGCTTGAGGACCTCCTGGAGGTGCCAGGCGATCGCCTCGCCCTCCCGGTCCTCATCGGTGGCGAGGAAGAGCTCGTCGGAATCCTTCAGAAGGTCCTTGAGCTTCTTGACCTGCGCCTTCTTGTCGGCGTTGATCACATAGATCGGCTGGAAGTCATGGTCGACGTCCACACCGAGGCGGCGCACCTCGCCGGTGTACTTCTCGGGCACCTCGGCGGCGCCGTTGGGGAGGTCGCGGATGTGCCCGACGCTCGCTTCGACGACGTAGCCGGGGCCGAGGTAGCCCTTGATCGTCTTCGCCTTGGCAGGCGACTCGACGATGACGAGTCGGCGGCCGCCCTGTGCGGTCTCGCTGGTCGGGGACAACTTCGCTCTTCTCTCCGGTCGACGCTGTGGCCTCCCCAGGCCTTGGTCCCGGGGTCGCGGCGTGCTTCTGGCTCATGTGATGCTGCGGAGTGTGACGGTACATCCCGCCCCCGTGTCAAACGGGAAAAGCCCACAACGGCCACTCGAACGGTAACCCGACTACCGCCATTCCTGCCGCCCGGAGTACCGGGTACCCCGCTGAGGCATGTCCGGAGCGTGACGCTCCCCTTACTCCTGCGGCGCTCTCGGTACCGGGTACCCACCGACGTCAGAGGCGGATCAGGCAGTACACACCGAGGGCCAGCGCGACCGTCCCGGCCACGCTCGCGAGGGCGGCCGATGCGATCTGGTTCACACCGTGGGCCACCGGCTCGCGGCGCCTGAGGCGCGTGCCGGTCCAGGCCAGCAGGGCACCGCCGAACAGGGCGAACACCATGCCCGTGAAGATCGCCGGCCCGTTCTCCATCCCCCGCCCACCTCTTCCGTGCCGTCCGACTCCGCCCAGCGCCGGAGACTGGCACGCACGGGAGAAGAACGGGCGACACCGGGGTGAACGGAGGATCAACGCGATGCCGAACGCATGCTCGAACGCCACCGCCCCGGGCGGGCCCTCCGTATTTTTCCGGCCGTTTTCCCGGTACCGGCACGTCCCGGCCCTCTGCACCCGGTCCGCTCCGGCCCGTGCCACCGGCATACGACGATGATCCGGACGCCGCCCCCAAGGCGTCCCGGAACACCTACGACCACCCGGGCACCCGCCCTACCTCAGCCGCACCAGCCACCGTGGCCCCAGCGCACCAAGCCGGTCACCCGGCCCGCCGTCCGCCGAACCGGCCCGCCTCGCCCACCGCGCGCCCAGCCGCCCACCGAGCCGGTCGCCGCGGCCCGCCGGTGCGGCCCGGCCGCGCCCGCCCGGCTCGGTCAGTTCGCCGACTCGGCCAGTTCGCCGCTTTGTCAGTTCGCCGGTTCGAGGAAGCCCTGTTCCACCAGGAGCCGGATCTGCGCGGGCGTCCGGTCGCGGAGTACCACCGGGTCCTCGTCCATGAGCTGGGCGATGGCGTCCAGGATGCGGCCCGCGCTCAGCGTGCCGTCGCACACGCCCGCGAACCCCGCGCCGATCGTGTCCACCTTCGTGGCCCGGCGCATGCCGCGGTGCTGGCGCAGCACCACGTGCTCCGGGTCCTCGGCGCCGGGCATCCCGACCTGCTCCTGGACCACTTCGGCAGCGAGCTTGAAGTGGCCGGCGAGCAGCGCCGCGTCGTCGTGCTCCCGGAGGTAGTCGAGTCGCTCGAAGTGCGCCCGGATCGTGTCCCCGAGGGGCTGCTCGACCGGGTGCGGCCACTCCTCCACGGTGATCGAGGGCTCCGCCGCCCCCGTCCTGCGCAGGGTGATCCACCCGAAGCCGACCGCCTTGACCTTGCGTGCCTCGAACTCGTCGAGCCAGGCGTCGTAGCGTGCCTGGTACTCCGCCGGGTCCCCGCGGTGGTCCCCGGAGTCCCTCAGCCACAGCTCGGCGTACTGCGTGACGTCCTGTGCCTCGCGCTGCACGATCCAGGCATCGCACCCGCGCGGCACCCACGACCTGAGTCTGTCCTGCCAGTCCTCCCCCGCGACGTGCTGCCAGTTGGCCAGGAACTGCGCGAACCCGCCCTCGTTCAGCCGTTCCCCCGCCTGCTGAACGAGCGAGCGGCACAGATCGTCCCCGCCCATGCCGCCGTCCCGGTACGTGAGGCGGGCACCGGGCGAGATCACGAAGGGCGGGTTGGAGACGATCAGGTCGAACGTCTCGTCGTCCCGGACCGGCTCGAAGAGCGAGCCCTCGCGCAGGTCGGCGGCGGGCGCGCCGGAGAGCGCGAGCGTGAGCGCGGTGATGTGCAGCGCGCGCGGGTTGAGGTCGGTCGCCGTCACGCGCGTGGCGTGCCGGGCGGCGTGCAGCGCCTGGATCCCGGAGCCGGTGCCCAGGTCCAGGGCGGAGGCGACGGGCGTGCGGACCGTGATGCCGGCGAGCGTCGTGGAGGCACCGCCGACGCCCAGCACGACGCCTTCCTCCCGCTGCCCGATGCCACCCGCCCCGCCCACCGCACAGCCGAGGTCGGAGACGATGAACCAGTCCTCGCCGCCGGGGCCGCCGTACGGCCGTACGTCCACGGTGGCGGCCACCTCGTCGGCGCCCACGCGCCTGAGCCACCCGGCCTCCAGGGCCTCCTCGGCCGGCAGAACGGCCGCCACGCGCGCGTGGGGCACCGGTTGCTGGAGCAGGAAGAGCCGTACGAGCGTCTCCAGCGGCGTGTCGCCGCGGGTCGCCCTCAGGGCGGGCACGGTCTCACTGCGCGCCAGCGCCGCGTACGCGGGAGCGCCGAGCAGGTCGAGCAGCCCGTCGGCGGTGAAGGAGGCGCCGAGCAGGGCGTCCCGCAGCCGGGCGGCGACATCGAGTCGGTCGGTGGAGGGCAGGGGGGAGGAGGTGGCGTTGGTCACGCCACCATTGTGGCCCGTGGCGGGCGGCTCAGCCGTTGGCCGGCGACGGTGAGGCGGAGGTCTTCGTGCAGCCGGACTGCTTGGTCACCGCCTGGTTGACGTCGCCCTTCTCCAGGTTCTGCAGGGCGGTGATGGCGCCGTCGTACTGCGCCGCCACGGCCTTCATCCGCTCCGAGAGGTCGCCCAGACCGGAGGCGAACTTCGTCTGGTCCTTGGTGTCGAGCCCGTCCACCCGCTTCTTCAGATCGGCATACGCCGCGGACAGGGCCGTGAGCTTCTTGACGGCGTCCTGCTGCTTCGCCGCGCCGCCGTCGACGCCGGGAGGCGCCCCCGCGCCGGAAAGGCTGGCCGCGCGCGCCTTGAAGCCGTCGGCCAGGTCCTGGAAGGCCTGGGAGTCGGTCTTCTGGACGTCCTTGGGCGGACCGTCCTTGGCGACCTTCGCCAGCGCGTCGAAGGCCCCCGAGATCTTCGCCTGCTGCGCCGGCAGCGGGTCGCACACCGTCTTGGCCCAGGCCACGAGCTTGGGGTCGGGCCCCTTGTCACCGCCGCCACCACCGCTGCTGCTGCATCCCGACAGCGCCGCTACCAGTACCGAACCGCCGGACAGTGCGGCCACGAGCTTCTTGTTCACCGGATTGGCCCCTTCCATGGCTCTCGGCCCACGGACCCTACACGGCGGACGCACACCCTCCGCACCCCGAACGCCCTCCGAGGCGCCCTTTGTGACTCTTTGCACCATGCGAGAGAAGGCTCACCACGTGGGCGAGCCCACAGCCGCCCGCCCCAGCCCCGCCCATATCTCCGCCGGCGGACGTGTCCGCCGGAATGCGAACGGCGGGCGGCACGTCAGCACGCGCCGCCCGCCCGCCCGTTGAACAGGGCTTCTCGATCAGAACCAGGAGTACCGCTACGAAACCACCGCCGTGTTCGGTGAGTTGGCGACCCGTTCGACGCTGTCCTCGTCACCGACGGCGATTCCGCGCCGCTTGGAGACGTACACGGCGACGACGATCACCAGGAGCGCGAGGATCGCGACCCCGATCCGTACGCCCAGGTTCTTGTCGTTGCCGTAGGAGAACTTGATCACCGCCGGCGCGATGAGCAGCGAGACCAGGTTCATGACCTTCAGCAGCGGGTTGATCGCCGGTCCCGCGGTGTCCTTGAAGGGGTCGCCGACCGTGTCACCGATCACCGTGGCCGCGTGGGCCTCGCTGCCCTTGCCGCCGTGATGACCGTCCTCCACCAGCTTCTTGGCGTTGTCCCAGGCGCCCCCGGAGTTGGCGAGGAACACCGCCATCAGCGTGCCCGAGCCGATCGCGCCGGCGAGGTAGGAGCCCAGCGAGCCGACGCCCAGAGTGAATCCGATGAAGATCGGCGCCATCACGGCGAGCAGACCGGGCGTGGCCAGTTCCCTGAGGGCGTCCTTGGTGCAGATGTCGACGACCTTGCCGTACTCGGGCTTCTCGGTGAAGTCCATGATCCCGGGCTTCTCACGGAACTGCCGCCGCACCTCGAACACCACCGAACCCGCCGACCGCGAGACGGCGTTGATGGCGAGTCCGGAGAAGAGGAAGACGACCGCGGCGCCCGCGATGAGGCCGACGAGGTTGCTGGGCTGCGAGATGTCCAGGGACAGGCTCAACGGCGAGCCCGGTCCGGTGAGTTTCACCCCGACGTCCTGCACATTGGTGGTGATCGCGTCGCGGTACGACCCGAACAGCGCCGACGCGGCGAGGACCGCGGTGGCGATGGCGATGCCCTTGGTGATGGCCTTGGTCGTGTTGCCGACCGCGTCCAGGTTGGTGAGCACCTGCGCGCCCGCGCCCTCGACGTCGCCGGACATCTCGGCGATGCCCTGGGCGTTGTCGGAGACCGGCCCGAAGGTGTCCATGGCGACGATCACGCCGACCGTGGTGAGCAGGCCGGTGCCGGCCAGCGCGACCGCGAACAGCGCGAGCATGATCGACGTACCGCCGAGCAGGAACGCCCCGTACACACCGAGCCCGATGAGCAGCGCGGTGTAGACGGCCGATTCCAGGCCGACCGAGATGCCGGACAGGACGACGGTGGCCGGGCCGGTGAGGGAGGTCTTGCCGATGTCCCGCACCGGGCGGCGGGTGGTCTCGGTGAAGTAGCCGGTCAGCTGCTGGATGACGGCGGCGAGCAGGATGCCGATCGCCACCGCGACGAGGGCGAGGATCCGCGGGTCGCCGTCCTTGGCCTTGATCGTCGCCTCCGTGACCCCGTCGAGGCCGGAGTACTTCGACGGCAGGTAGACGAACACCGCGACCGCGACCAGCACGAGGGAGATCACGGCGGAGATGAAGAAGCCGCGGTTGATCGCGGTCATGCCGCTGCGGTCGGTCCGGCGGGGCGCGACCGCGAAGATTCCGATCATCGCCGTGATGACGCCGATGGCGGGCACGAGCAGCGGGAACGCCAGCCCGGAGTCGCCGAAGGCGGCCTTGCCGAGGATCAGCGCGGCCACCAGGGTCACGGCGTACGACTCGAAGAGGTCGGCCGCCATGCCCGCGCAGTCGCCGACGTTGTCGCCCACGTTGTCGGCGATGGTCGCGGCATTGCGCGGGTCGTCCTCCGGAATGCCCTGCTCCACCTTGCCGACCAGGTCGGCGCCGACGTCGGCGGCCTTGGTGAAGATGCCGCCGCCCACCCGCATGAACATGGCGATCAGGGCGGCGCCGAGGCCGAAGCCCTCCAGCACCTTCGGCGCGTTGGCCGCGTACACCAGCACCACGCAGGAGGCGCCCAGCAGGCCAAGCCCCACCGTGAACATGCCGACGACGCCGCCCGTGCGAAATGCGATCTTCATCGCGGTGTGCGAGACAGTAGTGAGATCCTTTTCCGGTTCTCCGGGTGCCGGTGTGGCCTCCCGGGCCGCCGCGGCGACCCGCACATTGCTGCGCACGGCCAGCCACATGCCGATATAGCCGGTGGCCGCCGAGAACGCCGCACCGATCAGGAAGAACACCGACCGTCCGGCACGCTGATTCCAGTCGTCCGCGGGCAGCAGCATGAGCAGGAAGAAGACGACGACAGCGAATGCGCCGAGCGTGCGCAGCTGCCGGGCGAGATACGCCTTCGCTCCTTCCTGGACCGCCTCGGCGATCCGCTTCATGCTGTCGGTGCCCTCGCCCGCGGCCAGTACCTGGCGCACCAGGATCCCGGCGACGACCAGCGCGGCCAGGGCGACCGCCGCGATGACGGCCACGATGATCCGGTTGTCGTGGGTCAGAACCGCTGCTGCGAGGGAAGTGGGGTGATCCGACTGAGGGATGGAAAGCCCCGCCATTCGTCCTCCTTGACGCTTGGGCTGAGCTCAAGATGTGGACGGATTCTAGGTACCCCGGAGTGATCTCAACAGAGCGCGGTAAACGGAATTAGCCTCCACCGGCTCATCAGTAAATGATCGCGATCCCGCCACACCACCCGAATGGAGTAACGCCCCCAAGGCATTCATGACCCGATCGCGAATGATCGTGAATTCCTTCACTAAATCGGGGGGCGCCTCATCATTGCTGGAAAACGCCGAGGGCCCTGCTCGGCAGGGCCCTCGGGAAGTGGTGCGGCGGCGCTCAGAGGAGTGCCGCGGCCGGCGGTGTGGTCGGCCAGGTCATACGGATCAGGCCGCCGTCCTGCCCGGTGGTGACCTCCACGTCGTCGACGAGGCCGCTGATGACCGCGAGGCCCATCTCGTCCTCCTCGATCTCCGCCTCGGAGTCCTGTGCGGCGCCGGGCGTGTCGCCCGGCGTGGCGTGCGGCGCCTCGTCGCCGACCTCGATGGAGAACTGTTTCTCCTCTTCGATCAGCGCCACCTTCACGGGTGCGCTGATGCCAACGCTCTGGTGGAGGCCGACGGCACGGGAGCAGGCCTCGCCGACGGCGAGCCGGACCTCGTCGAGGACTGCCTCGTCCACTCCGGCCCTGCGTGCCACCGCGGCCGCCACCAGCCGGGCGGTCCGGACGTGCTCGGGCAGCGCGCTGAAGCGGAGTTCGACGATGGCCATGCATCCCCCTCGCGACTACGGGCGTGCGGTCGGGGGCGGGGCTGCCGAGAGCCCGCACCCCCTGGTGTGTTTCTGTGCCCGGGCCGCTTCATCGGCCCGGACGGGACCGCCCGACGTCCGGACCCCCGTCGGGAGCCCGGCGCCGGTGACGGACCCAGGGTCAGTCGGTGGCCGCCACCGCTTCATCGACCGAGGTGTGGATCGGGAACACCTTGGTGAGGCCGGTGATGCGGAAGATCTTGAGAATGCGCTCCTGGTTGCAGACCAGGCGCAGCGAGCCCTCGTGGGCGCGCACCCGCTTCAGGCCGCCGACCAGCACGCCGAGCCCGGTGGAGTCGAGGAAGTCCACGCCCTCCATGTCCACGACGAGGTGGAAATTCCCGTCGTTCACCAGCTCGACCAACTGCTCGCGCAGCTTGGGCGCGGTGTATACATCGATTTCGCCACCGACCTCGACGACCGTACGATCGCCGACGGTACGGGTCGACAGGGACAGGTCCACGGATCCTCCAGCACCTTGCTATCGAGCGGTCGCCCCTCGGGCACCTCGGCTTGCGGCCCCCGGGACGCATCGCCAGCCGCGATGGCATTCAATCACT
The DNA here is from genome assembly GCF_053598395.1 of Streptomyces sp. NPDC001135. NCBI lineage: Bacteria > Bacillati > Actinomycetota > Actinomycetes > Kitasatosporales > Streptomycetaceae > Streptomyces > Streptomyces sp. NPDC001135. Next base: position 92,737 of record NZ_JBSFKD010000014.1, on the reverse strand, counting down.
TACCGGCAGGCGTGCACGACGCCTTGGCTCCATTGTCCGTCACGCCAGTGACACACTCGGTGCCGATGGCCAAGAATCACCGATCCGATCGATCCCCGGCGGACCCGGCGTCCCGCCCGTCTCCGGGCGTGGTCCTGGACCGGCTCGCCTCGGGGCCGAGCCGGTCTGCGCGCATCACTCATACGGAGCACTTGCCCCCGCGCGCGGGTCGCCATGCCGTCTGGCCTGACCGGATTCGGTCCGAGGTGATCGCGGCCGTCCAGGCGTGCGGCATCGAGCACCCGTGGGCGCACCAGGCGCTGGCCGCCGAGCACGCCCTGGACGGCGATTCGGTGGTGGTCGCCACCGGTACCGCCTCCGGCAAGTCCCTCGCGTACCTGGTGCCCGTCCTGTCCGCCCTCCTGGACGGCTCCGAGGCTCCGAACGGCCGCGGGACCACCGCCCTGTACCTGGCTCCCACCAAGGCGCTCGCGGCGGATCAGTGCCGGTCGGTGAAGGAACTTTCACAACCTCTGGGCACCGCCGTGCGCCCGGCCGTGTACGACGGCGACACCCCGTTCGAGGAACGGGAGTGGATCCGCCAGTACGCCAACTACGTCCTGACCAACCCCGACATGCTGCACCGCGGGATACTTCCCTCCCACCCGCGCTGGTCCTCCTTCCTGAAATCGCTCAGGTACGTCGTCATCGACGAGTGCCACACCTACCGGGGCGTCTTCGGCTCGCACGTGGCCCAGGTGCTGCGCCGGCTGCGCCGCCTGTGCGCCCGCTACGGCGCCGCACCCGTGTTCCTGCTGGCCTCGGCGACCGCCGCCGAGCCCGCCGTCGCGGCCCGCCGGCTGACCGGGCTGCCGGTGGTCGAGGTCGCCGACGACGCCTCCCCGCGCGGCGAGCTCGTCTTCGCCCTCTGGGAGCCCCCGCTCACCGAACTGCACGGCGAGAAGGGCGCACCCGTACGGCGTACCGCCACCGCCGAGACCGCCGATCTGCTGACCGACCTGACCGTGCAGGGAGTGCGCTCGGTCGCCTTCGTACGGTCCCGGCGCGGCGCCGAACTGATCTCGGTGATCGCCCAGGAGAAACTCGCCGAGGTCGACCGCTCCCTGGTCCGGCGTGTCGCGGCCTACCGCGGCGGATACCTCCCCGAGGAGCGCCGCGCCCTGGAACGCGCCCTGCACTCCGGCGAACTCCTCGGGCTGGCCGCCACCACGGCCCTGGAGCTGGGCGTGGACGTCTCCGGCCTGGACGCGGTGGTGATCGCCGGCTACCCCGGCACGCGCGCGTCCCTGTGGCAGCAGGCGGGCCGCGCGGGCCGCTCCGGACAGGGCGCGCTCGCCGTGCTGGTGGCGCGCGACGACCCGCTGGACACCTTCCTGGTCCACCACCCCGAGGCCCTGTTCGACCAGCCGGTGGAATCGACCGTCCTCGACCCGGACAACCCCTACGTCCTCGCCCCGCACCTGTGCGCCGCCGCCGCGGAACTCCCGCTGACGGAGGAGGACCTGGACCTCTTCGGCCCCGCCTGCGCGGACGTGCTGCCGCAGCTGGAGGCCGCGAAGCTGCTCCGCCGGCGGACGAAGGCCTGGCACTGGACGCGCCGGGAGCGGGCCGCCGACCTGACCGACATCCGCGGCGCGGGCGGGCGCCCGGTGCAGGTCGTCGAGTCCGGCACGGGCCGGCTGCTCGGCACGGTCGACGCGGGCGCCGCGCACTCCACGGTCCACGAGGGAGCGGTCCACCTGCACCAGGGCCGCACCTATCTGGTGCGTCAGCTGGACCTGGAGGACTCGGTGGCCCTGGTCGAGCAGGCCGATCCGCCGTACTCCACGGTCGCCCGCGACACGACGTCGATCTCCATCCTGGAGACGGACACCGAGATCCCGTGGGGCGCCGGCCGCCTGTGCTACGGCTCGGTCGAGGTCACCAACCAGGTGGTCTCCTACCTGCGCCGGCGCCTGATCACCGGTGAAGTGCTGGGCGAGACGAAACTCGACCTCCCTCCCCGTACGCTGCGCACCCGCGCGGTGTGGTGGACCGTCACCGACGACCAGCTGGACGAGGCCCGGATCATCCCGGAGATCCTCGGCGGCTCCCTGCACGCCGCCGAGCACGCCTCGATCGGCATGCTGCCCCTGTTCGCGACCTGCGACCGCTGGGACATCGGCGGTGTCTCGATCCCGCTCCACCCCGACACGCTCCTGCCGACGGTCTTCGTCTACGACGGTCACCCCGGCGGAGCGGGCTTCGCCGAGCGCGCCTTCCACACCGCCCGTGCCTGGCTCACCGCCACCCGGGAGGCGATCGCCTCCTGCGAGTGCGAGGCCGGCTGCCCCTCCTGCATCCAGTCCCCCAAGTGCGGCAACGGCAACGACCCGTTGCACAAAAGGGGGGCGGTTCGGCTTCTCACGGTGCTGCTGCGGGGAGCGCCTGAGGAGAAGACGGAGGAGGAGGGCCGGGTGTCTCCCGAGGGCTCTGAGAGCCCTGAGAGCCCGGGGAGCCTGGACGGGACTCCGGGACGGGTGCCTCGCCGTTGAGGGTGTCCGGCGCCGGTCCCGCGGGCCCGGCTCTGGCCCTGACCTCCGCCGCGAACGGCCCTCTTCCCGCGGCCGCCGTCACGTCCGAGGTCTCGCCGACGATCGCGCACCGCACCAGCCGCACCCCTTGGGCCGCGGCCGCCTTCTCGGCCCGCGCGCAGGCCGCCGCCCCGCCCTCGGTCCAGTGGGCCGCCGCCGCGAGGGCCGCCAGATCCGCGCCGCCGGCCGCCCGGTGCCGGACCACGACGGCCTGTTCGAGTGCGAGCACGGCGCCGAACACCGCGCACAGCACGGCGATCGCCCCCAGGCTCCACACGGTGGCGGACCCCCGGTCGCAGCTCCGCCGGTCCCGCGCCGCACCTCTCCCCACCGCGTCTCTCCTCGTCACACCTCCCTTCACCGCACCGCGCCTCACGGTCCCTCCTCCCCGGCCCCCGCGACGTCCTCGGCCGGCGCGACGGCCACCTCCCGCACCTCGAACGGCAGCCCGCTCAGCACCGGCGGCCTGGCCACCACCGTCACCCGGACCTGGTCCCCCTCGCGCCCGACCGACACCCGCGCCCCGCGCGGCGCCGCCTGCCGGGTCACGGTCTCCACCGCGTCCGCCGGATCCTGACGTGCGGCGGCCCGGGCACCCACGCGGGCGGCGTCCACGCACTGGATCTGTGCGGCCACCACGAGCAGCCCCCAGACCAACGCCATCGTGAACGCCACCAGTACGCAGAGCACCACGGCCGCCTCCGCGGTCACGAACCCCCGGTCCGCGCCTCGCTCACATCCGCGCACTGAGGGCCTTCTTCACGATGTCCTGGAGCTCCGTCCGGACCTGGCCGCTGGTGACGACCTCGTAGAGCAGCAACGCGAACCCGACGGCCGCGATGATCCCCATCGCGTACTCGGACGTCACCATTCCGGCGTCCGCGCGGCACTTCCCCCGCAGCCGTACCGCCGCTTCCTTGATCTTCCTGTCCATTCCAACCCCCTTGAGTTCAGGTCCTGTGCGGTTCTGTGCGCCCGCTCGGGCGCGTTCGTCCTCGCCGGCCTCACCTGCCTCCCATCACCCCGCCCGCCAGGCCGATCACGACGGGCAGCACGCCGATCGCGATGAAGGCGGGCAGGAAGCACAGGCCCACCGGCGCGGAGATCAGTACGGCCGCGCGCCGGGCCCGGACCGTCGCGGTGCGGGCCCACTGTGCGCGGGCGTCGGAGGCGAGGCGGGCGGCCGGGCCGGCCGCCGGGAGCCCGGACTCGTCGGCTCGCCGCAGCAACCCGGCCAGGGCCCCGGCGCCGGGCAGCTCGGCCAGCCGCCGCCAGGCGTCCGCCGGTTCACCGCCGAGCCGTACCTCCGCCGCGCCTCTGGCCAGCGCCTCCCCGACGGGCCCGCCGAGCGCCTCCCCCACCGCCTGGGCGGCCACCACCGGGCCTGCGCCGGCCGCGATACAGGCGGCCAGCAGGTCGGCGGCGAGCGGGAGTTGGCGCGCGGCTGCGGCGGTGTCGACCGGCTCCGCCCGACCGGCCGCCGACCGGCGGCTACGCCATCTCCACAACGCGACGCCGGCCCCCAGCCCCAGCGCGGCCCCGGTCACACCACCGACCAGAACCCACGCCCCGCATGCCGCTCCGGCCGGCGGCAGCCACCGTCGCACCGCGCCCGCCGACGTGAACCGCCGCCCGGCGACCGGGATGTCCCGGCCCAGCAGCTCGGCCACCCGACGCCGCGCCCGACGCCGCCGCCGGACCAGATCCAACCGCCGAACCACCCAGCCGAGGGCCAGCGTCACGACCCCGGCCATCCCCAGCCTGTGGACAACTTCCCCGCTCATACCGCCCGCTCCCTCCTCGCATGCCGTACCGCACTCCCCACCGCACGCCGCACCCCCACACCCACACCCGTCGCCCGCTCATCGCCGGCCACTTCCGCAAACCGCCCCGCATGTGGTGTCCGCACGCCGCTCCCCGCTCGCCTCCGGCCACTTCCCACGCGCCCCGGCCCGCGCGCCCGCTCACACCGCCCCCGCTCCTCGTACGATCCACACGGACCACCACAGCCCGGCTGCCTCGAACGCCGATCCGGTCGCCAGGCAGCCGAGGCCGGCGCCGGTGTGCAGGAGCACGCGGAGCGGGTCCGCGCCCATGGCCGTGCCCAGGAGCAGGCCGAGGGCGGGCAGTACGGCGAGCAGCACGGCGGTCGCCCGGGCGCCCGCCACCTGTGCGCGCAGGTCGCCGCGTTGGTCCCGCTCGGCGCGCAGGGCCGCGTCCAGCCGGTCCAGGCCGGACGCGAGTCCCGCGCCCTGGTCCACGGCCACCCGCCAGCACGCGGCGAGCCCGAGCAGGCCCTCCGCGCCCGGCTGCCGGGCTGCGGCGGCGAGCGCGCCGGGCACGTCCCCGCCGAACCGCGCCGCCGCGACCACGGCCGCCTGCGCCTCGCCGAGCCCGCCGGAATCCCGCGCGGCCCGCAGCAGCGCCTCACCCGGCTGCCGTCCGGCACGCACTTCCCCGGCGAGGGCCCCGCACAGGGCGATCACCGTGTCCGCCCTCTGCTCCCGGACGCGCCGGGCCTGGCGGGCCAGCCGCACCCGGCGCAGCACCGGGACCCCGGCCGCCCCCGCGACGACCGGAATCAGCGAGGATCCCAGCAGCCCGAGCAGCAGACCCGCCGCGAGCGCCCACCACTCGGCGCCCAACCGGCCGCACATCCGCCGCAGTTCCGCGAGGGTCCGGTCCCAGGCGGGCGGGCCTGTCGCCACCACCCCGCCGCCCGCGAACAGCAGCCGCGCCCGCCGCATCCCGTAGTGCCGTCCGCCGAGCAGCCAGGCCAGCGCGCCGAGACAGACCAGCGCGGCCCCCATCGACGTCTCACCGATCACTTCCGTCACCTCTCTCCGTCGTCCCCGGGCTCGCCCGCCGCATCCAGCAGGTGCCGCAACCGCTCCCAGCCCCGCTCCCGCAAGAAGGCCCGCTCGCCCCACCGCAGCGCCGGCACCGTACGGACCAGCCCCGTGGCATCCCGCTCCAGCACGTGCACCTCGGCGATCCGGCGCCGCCCGGACCGGTCCCGTACGAGGTGCAGGACCACGGAGAGCGCGGCCGCCAACTGGCTGTGCAGCGCGGCCCGGTCCAGCCCCGCGGCCGTGGCCAGCGCCTCCAGGCGGGCCGGCACATCCGCTGCGGTGTTGGCGTGGATCGTGCAACAGCCGCCCTCGTGGCCCGTGTTGAGAGCCGCGAGCAGATGCACGACCTCCGGGCCGCGGACCTCTCCCACGACGAGCCGGTCGGGCCGCATCCGCAGCGCCTGCCGGACGAGGTCCTCCAGGGTGACCAGGCCCGCGCCCTCCTGGTTGGCGGGCCGGGTCTCCAGCCGGACGACATGCGGGTGGTCCGGCCGCAGCTCGGCCGAGTCCTCGGCGAGCACGATCCGCTCGCCCGCGCCGACCAGGCCCAGCAGGGCGCTGAGCAGGGTCGTCTTGCCGCTTCCGGTGCCGCCGCTGACCAGGAAGGACAGCCGGGCCGCCAGCAGCGCCCGCAGGATCCTCTCGCCGCCGGGTGGCACGGTGCGGGCCCCGACCAGTTCCTCCAGCGTGAAGGCCCGGGGCCGTACGACCCTGAGGGCCAGGCAGGTGCAGCCGACGGCGACCGGAGGCAGCACCGCGTGCAGCCGGGTCCCGTCGGGCAGCCGGGCGTCCGCCCACGGCCGGGCGTCGTCCAGCCTGCGTCCGGCCACGGCGGCCAGCCGCTGCGCGAGGCGTCGCACGGCCGCCGCGTCGGGGAAGGTCACCTCCGTCAGCTCCAGTCCGCCGCCGCGGTCGACCCACACCCGGTCCGGGGCGGACACGAGGACGTCGGTGACGTCCGGGTCGGCGAGCAGCGGCTCCAGGGGGCCGCTGCCGACGAGTTCGGACCTGAGCTGCCGGGCCGCGCCGAGGACCTCGGCGTCGCCGAGCACCCGGCCCTGTTCGCGCAGGGCCTGTGCCACGCGCGCGGGGGTGGGTTCGGCGCCGCTCTCGGCCAGCCGGCGGCGTACGCCGTCGAGCAGGGCGGTGCCGTCCGCCCGGTCGAGTCCGGGGAGGGTCATCGCGGGCCTCCCGCCTCGACCAGCGCCCGCTCCCAGAAGTTCACGCAGAAGCGGGCGAGCGGGCCGCGCGCGGTCGTGCCCGGCGGTTTCGTCCCGCCCCGCGGGTGCAGCAGTGGCGGTTCGACCGGGACCTCGCCGGCCAGCGGCAGGCCGAGCAGGCGGGCCACCTCCTGGTCGTCCAGGCCCGGTGCGTACGGCCCGCGCACCGCCACGCGCAGGTCGCGCACGACCATGCCGACGGCGGAGGCGACCCGCCCGGCGGCCGCGACCGCGCGCAGTTCGGCGGGGACGACGAGCAGGGCCATGTCGAGCTGGGCGAGGGCTTCGGCGACCCCGTCGTCGAGGCGGCGGGGCAGGTCCACCACGACCGTGCCGCCGCGCCGCCGGGCGGCGGCGAGCACCGCGCGCACCGCCTGCGGCGGGATGGCGACGCAGTCGCCGCGGTCCCAGCTCAGTACCCGAAGCGAGTGCAGTTCGGGCAGCGACTCCTCCAGGGCGCCGCCGCCGACCCGCCCGCGGGAGGCGGCGAAGGCGGGCCAGCGCAGTCCGTCGGTACTCTCGCCGCCGAGGAGTACGTCGAGTCCGCCGCCGAGCGGATCGGCGTCCACGAGGAGGGTGCGCAGGCCCTCGCGCGCGGAGGTGACGGCGAGCGCGCACGCGAGCGTGGAGGCGCCGGCCCCGCCCCGGCCGCCGATCACTCCGACGGTGAGGGCCGGGCGGCCGACTCCCTCGGCGACATCGGCGATCCGGTCGACCAGCCACTGCTCGCCGTCGGGCAGCATCAGGACGTGGTCGGCGCCGATCTCGACGGCGCGTTTCCATACGCCCGGGTCGTCCTGGTCACGGCCGACCAGGACGACTCCGCGCCGGCGTGCGGCCCCGCCGAGCCGGCGTGCGGCGTCGTCGCCGACGAGCACCAGCGGGGCCGTTTCCCAGCCGGCGCCGTGTTCGGGTACGCCGTGGTGGACCTCGGGTGTGGCGCCTGCGGCCGCGCACAGGCGCAGCAGGTCGTCCAGGATTTCGGCGTCCTCGGTGACGATGAGCGGCCGGCCCGGCCGGTCCCCGGTGCCGGGCGGCGGGTCGTGGGTGACGGCTGCGGTCACGCGTGTTCCCCCTTCGCTGCGTGGGCCGCGCAGCCCCTGCGGCCACGCGATTCCCAAAGGTGTGAAGAACCGGCAAGCGGCCCCCCATATGAGCGGCCGACAGAAACCGGCCATACGCGCTCCGGCAATCGGAACCGGCCATGAACTCGCCGTGGGCCGAGCGCGTGGGAATCACCGTGCAGCGATGCGGGAAAACAAGTGGATCTTGGTTGAAAACTGTGGACAACTCGGAGGCTGTGAATATCGCCATCACCCATACCGGTGACGTCCGTACTGATGCCCGTGCGACTTCCGCAGCGCAGCGCGATGATTACGGTGAGTGACGGATCACGGGCATGCTGAAGCGGCGGTCACGGCGGCTCGGCGCCGGGCCGCGGTTGCGCGGAAGGAGGGGGGAAGCGGGGAAAAAGCCGTCCGGACATGCGACGACCCCCGCCGGGGGGGAGAGCGGGGGTCGTCTCCACGGCCGACTCGGGGGGGGAGGAGCCGGACCGGGTTAGCACGGTCGCGAACGATCCGTGACTTCCATGGTGTACCCGAGAGCCCTCTCAGGCAAACCCACACGCCCACCTTACGCCGAATGGGCTGCACCTATGCTCTGGGACGTGGAAAACCACTCCTTGCCCCGCGCGGCAGCCTTCTTTGACCTGGACAAGACGGTCATTGCGAAGTCGAGCACGCTCACCTTCAGCAAGTCCTTCTACCAAGGCGGGCTGATCAACCGCAGGGCCGCGCTACGCACCGCATATGCCCAGTTCGTCTTCCTGGCCGGCGGCCTGGACCACGACCAGATGGAGCGCATGCGCGAGTATCTGTCCGCCATGTGCCGCGGCTGGAACGTGCAGCAGGTCCGGGAGATCGTCGCAGAGACCCTGCACGACCTCATCGACCCGATCATCTACGACGAGGCCGCCTCCCTCATCGAAGAACACCACACGGCCGGGCGAGACGTGGTGATCGTGTCGACCTCGGGCGCCGAGGTGGTGGAGCCCGTCGGCGAACTGCTCGGCGCGGACCGCGTGGTGGCGACGCGCATGGTCGTCGGCGACGACGGCTGCTTCACCGGGGAGGTGGAGTACTACGCCTACGGCCCGACCAAGGCCGAGGCGATCCGGGAACTGGCCGTGTCCGAGGGCTACGACCTCGACCGCTGCTACGCCTACAGCGACTCCGCGACCGATCTGCCGATGCTGCAGGCGGTCGGGCATCCGCACGCGGTGAACCCGGACCGCGCGCTGCGCCGCGAGGCACTCGCCCGGGGGTGGCCGGTCCTGGAGTTCCGCCGGCCGGTCCCGCTCAAGAAGCGGCTGCCCACGTTCTCCGTGCCGCCCCGCCCCGCACTGGTCGCGGTGGCGGCCGTGGGAGCGGCGGCCGCGACCGCGGGTCTCGTCTGGTACGCCAGCCGGCGCCGGAGCACGGCCTGAACCGGACCACCGCCGGATCCGGGGCACCGCCGGATCCGGGGCACCGCCGGATCCGGGGCACCGCCGGATCCGGGGCACCGCCGGATCCGGGGCACCGCCGGATCCGGACCATCACCCGAGCGGTGACCGTTTCACCCTCGTTTGAACCTGAAAGTAAAGAACAGCAGGCAGGGGTTCCGCTTCCTACCGGCTCGCGGTACAAAGGCCTTAGGCCCGCGAGACCAAAGGACATCCGAGAGGATCCCCTACCACTACGCACTTGGCCCCACGGACCCCGCACGGACACCGGGCACCCACGCGACGTCGACCCGTCGATTACGGGCCAGCCGCACCAGGTGTCGGGCAAAGTCCCCGACCTGATGGGCACATATCGAGGACGCTTGGTAACCCGGTGAGCGTGCCAGCGGCGGTACGAGCACTCGTACCGCCGCAACCCATGTCCGGGGCGGTTTCGGTAACCCTCTCAGGCCGCGCCGCGCTGCAGCGCCTCGCACACCGCCGTCGACTCGCGCGCCCCCAGCTCGACCGCCCTGCCGCAGTGCGCGATCCAGGCCGCCATGCCCTCCGGGGTACCGGAGACATAGCCGTCCAGCGCCGCCAGATAGGCGGCGCGGCCCAGTTCGGCGTGTCCGACCTCGGCCGGGCAGATCGCCTTCGGGTCCAGACCGCTGCCGACCAGGACGATCCGTTCGGCCGCGCGCGCGACCAGACCGTTGTGGGACGCGAAGGGCCGCAGCGCGAGCAGCTCGCCGTGCACCACGGCGGCGGTCACCAGCGCGGGCGCGGACGTCCCCGCGATGATCAGGTCCGCGAGCCCCTCCAACCGGCCGGAGACCTCCCGGGCGTCCGGCAGCGGCAGCTCGACGAGCGGCTCGTCCACCGTCTCACCGGCCTGGCGCGGCCTGCCGACCTCGTCGCCCTGGCTCGCCGCGGCCACCAGGTGCAGCCGGGCCAGCACCCGCAGGGGCGACTGCCGCCAGATGGACAGCAGCTGTCCGGCCTCCGCCGACAGCCTGAGGGCCGCTCCCATGACCAGCGCCTCGGCGTCGGTGCCGAAGTCGGTGCGCCGCCGCACCTCCTCCAGGGCCCAGTCGGCACCGGAGAGCGCCGCGGAGCCGCGGGCGGCGCGCAGGGCCGCCTCGGAGGTGATCTCGGTGCTGCGGCGCCGCATGATCCGGTGCCCGTAGACCCGGTCCACGGCCTTGCGCACGGACTCCACGGAGTCGGCCACACCGGGCAGCGAGCCCAGGGCCGCGAGCGGGTCGGCGTTCGCGCCTGTCGTACTCATGAGTACGACCCTACGCACCCCATCGGCCCACCCCTCGAAGGAGTGGTCTTCTTCACTTCCATCTGACACATACAGCTATCACCTGACTACTGTTGGTGAACATGAAAATTGCTTTCGTCGGGAAGGGCGGCAGTGGCAAGACCACGCTTTCCTCCCTCTTCATCCGCCACCTCGTGGCCGCCGGCGCCCCGGTGGTCGCCATCGACGCCGACATCAACCAGCACCTCGGGCCCGCGCTCGGCCTCGACGAGAGGGAGGCCGCCGCGCTGCCCGCGATGGGCGAACGGCTGCCGCTGATCAAGGACCACCTGCGCGGCACCAACCCGCGAATCCCCTCCGCCGCCACGATGATCAAGACGACTCCGCCCGGCGAGGGCTCGCGGCTGGTCCGGGTGCGGGAGCCGAACCCGGTCTACGACGCCTGCGCGCGCCCGGTGGAACTCGACGGCGGCGCCGTCCGTTTGATGGTCACCGGCCCCTTCACGGACGCCGACCTGGGGGTCGCCTGCTACCACTCCAAGACGGGAGCGGTGGAGCTGTTCCTGAACCACCTCGTCGACGGCCCCGACGAGTACGTCGTGGTCGACATGACGGCGGGTTCGGACTCCTTCGCCTCCGGCATGTTCACCCGCTTCGACATGACGTTCCTCGTCGCCGAGCCGACCCGGAAGGGGGTCTCCGTCTACCGCCAGTACAAGGAGTACGCCCGCGACTTCGGTGTCGCCCTGAAGGTCGTCGGCAACAAGATCCAGGAACCGGACGACATCGACTTCCTGCGCGCGGAGGTCGGGGACGACCTGCTCGTGACGGTCGGGCGCTCGGACTGGGTGCGCGCCATGGAGAAGGGCCGCCCACCGCGGTTCGACCTCCTGGAGGAGGCCAACGCCCAGGCCCTGCACACTCTGCGGGCCACCGCGGACGCCACGTACGAGCGGCGGGACTGGGAGCGCTACACCCGCCAGATGGTGCACTTCCACCTGAAGAACGCCGAGGCATGGGGCAACGAACGCACCGGGGTCGACCTGGCGGCGCAGGTCGACCCCGCCTTCGTACTGGGCGAGAGCGTGGCAACTCCCGCTTAGTGCCTACTGCTTGACCGCCGGCGCCCCGGGCACGCCCTTCGGCGCCGGGGCCGGGCGGCCGGAGAGGAAGGACGCCCAGCCCTGCCTGGGAGCCTCGCCCACCTTCAGGGTGCGCAGCTTCTCCAGGGTCTTCGGGTCCTGGGCGTCCAGCCAGTCGACCAGTTGACGGAAGGACACGCAGCGCACGTCGGGCTTGTTGCACACCTCCTTGACCGTGTCCTCGACGGCGCGCATGTAGGTGCCGCCGTTCCAGGACTCGAAGTGGTTGCCGATGATCAGCGGTGCGCGGTTGCCGTCGTAGGCCCGGTAGAAGCCCTTGATGAGACCGTCGCGCATCTGGTCGCCCCAGTAGTCGAACTTGTCCGGGTCGCCCTGGGTCTCGGTGCCGGACTGGTTGACCATGAAGTTGTAGTCCATGGTCAGCTGCTCATAGGTGTGCCCGGGGAAGGGCACCAGCTGCATGGACACGTCCCACAGCCCCTCCTTCTTCTTGGGCCAGACCTGGTCGTTGACCCCGCTGGAGTCGTAGCGGAAGCCCAACTGCCGGGCCGCCTCCATGAAGTTCTTCTGGCCCTCGAGGCAGGGGGTGCGGGCGCCGATCAGCTCCTTGTCGTAGTCGAAGGGCAGCGGCGCCGAGCTCCTCATGCCGCTGTTGGACTTCCAGGACTTCACGAACTGCTTGGCCTGGGCGATCTCGCTCTTCCACTCGTCCACCGACCAGGTGCCGACGCCGCCGTCGGGCCCGCAGAAGTGGCCGTTGAAGTGCGTGCCGATCTCGTTCCCTTCCAGCCAGGCCAGCCGCGCCTGCTTGGCGGTCTCCGCGATCCCCTTCTCGTCGTTGAAACCGATGTCGGAGCTGCCCGGCGAGTGCTGGGGCGGCTTGTACAGGTCACGCTTCTCCTCCGGCAGCATGTACACGCCGCTGAGGAAGAACGTCATGGTCGCGTGGTTCTCCTTGGCGACCTTACGGAAGTGCGAGAACAGCTTCTGGCTGTCCTCGCCCGCGCCGTCCCAGGAGAACACGACGAACTGCGGAGGCTTCTGACCGGACTTCAGGCGCTCGGGTCTCGGCAGATGCGGCTGTGCGCCGGTGTACGCGGTGGATCCGTCCCCGATCAGCCGGAGCACACTCCCGGGGGCCGCCGCCCCCTTCTGCGGGCCGGACGCCCCTTCCTTCGAACCGTTGGAGCCGGTCGTGCAACCGGCGAGCGACGAGGCACAGGCCGCGGCGACCACGGCGCCGACGGCGATCCTCTGGGTGGCGGCCATGTTCCGCCCACCTTCTTCCTTCTCTCAGACAAACGCTGACGAGGGCCGTTTTCTGGTGATGTGCCGGGCTTGTGCACGGCAGCGCCGCCAAGGTCGCACGAAAGCGAGAAGGAATTAGTACGACAAGCCGATCAAATGATTAGTTCACCCAGGCGTGTGATCCATCACCCCATTTGCCCCGAAAAGCTATGCCTTGTCTTTACTCTTCATTACGGTTCATTTACCGACGTGATCCATCCCGCCCAGTCCGCGACCCTGCCGCCCCGGAGGAGACGGGACCATGCCAGCCTGCGCACCCCCGCACACCCAGCCCCCGCACGCGTCGCACAGCCCGCCGCCCGGCCGCCGGCGCCGCCTGCCCCTGGCGGGCGCCGATCTGTCCGCGTCCCTCGCGGTCTTCCTGATCGCCCTGCCCCTGTCCCTCGGTATCGCCCTGGCCACCGGCGCTCCGCTCCAGGCCGGTCTCGTCGCCGCCGCCGTGGGCGGACTCGTCGCCGGCCGGCTCGGTGGCTGCCCGCTCCAGGTCAGCGGTCCCGCGGCCGGACTGACCGTGGTCACCGCCGACTTGATCCACCGCTACGGCTGGCGGACGACCTGCGGCATCACCGTCCTCGCCGGGCTCGCCCAGCTCGGTCTCGGCTGTCTGCGGGTGGCGCGCGGCGCGCTCGCGGTCAGTCCGGCCGTGGTGCACGGCATGCTCGCCGGCATCGGCATCACCATCGCCGTCGCCCAGCTGCACATCGTCCTCGGCGGCAGCCCGGACAGCTCCGTCCTCGCCAACCTGCTCGCCCTGCCCAACCAGTTGGCCCGTCTGCACCCGGCCGCCGTCTCGATGAGCGCGCTGACGCTCGCCCTGCTGCTGGCCTGGCCCCGCCTGCCCGGCCGCGCGGGCCGGTTGCTCCGGGGCGTGCCGGCCGCCCTCGTCGCCGTCGCCGGTGCCACCGTCACGGCGGCCCTGACCGGACTGGCCGTGCCCCGGGTCGACCTGCCGTCCTGGCGCAGCCACGCCCTGGCCGGACTGCCCGAGGGCCCGGCACCGGGTCTCACCGCGGCCGTGCTCACCACCACCCTGGTGTGCAGCGTGCAGTCGCTGCTCGGCGCGGTGGCCGTCGACAAGCTGGTCGCGGGCCGCCCCGGCCTCCTTCCTCCGGTCGGGCGCTCCGATCTGGACCGGGAGCTGCTGGGTCAGGGCGCCGCCAACATCGTCTCCGGGGCGCTCGGCGGACTGCCGGTCGCCGGCGTGGCCGTGCGCAGCACCGCCAACGTGAATGCGGGTGCCGTGAGCCGGAACTCCACGATGCTGCACGGCGTTCTCGTAGTAGTCGCCGCGCTGCTGATGGTCCCGGTCCTGGAGGAGATCCCGCTCGCCTCCCTCGCCGCCCTGGTCATGGCCGTCGGTATCCAGATGGTGTCCCTGCACCACATCCGCACGGTGACGCGCCACCGGGAAGTTCCGGTCTACGCCGCGACCACACTCGGTGTGGTCCTCCTCGGCGTCCTCCAGGGCGTGCTCCTCGGGATCGCCGTGGCGCTCGCCGTCGCCCTCAACCGCCTCACCCGCACCCGCATCACCCACGAAGAGAAGGAAGGAGTCCATCACGTACGTGTCCGAGGCCAGCTGACGTTCCTCGCGGTGCCCCGGCTGAGCCGAGCCCTGCATCTCGTGCCCCAGGGCGCCCACGCCGTCGTGGAGTTGGACGGGTCGTTCATGGACCACGCGGCGTACGAGTCACTGCAGGACTGGCGCAGCGCCCACACCGCGCGGGGCGGTACGGCCGAGCTGTCGGGCCGGCGCGGCGGAATCCGGACCGCCGGGCCCACCCCCGCAGCCGGGTGCCGGTGCCGGCCCTGGACGCCCTGGCGCAACCACCAGTCCTGCTTCCCGGAAGCCGTCGCCGCCCCGATGGTCAGGGAGGCGGGGCGGGAACTGGCCCGTGGGATCAGCTCGTTCCAGCGCAACACCGCGCCGCTGGTACGGGAAGAGCTGGCGCGGCTCGCCCGGGAGGGTCAGCAACCCGCGCAGCTCTTCCTCACCTGCGCCGATTCCCGGCTCGTCACGTCGATGATCACCGCCAGTGGTCCCGGCGATCTGTTCGTCGTCCGCAACGTCGGCAACCTGGTGCCGCCGCCGGGCGCGGAGCACGGCGACGACTCGGTGGCGGCCGCCGTCGAGTACGCGGTGGACGTGCTCGGCGTGCGCTCCATCACCGTGTGCGGGCACTCGGGCTGCGGAGCGATGCAGGCACTGACGACCGCGACCGCAGCAGAAGGGGACCTCCCCGACACCTCGCTGCGGCGCTGGCTCCGGCACGGACGGCCGAGTCTGGCGCGGACGGCCGGGGACCGCCGCGCCCTCCCCCGGCTCGCCGGGCGGGCGCCGGTGGACGCGGTGGAACAGCTGTGCCTGATCAACGTGGTCCAGCAACTGGATCACCTGCGGGCGCACGGCCCGGTGAGCCGGGCTCTGGCCAGGGGTGAGCTGGAGTTGCACGGGATGTACTTCCACGTGGGAGAGGCCCAGGCGTATCTGCTCGTGCGGACCGAAGAAGGCGAGGTGTTCGAGGGCGTCACGGGGAGTGCCACGGAAGGGGTACCCGCAAAGGAGGCACAGAGTCCCGCGTGAGAGAACGGCACTCCGGCACGACTTCGATAGGTCTACACCAATTTTACCGTCGACCCTTGTCATCGGACCCCCGCGTCTGATGAGCTGTGGCCTGGGACACAACGGACACCCTTCGAAAGGGAGATGTCGTGAGCAACGAAAGCCTGGCCAACCTGCTCAAGGAAGAACGCAGGTTCGCGCCGCCCGCCGACCTGGCCGCGCATGCCAATGTCACCGCGGAGGCGTACGCACAGGCCAAGGCTGACAGGCTCGGCTTCTGGGCCGAGCAGGCCCGTCGGCTGACCTGGGCCAAAGAACCTACCGAGACGCTGGACTGGTCGAACCCGCCGTTCGCGAAGTGGTTCAAGGACGGCGAGCTGAACGTCGCGTACAACTGCGTGGACCGCCATGTGGAGGCAGGGCACGGGGACCGGGTCGCCATCCACTTCGAGGGTGAGCCCGGCGACAGCCGGTCGATCACCTACGCCGAGCTGAAGGACGAGGTGTCCAAGGCGGCCAACGCCCTTCTGGAGTTGGGTGTCCGCAAGGGCGACCGGGTCGCCATCTACATGCCGATGATCCCGGAGACGGCGATCGCGATGCTGGCCTCGGCCCGGATCGGCGCCGCGCACTCGGTGGTCTTCGGCGGCTTCTCGGCGGACGCGCTCGCGACCCGGATCCAGGACGCGGACGCCAAGGTCGTCATCACCTCCGACGGCGGCTACCGGCGCGGCAAGCCGTCCGCGCTCAAGCCCGCCGTGGACGAGGCGATCGGGAAGGTCGACAACGTCGAGCACGTACTCGTGGTGCGCCGCACCGGGCAGGACGTGGCGTGGAACGGCGAGCGGGACGTGTGGTGGCACGAGTTGGTGGACCGGCAGTCCGCCGAGCACACCCCGGAGGCGTTCGAGGCCGAGCACCCGCTGTTCATCCTCTACACCTCGGGCACGACCGGTAAGCCGAAGGGCATCCTGCACACCTCCGGCGGTTACCTCACCCAGACGGCGTACACCCACTGGGCGGTCTTCGACCTCAAGCCGGAGACGGACGTCTTCTGGTGCACGGCCGACGTCGGCTGGGTCACCGGGCACTCGTACATCGTCTACGGCCCGCTGGCCAACGGCGCCACGCAGGTCATGTACGAGGGCACCCCGGACACCCCGCACCAGGGCCGGTTCTGGGAGATCGTGCAGAAGTACAAGGTCACGATCCTCTACACCGCGCCGACGGCGATCCGGACGTTCATGAAGTGGGGCGACGACATCCCCGCCAAGTTCGACCTGTCCTCCCTGCGCGTCCTCGGCTCGGTGGGCGAGCCCATCAACCCCGAGGCCTGGATCTGGTACCGCAAGAACATCGGCGCCGACCGGACGCCTGTCGTGGACACCTGGTGGCAGACCGAGACCGGCGCGATGATGATCTCGCCGCTGCCCGGTGTCACCGACACCAAGCCCGGCTCCGCGCAGACCCCGCTGCCCGGCATCAGCGCGACCGTCGTCGACGACGAGGCGAACGAGGTGCCCAACGGCGGCGGTGGCTACCTGGTGCTGACCGAGCCGTGGCCGTCGATGCTGCGCACCATCTGGGGCGACGACCAGCGGTTCCTCGACACCTACTGGTCCCGGTTCGAGGGCAAGTACTTCGCCGGTGACGGCGCGAAGAAGGACGACGACGGCGACATCTGGCTGCTGGGCCGGGTGGACGACGTGATGCTCGTGTCCGGGCACAACATCTCCACCACGGAGGTGGAGTCGGCGCTCGTCTCGCACCCGTCGGTCGCCGAGGCGGCCGTCGTCGGTGCCGCCGACGAGACCACCGGCCAGGCGATCGTCGCGTTCGTGATCCTGCGCGGTACCGCCGCGGAGACCGAGGCGCTCGTCGGCGACCTGCGCGACCACGTGGGCGCCACGCTCGGCCCGATCGCCAAGCCGAAGCGGATCCTGCCGGTACAGGAGCTGCCGAAGACCCGTTCCGGGAAGATCATGCGGCGGCTGCTGCGCGACGTGGCCGAGAACCGTCAGCTGGGGGATGTGACCACCCTGACCGACAGCACGGTCATGGACCTCATCCAGGCCAAGTTGCCCGCGGCGCCCAGCGAGGACTAGGCGGAAGGGGGCCCGGTGTCGGCACCGGGCCCCCCTTTTCGTTCACCTCACTAACCTCTGGCGTCAAAATCGAGTAAAATGACGAGCTCAGGGTGTGCCGGGAAGTCTGGTCGGCGGCGCTGTCGGCGATTCCGCGTGACGGCGTTTTCATCGCCGTACCGACCCGGAGGTCCCCGCCGTGGCCGCGCCCCGCACCCCGAAAACCCCCCGCAAGGCCCTGGGACGCCTGTCCCTGCCCGAGCGTGCCTTCGTCGCGGACGCGCTGCGCACCGAGACGGTCGGCGGCGTCCTGCTGCTCCTCGCCTCCGTGGCGGCGCTGATATGGGCGAACGTCCCCGCCCTCCGCCACAGCTACGAGTCGGTCGGCCACTTCCACCTCGGCCCCGGCGCGCTCGGCCTCGACCTGTCCGTGGCCCACTGGGCCGCCGACGGCCTCCTCGCGGTGTTCTTCTTCGTCGCCGGCATCGAGCTGAAGCGCGAGCTGGTCGCCGGGGACCTGCGCGACCCCAGGGCGGCCGTGCTGCCCGTGGTGGCCGCGCTGTGCGGCATGGCCGTACCGGCGCTCGTCTACGCCCTCACCAACCTCACCGGTCACGGCTCCACGCAGGGCTGGGCGGTGCCCACCGCCACCGACATCGCCTTCGCGCTCGCCGTCCTCGCGGTCATCGGCACGTCCCTGCCCAGCTCGCTGCGCGCCTTCCTGCTCACCCTCGCGGTCGTC
The DNA here is from genome assembly GCF_053598395.1 of Streptomyces sp. NPDC001135. Lineage (NCBI taxonomy): Bacteria > Bacillati > Actinomycetota > Actinomycetes > Kitasatosporales > Streptomycetaceae > Streptomyces > Streptomyces sp. NPDC001135. The sequence goes on along the minus strand of NZ_JBSFKD010000014.1, from coordinate 74,537 downwards.
GACGACCTCTTCGCGATCCTGATCATCGCCGTCTTCTTCACCGACCGGCTGAACTTCGCCGCGCTCGGCGGTGCCGCCGCCGGGCTGGTGGTCTTCTGGCTGCTGCTGCGCAAGGGCGTGCGCGGCTGGTACGTGTACGTGCCGCTGGCCCTGGTGATCTGGGCGCTGATGTACAACAGCGGTGTGCACGCCACCATCGCCGGCGTGGCGATGGGCCTGATGCTGCGCTGCACCCCCCGCCAGGGGGAGCAGCACTCGCCGGGTGAGCACGTCGAGCATCTGGCGCGGCCCCTGTCCGCGGGGCTCGCCGTACCGCTGTTCGCGCTGTTCAGCGCCGGGGTCACCGTCTCCGGCGGGGCACTCGGGGACGTGTTCACCAGGCCGGAGACCCTCGGCGTGGTGCTCGGGCTCGTCCTCGGCAAGACACTCGGCATCTTCGGCGGCACCTGGCTCACCGTCCGTTTCACCCGGGCCTCCCTCAGCGAGGACCTCGCCTGGGCCGACGTCTTCGCGGTGGCCTCCCTCGCCGGCATCGGCTTCACCGTCTCCCTGCTCATCGGCGAACTCGCCTTCGCCGGCGACGCCGTCCTCACCGACGAGGTCAAGGCGGCCGTCCTCACCGGATCGCTGATCGCGGCGCTGTGTGCGACGGTGCTGCTGAAGATACGCAACGCCAAGTACCGCAGGCTGTGCGAGGAAGAGGAGCGCGACGAGGACCTCGACGGCATCCCGGACGTGTACGAGCAGGACGACCCGGCCTACCACCTGCGCATGGCCGAGATCCACGAGCGCAAGGCCGCCGAACACCGGCGGATCGCCGCCGAGCGGGCGGCTGCCGCGCGCCACGGGCTTGCGGAAGTACCGGGCGGGGCAGGCGAGGAGCACGACCGTCCGGCATGATCTGACGAGACGGTACAAAACAAGACGGCCACAGATGCGGGACGGCCGGACAGTACGGCCGCGCCGGCGAGGCGGCCGTACCCGACGGAACGCCTGCGGCACAAGAGAACTCTGAGGGAGAACGCGATGAGCGCACCCGACGGCAGCCCGGTCGGCGCCGAACGCAGCATCGGCCAGCTGTTCGCCTCGGCGACGACCGAAATGTCGGCGCTGGTGCACGACGAGATCGCCCTGGCCAAGGCCCAGCTGAAGCGGGACGTGAAGAAGGGCGCGATGAGCGGCGGCGCCTTCTCGATGGCGGGCGCCGTGCTGGTGTTCTCCCTGCCGATGCTCAACTTCGCGCTCGCCTACGGCATCCGGACCTGGAGCGGCTGGAACCTGGCGGTCTGCTTCCTGCTGTCCTTCGCGGCCAACGTGCTGGTCGCCGGCCTCCTCGCGCTGATCGGCGTGGCGTTCGCGAAGAAGGCCAAGAAGGACCGGGGCCCGCAGAAGGTGGCCGCCTCGATGCGGGAGACGGCGGGCGTCCTGCAGAACGCCAAGCCGCATCCGCGCCCGGAGCTGGCCGAGGACCGGGCCCCCGCGGCCATCGAGGCTGTGGCACGCTCGTCGTCATGACGGACCCCGCCCCCTCGGCCGTACGGATCGAACTTCCCCACGGGGACAAGGTGACGCACCGGGACGTCGCCGCCAACGGCGCGCGCTTCCACATCGCCGAACTCGGCGACGGCCCCCTGGTGCTGCTGCTGCACGGCTTCCCGCAGTTCTGGTGGACCTGGCGGCACCAGCTGGTGGCACTCGCGGACGCGGGCTACCGGGCGGTGGCGATGGACCTGCGGGGCGTCGGCGGCAGCGACCGCACCCCCCGCGGGTACGACCCCGCCAACCTTGCGCTCGACGTCACCGGCGTGATCCGCTCGCTCGGCGAACCGGACGCGGCACTGGTCGGCCACGACCTGGGCGGCTATCTGGCGTGGACGGCGGCGGCGATGCGGCCCAAGCTCGTACGACGGCTCGCGGTCGTCTCGATGCCCCATCCGCGGCGCTGGCGCGCGGCGATGCTGCGGGACGCCCGGCAGACGGCCGCCAACTCCTACATCTGGGGCTTCCAGCGGCCGTGGATCCCGGAGCGTCAACTCACCGCGGACGGCGGGGCACTGGTGGGCCGTCTGATCCGGGACTGGTCGGGGCCGCGGTCGCCGGAGGACGAGGCGGTGGAGACCTACCAGCGGGCCATGTGCATCCCGTCGACCGCGCACTGCGCGATCGAGCCGTACCGCTGGCTGGTGCGCTCCCTGGCCCGCCCGGACGGCATCCAGTTCAACCGCCGGATGAAGCGGCCGGTGCGGGTGCCCACACTGCATCTGCACGGCTCCCTGGACCCGGTGACGCGCACGCGCAGCGCGGCCGGTTCGGGGGAGTACGTCGAAGCCCCGTACCGCTGGCGCCTGTTCGACGGCCTCGGACACTTCCCGCACGAGGAGGACCCCGTGGCGTTCTCCACCGAACTGGTCAACTGGCTGAAGGATCCCGAGCCGGACCGGTGACATCCGGCGGTGGCGGGCCGGTGGGAGGGCCGTACGGTCGACGTTCGTTTGTGACCGTACGGTGACGGGCTCGATGCGCGGAGTATCCGGATCGTGAACACTTGTCCGCTGAACGGCCACATGCCTGCCGCATAGGCCAATTGGGCGGCGCTCAGGCGGTTATCGACCTTCGGGCAGGGGCACACGTCGGGGTATGGGCTGGACGCACGACTACAGTGACGCACCCCGCAACCGCCGCTCGGCCGCCGGTCTGAGCACGCCTCAGCGAGGCAACCCGCAACTCGCCGAAGGAGACCTCCGCGTGGGGATCCCGCACATCCTGCGACGCCGCGCCCGCTGGGTGTCCGTGCGCCTGCGTCACCCGCGCGGGTGACCCGCGCGGCTGACCCTCCTCGGGAGCGTCACAGGGCGCAGCTGTCCGTGCCCACCTGCTCGTTCGCCGTACGTCCCCGCGCGATGTCGGGCTGGATCTCGTCCGCCGTGAGGGCGTAGCCCGTCTCGGCGTCGTCGAGGGACTTGGCGAACACCACGCCGTACACCCGGCCGTCGGGGGTGAGCAGCGGGCCGCCCGAGTTTCCCTGACGGACGGTCGTGTACAGCGAGTAGACGTCCCGGCGGACGGTGCCGCGGTGGTAGATGTCCGGACCGTTGGCCGTGATGCGCCCGCGCACGCGCGCGGCGCGCACGTCGTACGAGCCGTTCTCCGGGAAGCCCGCGACGATCGCGCCGTCACCGCCGGACGCGTCCCGCACGGAGAACCGCAGGGCGTGCGCCCTCAGGTCGGGTACGTCGAGCACGGCGATGTCGCGCTTCCAGTCGTACAGGACGACCTTGGCGTCGTACTTGCGGCCCTCACCGCCTATCTGCACGGTGGGCGCGTCGACGCCGCCGACGACGTGCGCGTTGGTCATGACCCGGCGGTCGGCGAAGACGAAACCGGTGCCCTCCAGGACTTTGCCGCAGCTCTGGGCGGTGCCGGTCACCTTCACGATGGAGTGCTGGGCGCTCAGGGTCACCCGGCTGTTCGCGAGGGCCGGGTCGGGTGGCTCCACGTCCTTGATCGGCTCGTTCGCGAAGGGGCTGAAGACCTGCGGGAAGCCGTTCTGCGCCAGGACGGAGGAGAAGTCCGCGAACCAGGTGTCGGCCTGCGCGGGCAGCGCCCGGGAGACTCCGAGGAGCACCTTGGAGCCGCGCACCTCCTTGCCGAGCGTCGGCAGCGTGGTGCCGGCCAGGGCGGACCCGATCAGCCAGGCCACCAGCAGCATGGCGACGACGTTGACCAGGGCGCCGCCGGTGGCGTCCAGGGCGCGGGCCGGGGACCAGGTGATGTACCGGCGCAGCTTGTTGCCCAGGTGGGTGGTCAGGGCCTGGCCGACGGAGGCGCAGACGATGACGACGACCACGGCGACCACGGCGGCGGTGGTGCCGACGTCCGCGTTGTCGGTCACGGCGTCCCAGAGCACGGGCAGGGCGTAGACGGCGACGAGGCCGCCGCCCAGGAAGCCGATCACCGACAGGATGCCGACGACGAAGCCCTGGCGGTAGCCGACGACCGCGAACCACACAGCCGCGACCAGCAACAGGATGTCCAGCACGTTCACCGCTTCAGGCCTCGCCTACTCCACTCCGCTCCCCGCGGCCCGGCCGGGGGTCCGGGGGTCGGCCCCCGGAAAGACACAGCACGGACGACACCCTGTCATGAGTGCCAGTCGAGCGGGACCTGTCTCTCGCGGTGCCAGGGGCGCTCCCAGCCCGCGAAGTGAAGCAGACGGTCGATCACTCCGGCCGTGAAACCCCACACCAGGGCCGATTCGACCAGGAATGCCGGACCACGGTGGCCGCTGGGGTGGACGGCGGTGGCGCGGTTGGCGGGGTCCGTGAGATCCGCCACGGGGACCGTGAAGACCCGGGCGGTCTCGTTCGGATCGACGACGCCGACCGGGCTGGGCTTGCGCCACCAGCCGAGCACGGGCGTGACGACGAAGCCGCTGACCGGGATGTACAGCGCGGGCAGCACACCGAAGAGCTGGACGCCGGACGGGTCCAGGCCGGTCTCCTCCTCGGCCTCGCGCAGCGCGGCCCGGAGCGGGCCGTCGGTGTGCGGGTCGCCGTCCTCGGGGTCGAGCGCGCCGCCCGGGAAGGACGGCTGGCCGGGGTGCGAGCGCAGCGAGCCGGCGCGCTCCATCAGCAGCAGCTCCGGGCCGCGCTCACCCTCGCCGAACAGGATCAGCACGGCCGACTTGCGGCCCGAGCCGTTCTCCGGCGGCAGGAAGCGGCTCAGCTGGAGCGGCTCGACCGTCTCGGCCGCCCGCACCACCGGGGTCAGCCACTTGGGCAGCCCCTCCTTGCTGAGCGTAACCGGGCCGCGCGCGGACGCACCGCGCGTCACCGGACCGCCCCGCGTCTCACTGGCCCTCGCCATCGCCGCCCCCCTCGCTCCGTCTGTCCAACGCCCGCGGGCCCCGAGATCGTTCCGTCACGCGGCCCCCAGCGGCGGGGCCGGCTTGCCGCCCGCGTCGAGGTAGGCCTGCGGGGGGTTGAGCCGCTGGCCGGGGAAGCCGCCCTTTTCGTACTTCAGGAGCTTCTTCGCCTTCTCCGGGTCGGTCTCGCCCTCGCCGTAGGCCGGGCAGAGCGGGGCGATCGGGCAGGCACCGCAGGCGGGCTTGCGGGCGTGGCAGATCCGGCGGCCGTGCCAGATCACGTGGTGGGACAGGTCGGTCCAGTCGCTCTTGGGGAACAGCGCGCCGACGGCGGCCTCGATCTTGTCCGGGTCGGTCTCCGCGGTCCACTGCCAGCGCCGCACCAGCCGCTGGAAGTGGGTGTCCACGGTGATCCCGGGCCGCCCGAAGGCGTTGCCGAGCACGACGAAGGCGGTCTTGCGGCCGACGCCGGGCAGCTTGACCAGGTCCTCCAGCCTGCCCGGGACCTCGCCGCCGAAGTCCTCGGCGAGCGCCTTGGAGAGCCCCATCACCGACTTGGTCTTGGCCCGGAAGAACCCGCACGGGCGCAGGATCTCCTCGACCTCCTCCGGGTTGGCGGCGGCCAGGTCCTCGGGGGACGGGTATTTCGCGAAGAGCGCCGGGGTCGTCTGGTTGACGCGCAGGTCGGTGGTCTGGGCCGACAGCACGGTGGCGACCAGCAGCTGGAAGGGGTTCTCGAAGTCCAGCTCGGGATGGGCGTAGGGGTACACCTCGGCCAGCTCGCGGTTGATGCGGCGGGCGCGGCGGACCAGCGCGGTGCGGGACTCGTCCCCCGGCGGCTTCGCCGCGACCTTCTTGGCGGGCGCCGCCTTCTTGACCGCCACGGCCTTGCCGGTCGCCACGGCCTTCTTCGCAGCGGTGACCTTCTTGGCAGAGGCGGCCTTCTTCGCGGAGGTGGCCTTTTCAGCTGTTTTTCTGGTTTTCCCACCACCGTTCGAGCCTTGTTCGCCCACAGCGGAATCGCGACGTGCAACCACCCGCTCAACCCCCTTGTCCTGTGCTCTCACCGGCGATTTGGACACCCGGCCAGCCTAGAGCCCGGCACCGACATCCGCCCCGGACCCGGTTGATCGGACCCCGATTGGACCCCTGGCGCTTACCTCAGGACACCTGTGCGGCATCCTTGTGACAGATCACACTGTTTGGACCGTCCGGCAAAATGGGGAACACGGTCCCCTGGCACTCGGGGGAGCAAGATCCCCTGAGCAGGTCGACAAGGAGAGAACTCAGTGGACGACGTTCTGCGGCGCAACCCGCTCTTCGCGGCTCTCGACGACGAGCAGGCCGCGGAGCTTCGCGCCTCCATGAGTGAGGTGACCCTCGCACGCGGCGACTCCCTGTTCCACGAGGGCGACCCCGGCGACCGGCTGTACGTCGTCACCGAGGGCAAGGTCAAGCTGCACCGCACCTCCCCCGACGGCCGCGAGAACATGCTCGCCGTCGTCGGCCCCAGCGAGCTGATCGGTGAGCTGTCGCTCTTCGACCCGGGCCCGCGCACGGCGACCGCGACCGCGCTGACCGAGGTCAAGCTGCTCGGTCTCGGCCACGGCGACCTCCAGCCCTGGCTGAACGCCCGCCCCGAGGTGGCCGGCGCCCTGCTGCGCGCCGTCGCCCGCCGCCTGCGCAAGACCAACGACGCCATGTCCGACCTGGTCTTCTCCGACGTCCCCGGTCGCGTGGCGCGCGCCCTGCTGGACCTCTCGCGCCGCTTCGGTGTGCAGTCCGAGGAGGGCATCCACGTCGTCCACGACCTCACACAGGAGGAGCTGGCCCAGCTGGTCGGCGCCTCGCGCGAGACCGTGAACAAGGCACTGGCGGACTTCGCCCAGCGCGGGTGGCTCCGCCTGGAGGCGCGGGCGGTGATCCTCCTGGACGTGGAGAGGCTGGCCAAGAGGTCCCGCTGACGCCGGTCCCGGTCGTACGGCCTGTGGGGCCCCGCTCCTCGCGAGCGGGGCCCCACTGTCGTTCCCGCCGCCCCGAGAGGGCTGCCCCGGAGCCCGCGAAGGACCCCCGGAGCCCCTGCTCCGGCCCGTGCACGCGCGCGGGCTCGTCGGCGAGCCATGAACGTGGCGCACATCACAGCCGCGGGCTGTCACGGTTCGCCGTCCGGGAGTGTCCCAGTGCCGTCCGAAGAGAGGAGCCGGTGCGGATCATGACCGAGGACGCCTTCACCGCACACCGTCCGCTGCTGTTCACCATCGCCTACGAGATGCTGGGCAGCGCGGCCGACGCCGAGGACGTACTCCAGGAGAGCTATCTGCGCTGGCGGGAGATCGATCCGGCCACGGTCGAGCACGCGCGCGCGTACCTGGTGCGCACGGTGACCCGGCAGGCGCTCAACCACCTGCGCGCGATCAGGGCCCGGCGCGAGGAGTACGTCGGCGCGTGGCTGCCCGAGCCGATCCGCACCCAGCCCGAGGTCGGCGAGGACGTGGTCCTGGCCGAGTCGGTGTCGATGGCCATGCTGCTGGTCCTGGAGACGCTGAACCCGACCGAGCGCGCGGTGTTCGTCCTGCACGACGTGTTCGGCTACCCGCACGGCGAGATCGCCGCCGCGATCGGCAAGGCCGAGGGCACCGTCCGGCAGATCGCACACCGCGCGCGGGGGCACGTCCACGCGCGGCGCCGCCGCTTCGAGCCCGACTCCGCCGCCACCGGGGAGATCGTCGAACGGTTTCTGCGGTCGGCGGCGAACGGCGACGTACAGGCCCTGATGGACCTGCTCGCGCCCGATGTCGTGGTGATCTCCGACGGCGGCGGCAAGGCCGTCGCCGCCCGCCGCCCGGTCACCGGACGCGACGACGTCACCCGGTTCGTCCTCGGCGTGTACCGCACCAGCGTGACGACGGCCCGCGTCGAACCCGCCCGCTACAACGGCATGCCGGCCGCGCGGTTCCTCGCCGGCGACGCGCTGGACTGGCTGGTGGCGTTCGAGATCCGGGACGGACGGATCACCGGCCTCTACGGCATGCGCAACCCGGACAAACTGGACCGCGCCGACGTGGTGCGGCCACTCGACAGAGGCGCACTCGACAGAGGATCACTCGGCTGAGGAGGCCGGCAGGCATGGAGACCATGACCGTGGAACGCGTCGTTCACGCCCCGATCGAGGACGTGTTCGCCTGGCTCACGACGACCACCCACTACACGGCCTCGCCCCTGGTGGTGCGCTGCCGGCTGGCCCGGCACGGCGAGGCCGCGCCCTACGGCGTCGGCGCGATCCGCAGCCACCTGTGGCTGATCGGCTGGTTCCGGGAGCGCATCACCCGCTACGAGCCGCCGTACGCCACGGAGTACGTCGTGGAGCGCAGCGTGCCGCCGGCCCGGCACGAGCTCGGCCGGATGACGTTCACCGAGACGGACGGCGGCACCCTGGTCCGGTGGACCACCCGGGCGGGGATTCCCCTGCCCCTGCTGGGTCCCCCGCTCACCCGGATGCTGGCCCGCCCGGTGATCACGCGCACCTTCGGCAACATCCTCGACGCCGCCGAGAAGGCGCTCGCCGGCTAGATCAGCCCGTGCTCGCTCAGGTAGTCCATCTGGGCCCGTACCGACAGTTCCGCCGCCGGCCACAGGGAGCGGTCCACGTCGGCGTACACGTGGGCGACGACCTGGGCCGCGGTGCGGTAGCCGTCCTCGACCGCCGTCTCCACCTGGGCGAGCCGGTGGGCGCGGTGGGCGAGGTAGAACTCCACGGCGCCCTGGGCGTCCTCCAGGACCGGCCCGTGGCCCGGTAGGACGGTGTGCACGCCGTCGTCCACCGTCAGGGACCGCAGACGCCGCAGGGAGTCCAGGTAGTCGCCCAGACGGCCGTCGGGGTGCGCCACGACCGTCGTACCGCGCCCGAGGATGGTGTCACCGGTCAGCACGGCCCGGTCGGCCGGGAGATGGAAGCACAGCGAGTCCGCGGTGTGCCCGGGGGTCGGTACGACCTTCAGCTCCAGGCCGCCGACGGTGATCACGTCGCCGGCCGCCAGGCCCTCGTCGCCCAGGCGGAGCGCGGGATCGAGGGCACGCACGCGCGTACCCGTCAGTTCCGCGAAGCGCGCGGCGCCCTCCGCGTGGTCGGGGTGGCCGTGGGTGAGCAGGGTCAGGGCTATGCGCCTGCCGGCCTTCTCGGCGGTGTCGACGACGGCGCTCAGGTGGCCGTCGTCGAGCGGGCCCGGGTCGATCACCACGGCGAGATCGGAGTCGGGCTCGGCGACGATCCAGGTGTTGGTGCCGTCCAGGGTCATGGCGGAGGCGTTGGGCGCGAGGACGTTGACGGCCCGTTCGGTGGCGGGGCCGGAGAGCACCTGGCCGCGGGGCTGGCCCGGCAGGGCGCTTGCGTCGGTCATACGGGGCCTCCACCCGTCGTCTCGGCGGTCGTCGCGGCGCTGGTCCCGGTGGGCGTCCCGGTGCTCGTCGCGGCGCTGGTCCCGGTGGTCGTCGGATCCGCCGGGACGTGCTTGGTGAACTCCTCGTGCCCCGGCCAGGACAGGACGATTTCGCCGTCCCTCAGGCGGGCGCGCGCCATCACCGGCGTCAGATCGCGCAGGGGGGCCGCCGCCACTGCCTCGGCGGCGGTCGCGTACGGCAGCAGCTGGCGCAGGGTGGCGATGGTGGGCGGCATCATCAGCAGCTCGCCCTGGTCGTAGCCGGCGGCGGCCTGGGCGGGGCGGATCCACACCGTGCGGTCGGCCTCCGTGGAGGCGTTCCGGGTGCGCTGGCCCGCGGGCAGGGCGGCCACGAAGAACCAGGTGTCGTAGCGGCGGGCCTCGAACTCCGGGGTGATCCAGCGGGTCCAGGCGCCCAGCAGGTCCGAGCGCAGCACCAGGCCGCGCCGGTCCAGGAACTCGGCGAAGGACAGCTCACGCGCGACCAGGGCGGCCCGGTCGGCCTCCCAGTCCTCGCCGGTGGTGTCGCCGACGACCGACTCCGCGTCGGGCCCGGCGAGCAGGACGCCCGCCTCCTCGTACGTCTCCCGTACGGCCGCGCAGACGATCGCCTGGGCGCCCGGCTCGTCGACGCCGAGCCGGTCCGCCCACCACGCGCGCGTGGGGCCCGCCCAGCGCACCAGACGGTCGTCGTCGCGCGGGTCGACCCCGCCTCCGGGATACGCGTACGCGCCTCCGGCGAAGGCCATGGAGGCGCGTCTGCGCAGCATGTGGACGACCGGACCGGACTCGGTGTCCTTCAGGAGCAGCACTGTCGCCGCGCGTCTGGGGGACACCGGGGTGAGCGCGCCGTCCGCGAGCGCGCGGATACGGTCCGGCCACTCCGGGGGGTACCACTGACCGTTCGCCATGGCCGGAGGCTATCCCGTGTAGGGCGAATGTTCGAGAGGTGCCCGAGGTCAGCGGTGCACCGTGGGGCTACGGGGCGAGTTCCACCTGGATCTCGACCTCGACCGGCGCGTCCAGCGGCAGCACCGCGACGCCGACCGCGCTGCGGGCGTGCACGCCCTTGTCGCCGAGGACCTCGCCGAGCAGTTCGCTGGCACCGTTGACGACCCCGGGCTGCCCGGTGAAGTCGGCGGCGGAGGCGACGAAGCCGACGACCTTCACCACGCGCGCGATGCGGTCCAGGTCACCGGTGACGGACTTCACCGCGGCCAGCGCGTTCAACGCGCACGTGCGGGCCAGGTCCTTGGCCTCCTCCGGCGTGACCTCGGCGCCCACCTTGCCGGTGACCGGCAGCTTGCCCTCGACCATCGGCAGCTGGCCGGCGGTGTACACGTACACGCCGGACTGCACGGCCGGCTGGTACGCGGCCAGCGGCGGTACGACCTCCGGCAGGGTCAGCCCCAGTTCGGCCAGCTTGGCCTCGACCGCGCTCATGCCTGCTTCTCCCGCTTCAGGTAGGCCACGAGCTGCTCGGGGTTGTTGGGCCCGGGCACGACCTGGACGAGCTCCCAGCCGTCCTCGCCCCAGGTGTCCAGAATCTGCTTCGTGGCATGGACGAGCAGCGGCACGGTTGCGTATTCCCACTTGGTCATGGGGCCGACTGTAGCCGCTGCGACCGGCGGGAACGGCGGCCGGCCGCGGCCGGCTGTGTCCGTCGTCGTCCACAGGCCGGCCGGCAGGCTGTGACCAGCGTTATCCACAGCCTCCCGCGTGAGTCTCGGCCGGACTGGTTAGGCTCGAAGACGTGAGCAGGCTCCAGGTCGTCAGCGGCAAGGGCGGGACCGGAAAGACGACGGTCGCCGCCGCACTGGCGCTGGCCCTCGCGACCGAGGGGAAGCGGACGCTTCTCGTGGAGGTCGAGGGCCGGCAGGGCATCGCCCAGCTCTTCGAGACGGAGGCGTTGCCGTATGAGGAGCGGAAGATCGCGGTCGCTCCGGGGGGCGGCGAGGTGTACGCCCTCGCCATAGACCCCGAACTGGCCCTTCTGGACTACCTCCAGATGTTCTACAAGCTCGGGGGCGCGGGCCGGGCTCTGAAGAAGCTCGGCGCGATCGACTTCGCCACCACCGTCGCACCGGGCATCAGAGACGTCCTGCTGACCGGCAAGGCGTGCGAGGCGGTGCGCCGCAAGGACAGGAGCGGCCGGTTCGCGTACGACTACGTCGTCATGGACGCCCCGCCGACCGGCCGCATCACCCGCTTCCTGAACGTCAACGACGAGGTGGCGGGCCTGGCGAAGATCGGCCCCATACACAATCAGGCGCAGGCGGTGATGCGGGTGCTGAAGTCGCCGGAGACGGCGGTGCACCTGGTGACGCTGCTGGAGGAGATGCCGGTCCAGGAGACCGCCGACGGCATCGCCGAACTGCGCGCCGCGCGGCTGCCGGTGGGCCGGGTCATCGTGAACATGGTCCGGCCGGAGGTGTTGGACGCGGCCGATCTGGAACTCGTACGGACCGTGGAGCGTTCCTCTGTCGCACAGGCGTTGTCGACGGCCGGACTGGGTGGGGCCCGGCGCGGCGGGAACGCGGAGAAGCTGGTGGACCCGCTGCTGGAGCAGGCAGCGGAGTACGCCGAGCGGTACGCGCTGGAGCAGGAGCAGCGCGCGGCCCTGGGCGAGCTGGGCCTGCCGCTGGACGAACTGCCGCTGCTCGCCGAGGGCATGGACCTGGCGGGCCTGTACGAACTCGCCACCGAGCTGCGGAAGCAGGGGTTGTCATGAGTCCTGACCCGGCCGAGGCACCGAGGACAGCGGTCACGGCCGAGGGGCGGGAGAAGGCCCACGGTCTCTCCCCCGCGCGCACCCTCGACATCGACCCGCTGCTGGACGACCCGAAGACCCGGATCGTGGTGTGCTGCGGCTCGGGCGGGGTCGGCAAGACGACGACGGCGGCGGCCCTCGGCCTCCGTGCGGCCGAGCGGGGCCGCAAGGTGGTCGTGCTGACCATCGATCCGGCCAGGCGGCTGGCCCAGTCGATGGGCATCGACTCCCTCGACAACGTCCCGCGCCGGGTGAAGGGCACCGAGGGCGACGGGGAACTGCACGCCATGATGCTCGACATGAAGCGCACCTTCGACGAGGTCGTGGAGGCGCACGCGGACCCCGAGCGGGCGGCCGCGATCCTGGCGAACCCCTTCTACCAGTCGCTCTCGGCGGGCTTCGCGGGCACGCAGGAGTACATGGCGATGGAGAAGCTGGGCCAGCTGCGCGCGAAGGACGAGTGGGACCTGATCGTGGTCGACACCCCGCCGTCCCGCTCCGCGCTGGACTTCCTGGACGCGCCCAAGCGGCTGGGCTCCTTCCTGGACGGCCGGCTGATCCGTCTGCTGACGGCGCCCGCCAAGCTCGGCGGACGCGCGGGGATGGCCTTTCTCAACGTCGGCATGTCGATGATGACCGGCACCCTCGGCAAGCTGCTGGGCGGCCAGCTACTGAAGGACGTCCAGACGTTCGTGGCCGCGATGGACACCACCTTCGGCGGGTTCCGCACGCGCGCGGACGCCACGTACAAGCTGCTCCAGGCGCCCGGCACGGCGTTCTTGGTGGTCGCGGCCCCGGAGCGGGACGCGCTCCGCGAGGCGGCGTACTTCGTGGAGCGGCTGGCCGAGGAGAAGATGCCACTGGTGGGTCTGGTGCTGAACCGGGTCCATGGCAGCGGCGCCGGCCGGCTGTCGGCCGAGCGGGCGCTCGCCGCCGCCGAAAATCTTGAGGACCCCCGCATTGTGGATCAGGGGTCCGGGAAAGCTGGACTTCGTAACTCTCCCGACTCATACGGCAGTTCGCGATCTCCCGCATCCGAGGCCGCTACCGACGCCCCCGCTTCCGAAGAAGGCTCCCCCGCCGACGAGGAGCACCCCGTCGACCGGCTCACCGCGGGACTGCTGCGACTGCACGCCGATCGTATGCAGCTGCTCTCGCGCGAGCAGCGCACGCGTGACCGATTCACCGCCCGTCACCCCGAGGTGGCGGTGGTCGAAGTACCCGCACTGCCCGGCGACGTCCACGACCTCGCGGGCCTGCGCGACATCGGCGCCCGGCTGGCAGCGGGCACGCCGGTGCGCACGGAGCTGCCGTAGCGGCCACTGGGCGGCTGACCAGCAGGCGCGCGTGCGCGGCACCTCGGGTGGCGAACGATCGCAGGGGCACAGGCGACCGTCGTATGCGCGCGGGTGAGCGGTGGCACGTGCGCACGCGAGCGGTCGCATGCGCGTGGGTGACCGTCATGTGCGTGCAGACAAGTGGTCGTACGCGCGCAGTGGCCGTCGGACGCGCGTCGGTGGCACACGCGCGCTCGGTAGGGCGACGCGCGGACACCGCAGGGGTCGTCCGCGGGCACCTGGCCCCGCGCTCGTCCCGGTCCGTCTGCGCGGGCGGGGCCGCAAGGCCGATCGCGGCTTCCCCGGACGCAGGCCGGATCGGCGTTTCCCGGGCCCGTCGCTTCCCGAGCCCCGGACGTGTACCCACTCGGCGCCCCTGGACCTGTGCCGCGGGGAGGTGCCGGAGGGAACGCCCTCAGCTCACCGCCGCGTAGTGCTCGTACACCTCGTCGCTGTCGAGGGGCACGATGCCCGCGCCGCGCTCGTACTCCGAGCGGGCGGTCTCCAGCAGCCTGCGCCAGGAGGTCACGGTGGGGCGGCGGCGCAGCAGTGCACGGCGCTCCCGCTCCGTCATACCTCCCCACACGCCGAACTCGACGCGGTTGTCCAGCGCGTCGGCCAGGCATTCGGTGCGTACCGGGCATCCGGTGCACACCGCCTTGGCCCTGTTCTGCGCTGCTCCCTGAACGAACAGTTCATCCGGATCGGTAGTGCGGCAGGCAGCCTGCGCACTCCAGTCGGTTACCCAGCCCATACCGGCGCCGTCCTCTCCCGAATCGAGGCTCCCCCACGGCGGCAGCGGCATATTCACCGCCGCCAGTTGAGGACGTTACGGAAGGTGGGCACAGCGCAACACCCCCTTCGGGCCCAATCTTGAATGGCCCGAACGGACTATGGGTAAGCGGCAGATCACCCGCGGGAGTGAGCTGGTGACATGCGTGATCATCCCGGCAAACCGGGACTTCTGTGGTGCGTCACATCGGGCGCCAGGTGACACACGAGGCGGATTCGGACACGGCCCCATCGAAAATCGAGGCACCTCCGGAACGATTCGGGGTCGCCGGACGTATTGATACGTGGCCGCACTGCTGTGACAGTTGAGAGCAGCTTAGGCCAAGGCCTGCGCGCATGTCCGGGAAATGGAAACGTAGGCAGGTCAGGTTGCGCTGCCGTCACGATCCGGCACCCGAACATCCCGAGGGAGAGCCGCTCCCTCGGAACGCTCATGAGTACGGATTAGGCTGCCCCCATGCCAAAGAAGCGCTCGGGTGGTGGTCTGTCGCCAACGCAGCAGGCCGCCAAGTTCCTCGGTGTCAGTGTGCTCGCCGGAGCCGTGATGGCGGGCATCGCGCTGCCCGCGGCCGGCGCGCTGGGCCTCGCCGCCAAGGGCTCGGTCAAGAGCTTCGACGAGATCCCGGCCAACCTGAAGAGCCCCCAGCTCAGTCAGCGCACGACCATCCTGGACAACCAGGGCAAGCCGATCGCGAGCGTCTACTCCCGTGACCGCACGGTGGTGGAACTCAAGGACATCTCGCCGTACATGCAGAAGGCGATCGTCGCGATCGAGGACTCCCGCTTCTACAAGCACGGCGCGATCGACCTGAAGGGCGTGCTGCGCGCCCTGAACAAGAACGCGCAGAGCGGCGGTGTCTCGCAGGGCGCCTCCACGCTCACCCAGCAGCTGGTGAAGAACTACTTCATCGAGGAGGCCGGCGACGACCCGACGAAGGTCGCCGAGGCCACCCAGCAGACGCTCGGCCGCAAGATCCGCGAGCTGAAGTACGCGATCCAGACCGAGGAGAAGCTCGGCAAGAAGAAGATCCTCGAGAACTACCTGAACATCACCTTCTTCGGCGAGCAGGCCTACGGCGTCGAGGCCGCCGCCCAGCGTTACTTCTCCAAGCACGCCAAGGACCTGAACCTCCAGGAATCGGCGCTGCTGGCCGGCGTCGTGCAGTCCCCGAGCCGCTACGACCCGGTCAACGACGACGCCGAGGCCACCAAGCGGCGCAACGTCGTGCTCCAGCGGATGGCGGAGCTCGGCGACATCTCCCAGAAGGAGGCCGACCAGGCCAAGGAGCAGCCGCTCGGGCTGCACCCCAGCCGGCCCAAGAACGGCTGCATCACCGCGGTCCGCGGCGCCGGTTTCTTCTGCGACTACGTACGCGACGTCGTCCTGCACGACCCGGTCTTCGGCAAGTCCAAGGAGGCCCGGGCGAAGCTCTGGAACCAGGGCGGCCTGACGATCCGTACGACGCTCGACCCGCAGGCGCAGGACTCCGCCCAGGCGTCCGTCAAGGACCACGTCTACAAGTCCGACGAGGTGGCGACGGCCGCGACGATCGTCGAACCGGGCACCGGGAAGATCCTCGCCATGGGCCAGTCCCGCCCGTACGGCTTCGGCAAGAACGAGACGCAGATCAACCTCTCCGTCAACTCGGACATGGGCGGCGGCGCCGGTTACCAGCCCGGTTCGACGTTCAAGCCGATCGTCGCGGCGGCCGCGATCGAGGGCGGCAAGCCCCCGACGCAGGAGTACTCGTCGCCGTACGAGATGCCCTACCCGAGCACCGTCCAGGCGTGCAACGGCAGGATCTGGCACAACGACCCGCGCAAGCCCGCCAAGCTGCAGAACGAGAACGAGTCGGAGCACGGCCCGTACGGCATGAAGGAAGCGACCGCCAAGTCGGTCAACACCTACTACGTGCAGCTGATCAGCGACATCGGCATCTGCCCGGTCATCGACATGGCCAAGAAGATGGGCGTGGAGCGCGCGGACGGCCGCAAGATCGACCAGGCGCCGTCCATCGCGCTCGGCACGCAGGAGATGTCGCCGCTGACGATGGCCAGCGCGTACGCCACCTTCGCCTCCCGCGGTACGTACTGCACCCCGGTCGCCATCGAGTCGATCACCCAGAAGATCGGCAGCCAGGTGAAGTCCCTCCCGGTGCCGAGGTCGACCTGCTCGCGCGCGATGTCGGAGAAGACCGCGGACACCGTCAGCACGCTCCTCAAGGGCGTGGTCGAGGACGGTACGGGCCAGGAGGCCGGCCTCGGTGACCGCCCGAGCGCGGGCAAGACCGGTACGACGGACGAGCGCTTCGCGGCCTGGTTCGTCGGTTACACCCCGAACATGGCCGGCGCGGTCTGGGTGGGCGACCCGCAGCACAAGCGCAAGATGATCAACATCACCATCGGCGGCGTACCGCACGACAAGGTGTTCGGTGGTGAGGTGCCCGGCCCGATCTGGCGCGACATGATGACCGGCGCGCTGGAGGGCAAGCCGGCCGAGGACTTCCACCTGATCGACATCCCCGACGACAACAACGGGGACGACCAGGGGAAGGGCCACGGGAAGAAGCACGGCGGCAAGAACGGGAACAGCACGGGCGGGATCGGCGGTCTGATCGGCGGACTGACGGACGGGGGAACGACGGACGGCGGAACGGGTGACACGATCGGCGGCACCGTCCCGGCGCCGACCTTCTCCCTCCCGGGCAACTTCATCCAGGGTCAGGGCAACGGCGGCAACGGGAACGGCGGCCGACGGGGCTGAGGCCACACGTACGGGGCCGCGCTCTTCGCAAGAAGGGCGCGGCCCCGCCGCCGTATCTACGCAGCTCTCGCGGTGGCTCAGCCCTGAAGCAGCTTCTTCACCGCGGCGGCGACCCGGCCGCCCTCGGCCTGACCGGCCACCTTCGGGTTCACGATCTTCATGACGGCGCCCATGGCCCGCGGCCCCTCGGCACCGGCCGCCTTCGCCTCTTCCACGGCCTGGGCGACGATCGCGTTCAGTTCCTCGTCGGACAACTGCTTGGGCAGGTAGTCGGCGAGCACCTCGCCCTCCGCCTTCTCCCGCTCGGCCGACTCCGGGCGACCGCCCTGCGCGAAGGCGTCGGCCGCCTCACGGCGCTTCTTCGCCTCACGGGTGATCACCTTGAGGACCTCGTCGTCGGAGAGCTCCCGCTTCTCCTTGCCCGCGACCTCCTCCTTGGTGATCGCGGCGAGCGTCAGCCGCAGCGTCGAGGAGCGGAGCTCGTCGCGCTCCTTGATCGCGGCGTTGAGGTCGTCCTGCAGCTTCGACTTGAGCGTGGTGGTCATGCGGCCGATTGTCGCAGGTGTGCCCGCCCGAACGCCCGCTGATTTAAGGGGGGCCGGCCCCCTGTGACCCGGGGGGACGCCGGGCGGCCCATCGAGAGCCGGCCGGTCTCGGCGTGCCGCCGGGGTCTGACACGATGGGCTCATGCGCGCGCGATACGGAGTACCCCTGGGAATCATGGCGGCAGGCGCCGCCGGAGTGGCGTACGCGGCGGGCTTCGAGGCCCGCTCCTTCCGCCTGCGACGAGTGACGGTCCCGGTCCTCCCGCCGGGCATGCGGCCGCTGCGCGTGCTCCAGGTCTCCGACATCCACATGGTGAGCGGCCAGCGCAAGAAGCAGCGGTGGCTGCAGTCACTGGCAGGCCTGCGCCCGGACTTCGTGATCAACACCGGCGACAACCTCTCGGACCCCGAGGGCATCCCGGAGGTCCTGGACGCGCTCGGCCCCCTGATGGAGTTCCCGGGCGCCTACGTCTTCGGCTCCAACGACTACTACGGCCCCAAACTCCGCAATCCGGCCCGTTACCTGCTGGAGAAGGTGAGCGGCCGGCACGGCCTGAACGGCAACGCGCCGGCGGTCGGCGTCATCCACAACCCGTGGGAGGACCTGCGCGACGGCTTCGACGAGGCGGGCTGGCTGAACCTGACGAACACGCGGGGTGTCCTGAAGGCCGACGGCGTCTCGATCGAGCTGACGGGCCTCGACGACCCGCACATCAAGCGCGACCGCTACGCCCGGGTGGCGGGCGGTCCGTCCGGGACGTACGACTTCTCGCTCGGCGTGGTCCACGCCCCCTACCTGCGCACACTGGACGCGTTCACGGCGGACGGCTACCCCCTGATCCTGGCCGGCCACACCCACGGCGGCCAGCTGTGCATCCCCTTCTACGGCGCGCTGGTCACCAACTGCGACCTGGACACGGACCGGGTGAAGGGCCTCTCCACCCACACGGCGGACGGCCACACCTCCTACCTCCACGTCTCGGCAGGCTGCGGCACCAACCGCTACACCCCGGTCCGCTTCGCGTGCCCGCCGGAGGCGACGTTGCTGACGTTGGTGGGGCGGAAGTAAGGCCAGAGGGGGCGGCGGGGCGCAAGTAAGCCTGAGGCGGCGATGGGACGGAAGTAAGCCCTGGGGGGCGGTGGGGCGCAAGCAGGCCCGAGGCAATGAGGGGGCGGAACCAAGCCCGGCGATGGTGGGGGCGGAAGTAAAGGGGTGGCGCCCCCTCCCCGGCCCGACGCCGTAACCCATCCGGCCCACACCGGATCGCTGCACCCCTCCCCCGCTCCTAGCGTGAGGGCATGACCGCCCCGATACCCAGGGACATCCCGGACCTGCCCGCGGTCCCGGCCCCGCCCCCGCTGCTGCCCTCCCCGGTGCCGGCCACGGCGGTGGTAGCGCCGGTCCGCCGCCCCGTAGTCGCCCTCCTCCGCCTCCTCATCGCCCTCGCGGCGGCGGGCGGCGTAGCCCTGGAGCTCCTGCTGGGCACCCCGGCCCGCACCCTGAGCTACTTCAGCGTCCAGACGAACATCCTGCTGGCCGTCGTCATGCTCCTGTCGGCGTCCCGGTCCAGCCGGGCCCGCAGGCCGCTTCCCTCCGCCGTGACAGGCGCCGCGCTCCTCTACGCCCTGGTCGCGGCGCTCGTCTACCACCTGCTCCTGGCCCATACGACGCCCCCGTTCTCCATGACCGGCGCGACGACGGCCCCGGAGCGCTGGCACGCCCAGTGGGCGACCCTCCAGATCCTGCACACGGTGACGCCGGCGGCGGCCCTGCTGGACTGGCTGCTGCTCACTCCCGCACCCCGGCTGCACCTCCGCCAGACGGCCCCCTGGCTCCTCTACCCCCTGGCCTACCTGGCCTTCTCCCTGACCCGAGCGGCATTCCTCGCCCCCTCGGACCCCTCCCGCTACCTGTATCCCTTCCTGGACGTGGCCGCCCACGGCTACCGCAGCACCCTGGCCAACGCGCTCCTGCTGGGCCTTGGGACGTACGCCCTCGCCGTCCTCCTCGTGGCCCTGGACCACACCCGCCCCACCCCGGTCCGCCGCCGGGTCTAAACCGGATTTCGTCTACAGCCACCAGTGGGCTAAAGTAAACGTCGTCGCCGCGAGAGCAGCGACATCGGGGTGTAGCGCAGCTTGGCAGCGCGCTTCGTTCGGGACGAAGAGGTCGTGGGTTCAAATCCCGCCACCCCGACAGTGAAGTACCAGGTCAGGGGCCTGATCCGCTAAGGCGGGTCAGGCCCCTCCTGCTTTGAGTGAGGTCAGCTCC
Source organism: Streptomyces sp. NPDC001135 (assembly GCF_053598395.1). Classification (NCBI taxonomy): domain Bacteria; kingdom Bacillati; phylum Actinomycetota; class Actinomycetes; order Kitasatosporales; family Streptomycetaceae; genus Streptomyces; species Streptomyces sp. NPDC001135. The sequence goes on along the minus strand of NZ_JBSFKD010000014.1, from coordinate 54,757 downwards.
GACGTGGCTGACGACCAGAGATCACTCGACTCCACGGTACCGAGCCGGTCGGCACGCTGGACAGATGGTCTTTCCCGTCCGCCGAGCCGAGCGTGAGGCACCCAACGGCAGAGGACCCGGACGAAGTGTCCGGGCTCTGTTCGTGAAGTCGAGATCCGACACTGAGCGTCCCGCGCTCACTCCCACCACCAAAGCGGCGTACGCCGCCTCTGCTCCCACACCTGAGCCTGCGTCTCGGCCGCCGACAGCAGCTCCTCAGCAGGTATATAAGAGCTGCGCGCGCGAAGGAGTTCGCCGATTCGCAATTCGTGCTCATACACCGATGTGTATTTCTGCGCATTCTCGACAGCAGCGTCGACTCTCCCGGAGAGGCGACGGTGGATCGATTGCTTTGAAACCCCATAGAAGCTAGCGATTGCATCCCAGGACATGCCGCCCTGTCGAAACACTGCAACCTGGGACGCTTCCAGGGAATTAATCCTGTATCGCATCTGAGGCCAGAATCGAGCATCATTGGCCGGCTCAGCCCTGGGATCGGCAATGCTTGCGAATGACGTTGCAAGCGACATCGCAGCTGCCGAGCGACTGACGAGCAAGTTGCGCATTCGCTGTTCGTATGATGACGAGGCCATAGCAGCAGCTTGCCGCACCGGCGTCAGCTTTGTGCTGACATCGCGGGAACCGGCCTGGCCTCAGTCTGATGGCAACAGGAAACCTCCCGGGGACCGTCACATCCACGGCCGGGTACCGCCTCCCGCTGGCGTACTCGCCACTGGATCGCGCCGATCCCTAGGCGGCCGGTTGCACGAAGGGCTTCGAGCGCAGTCTCCGGCAAGATCCCGTCGCCCGAAGCCCTCTCGTGCGGTGACGCTCAGGAGAGAACCGCACATGTCTGACCCTACGCTGCCCGCCGGGTCCTTGCCGCCTCCCCAGCAGCAGGAGCTGGACCATTACCGGGCTAAGCGACGAGTCGAATCACTACTTAAAGCAACATCGATCCTGCTCTATCTTCTGGCGGCCAGCCTGCCTGCACTAGCGGCGTGGATCGCCCTGTGCAGCACGACCATGGTGGCGATCGCCGCCGCTCTCATCGGTGCGTCTGTCGCCATCGGTCTTGCGGCGCACAAGCCGTACGTGAGGGCCGTAGCCCGAGCCCGCGAACGCGAGGAAGCCATGGAACGTCGATGGAGGGACTGGAATACCGCGTGGCAGATCGTGCCCCGGTAAGGCCAGGCGCCCGCGGATCCCCGGCCGATGGCGTACGCCGGGGGAACCGCCCTCTAGGAGTGGTCGCCGCCTCCTGAGGAGCGGTGACGGCGGCCGGCCTCGCCGATGGTTTCGTGGGTGCCTCCGCTGTGCGAGGAGGCGCGGTGGGTCAGCACCTTCATCACCTCCGAGGCCAGCACATCGGCCAGAGCGGGCGCGAGGGACTCTGCCAGTGCGGTCGCCAGGGTCTGCGCGAACAGCACTCTTTCCAGTTCGGAGGAACGGGAGGGCGGCTGGGAAAGGGACGCTACGGCCGCTTCCATCAGGACTCCGGCCAGTGGGTCCTTTCCTTGCCTGGAACCGGTGCCGGTATGCGAGATTCCGGCATCGCGCACCATCTCCTCGAAGATCTCGTCGACGAAGGCCTCGAAGGGGTCCCGATCCGCTTGTCCACCTGAATCAGCTGCCATGGGGTTTCCTCAAGTCTTGGATTTCCGTACGGACCTGCCCTCCGATGCCGAGGACTACCACCATCGGAGGGCAGGGGTGTTGCCTTTTCCTATGCGCGGCGCATGAGCGCGGCGAGAAGAAGCGGGTGCTCGATCAGCGACTCGCCGCGCTCCTCACGACGGCGACGCATCATCGCAGCCAGCAGAAGGGGGTGCTCGATGATCGACTCCTCACCGCTCTCCTCACGGCGGCGGCGCATGAGCGCGGCCAGGAGAAGCGGGTGCTCGATCAGCGACTCGCCGCGCTCCTCACGACGGCGACGCATCATCGCGGCCAGGAGGAGCGGGTGTTCGATGATGGACTCCTCACCGCCGCCCTCACGGCGACGACGTGCGAGCGCGGCGAGGAGAAGCGGGTGCTCGATGATCGACTCCTCACCACCTCCCTCACGGCGACGACGTGCGAGCGCGGCGAGGAGAAGCGGGTGCTCGATGATCGACTCCTCACCGCGCTCCTCGCGCCGGGACAGCAGCGCTGCCAGCAGGAGCGGGCCGAAGGCGGATTCCTCCCCGGCCTCTTCCTGGCCTACCCCGGCCTTTTCCCGAGTGGGAGTCTCCGTCGTTGTCGTCATGGTTCCCTCTTTCTTTGACGCATGACTCGGCGGAGTGCTCGACCGTCACGGCCTCGCACTCCGCCCCTTCACCGTCATCGTCGAGGCGGGCGACGCCGACTGCACTTCGATCATGCGCCACATGGCTGCACATTCCCGGAAACCCGCGCAAGCAAAAAAGCAGGAGTTACAGCGGGCATTGGATGGGGAAACGATTGCGGCTCCGGCCTGTCCGCACCAGGCCGGAGTCCAGTACCGCCGTCACGCCGGAGTCCAGCACCGCCGTCACACACGTGGCCTTTGGCGGCCTCCGCTCATCACCCGACCGGCCCCACGGCCTCCATGTCCCGCATCGGTGCGTCGGCTACCCCCGTCGAGGGGCCGCGCTCGGCCGGCTGGCGGCCACCAGGACGACCGTGATGCTGATCAGCAGGGACCAGGCGCCGAACTTCTCCACGCCGACGGGCTGCCAGCCGTGGAGCTGGTAGGGGTAGCGCCAGGCGCCCACGTAGGTGGCGAGGTTCTCCGCCATCCACAGGAACAAGCCGATCAGGGCGAACGACACCGCAAGCGGCATGCGTCGGCGTACCCCGCGCACCGTGAACCGCGCGGAGGTGCCCGCGGTGACGGCCACCAGCATTCCGGCCAGCGGCCAGCGCGCATCGGGCAGCCAGTGGTGGGTGAAGAAGTTGAGGTAGATGGCCGCGGCCACCGCTGCTGTCGCCCTCGGCCGGTAGCGGGTCAGTTCGAGGTCGAAGAGATGCCAGGCCCGGCAGATGTAACTGCCGACGGCCGCATAGAGGAACCCTCCGTACAGCGGTACGCCGGCGAACTTCAGCACGGCCGGCTCCGGGTAGCTCCACGAGCCGAGGGACACCTTCACCAGCTCGAACGCCAGGCCGATGACATGGCAGACGGCGATGACAGCGACATCCCGCCCCGTCTCCCAGCCGCGCAGCCAGAACAGCAGGGTGAGGAGCACGCCGTAGACGACGAGCAGGTCGTATCGGGCCACCGGGAGGCCGTGCAGCAGGGTGGACACCGCCACCCCGGACAGCAGCGCGATGGCGAAGGCGCAGGCCCGGGTCTGCGTCCAGGCGAAATCGAGCAGCTGGCGAACCCATGAGGCGCCGGGGGCGGTGAAGTACGCGCTGAAGGTGAACATGTCGCACGGGAGGACGCGCGTGCGTACGGGGAGGGTTCCCGTGGTCCCACGCCGGCGCCGGGCCCCGGGGCCCCGCTGAACGGCCGCGGCCGGCGGCGGGAACGCCGGGCGCGGCCGTCCTCGGCCCTCGGCTCAGGGCCGGTCGGAGCCGTAGGGGTACGGGCTGCCGTATTCGGCCACGAGGCCGTAGCGGCCCTGGTTCCTGTCGGAGGACGCGCTCTCGGACACGATGGACACGGTTCCGATCACCCGCTCCTCCGGTTCCTGCGACTGCTGCGCGGACTCGTCCAGCCGCTCCAACTCGTCTGCTGCCACGAGGGCGACGAGCGGTTTGCCATGGCGCGTGATGAAGACGCGCTCGCGGCCGTACACCACACGGTTGATCAGTTCAGCGAGCTCGGCTCGCGCTTGCGTCACCGGAACCTCGTAAGCCATGCTTGCGATCATAGTTCTGTACGTCCTGTACATTTATTCCGGGTGCAGGTGTGATCGACAAGGAGCTCTGTGCAGTGGGCGGGAACCTGATCTGCTTGAAGTCGTCGGGCGGGACACACGCTCTGGTCTTCATCCACCCCGCGAGCGGATCGGCCGCGTCCTTCCGTGCGCTGCAGCCCCACCTGAGGTCGGACTGCTCCGTCTACGCCTTCCACACCACGGGGATCGACCCCACGCGCCCGCGCTCCATCGACGGCATCGCGGACGCGTATCTGACGCAGTTCCTGGAGAGCGGGAACGGCGCGACGCCCGTGTTCGTGGGGTGGTCCTTCAGCGGCCCGGTGGCCGTGGAGATGGCGCGCCTCGCCGAGGAGAGGGGCCGCGGCGCGGCGGGCGTCATCCTCCTGGACAGCGCCACCCACGAGGTGCTGGAGGCCCGGACGACCGATCTCGCCCGTGAAGTGGGCGGGCTCTTCGGGGTCGACGTGTCCGGCGCGGGCTCCTCCTCGCTGGACGGCCTCCTCGACCACGCGGCCGAGCTGATCGCGGTGGCGAGCGCCACTCCGGGCCTGACCGGTGAGGACCTGCGTCCCTTCTGGGAGGTGTACCGCTGGCACCAGGGGATCTTCGAGGCGGGCCGGCAGGCGGCGCCGTGTGCCGCGCCGTTGCTGGTGATCAGGGCACGGGACGAGACCGGCTGGAACGCGGCCCCTGACTGTCTCGGCTGGTCCGAGGTGGTGGGCCGGCCCGTGTCCGTCGCCTGGGCGGCGGGGACCCACTACACGATGATGGACGCCGGCCGGCTGGCGGACGTGGCGCGTGTCATCGACTCCGCCGTCGAACGGTGGGCGGATGCCCCGGTCCCGCACGACACTTCGTCCCTTCCCACCCGGACGTGATCCCCGTCCCCCCATCGGCCCGCCCGCCCGCCGCCGGCCGGACACCCGAGAGACTCGCGGCGCCCCGAAAGCCCTTCGTACCGGCGCACGTGACCGCAGGACACCTTCTTTCCGACGCACCTTCTTTCTGACGCCAACTCATTGGATAGGACCGCATCGTGACTTCCAGGAACGTCTTCGACCCGTCCGCCCGACTGCCCCGCCCCGAGGCGCGTTACGTCGTTCCGCGCTTCGTCGAGCGCAGTGCGCACGGCGTCCGCGAGTACGACCCGTACGCCAAGCTGTTCGAGGAGCGCATCATCTTCCTGGGCGCGGACATCGACGACACCTCGGCGAACGACCTCATGTCCCAGCTGATCTGCCTGGAGTCGATGGACCCGGACCGGGACATCTCCCTCTACATCAACAGCCCCGGTGGTTCCCTCACGGCGCTGACCGCGATCTACGACACCATGCAGTACGTCAAGCCGGACATCCAGACGGTCTGCATGGGCCAGGCGGCCTCCGCCGCCGCCGTCCTGCTGGCCGCCGGCACGCCCGGCAAGCGCATGGCGCTGCCCAACGCCCGCGTGCTGATCCACCAGCCCCACAGCGAGACCGGCCGCGGCCAGATCTCCGACCTGGAGATCGCCGCCAACGAGGTCCTCCGGATGCGTGAGCAGATGGAGGAGATGCTGGCCAAGCACTCCAGCCAGCCGATCGAGAAGATCCGCGAGGACATCGAGCGCGACAAGATCCTCACGGCCGACCAGGCCATGGAGTACGGGATCGTGGACCACGTGATCACTCCGCGCAACGCGCACTGAACCCCCTGGCACGGTACGGGCCGGCCGGTCCCGGGTGCGGCGCTGCCCCAGCGCCCGGGACCGGTGGGGCCGCATGACCAGAAGACGAGTACAGACAGGCGGTCGCGTCCTTGATGTTCCCCGAGTCTCCCAAGATCCCGGCCCTCACCGAGGCCGAAAGCCGGGTTGTCGATGCCTATCTGGCGATTCTGAAGCGGCTGAGCGAGCTCAACCCGACGCAGACGACGGGGACGTACACGGCGCTGCGTGCCGCTCAGGCACTCGTGGGTGAGACACGCGCCCTGCGGGACGCCCTGTCGCTGATGTTCGAGCGTCAGGAAAAAGAGATTCACGTGCGCACGATGGCGAAGGCCCTGGAGTCCCTCGACGCGCACCGCTTCCTGCCCAGGCTCGAACCGCCCGGGAACGGATCGCCGTCCGGCGGCGCCTGACTGCCCGGCACGACCCGGCGGCTCCTCCTCGCGTTTCCGTCGCGTTTACTTCGCCGCGACTTCGGTTCGACGTGACCGTAAAAAGCGGCAATTCCCTCCAGATTCATAGATGTATATTACATGCAGTTCGGGGTTGACGGGCATGTTTTCGGTCGGCTAAAAATGAGTTGATCTTGGCTGGCGGCCTTGAAAAGCTCGTCGGCGCGGATGTCTTTTCGTGACAAAACAGGGGATGCGGAAATGAAGACTGCCGACGACATTGCCGACTGGCTCAGGCTGAGAATCGCGGACGCGTCGGGGGTACCGGCCCATGCTGTCGACCTGGATGTCCAGTTCCGGGACCTGGGCATCGACTCCGCCGGAATGACCGCCCTGACCGCACAGTTGGGCCTTCGGCTCGGCAGACCGCTCTCCCCCACGATCGCCTGGCATTTCCCGACCATTTCCCGCCTGGCCGGCGCCCTCGCCGGCACCGCGGAGCCGGTGGAGCCCCCCGCGGCGGCGTCCGGAACGGCCAGCGAGGCGCCTTCCGACGAGCCCATCGCCGTCGTCGGAATGGCCTGCCGGCTCCCCGGCGCCCCCGGTCTCGACGCGTATTGGAACCTGCTGCGGTCCGGCACCGACGCCGTCGGTGACGTTCCCGCAGAGCGCTGGGACGCCGCCGCGCTCTATGATCCGGACCCGGCCGCGCCCGGGAAAATGAGCACCCGCCGGGGCGGTTTCCTTTTCGATGTGGACAAATTCGATCCACAGTTCTTCGGGATATCCCCGCGAGAAGCCGCCCAAATGGACCCGCAGCAGCGGCTCGCCCTCGAACTCGCCTGGACGTCCCTGCAGGACGCCGGAATACCGCCCTCCTCGCTGCACGCCAGCCGCACCGGTGTCTTTCTCGGCACCTTGTGGAGCGACTACACCCGGCTCGCCGGACGCGACCTGCAGGGCATCCAGCAGCACACGGCCACCGGGCAGGAGCCGAGCATCGTGCCGGCCCGCGTCTCCTACGCCCTGGGCCTGCAGGGTCCGAGCATCGGCGTCAACACGGCCTGCTCCTCCTCCCTCGTCGCCGTCCACCTGGCCTGCCAGAGCCTGCGCTCCGGGGAGAGCACGCTGGCCCTCGCCGGAGGCGTGAACCTGATCCTCGCGCCGGAGAGCAGCGCGGCGATGTCGAAGCTGGGGGCGATGAGTCCGCGCGGGCGGTCCGCGGCGTTCGCCGCCACCGCCGACGGGTACGTCCGCGGCGAGGGCGGCGGCATCGTGGTGCTGAAGCCGCTCTCGGCCGCGCTGGCCGACGGGGACCGCATCCACTGCCTGATCCGGGGCAGCGCCGTCAACAACGACGGCGCCAGCAACGGCCTCACCGCGCCCAGCCCGACGGCCCAGGAGGCCATGCTGCGCGCGGCCTACCAGCAGGCCGGACTCGACGCCCACGACGTCCAGTACGTCGAGGCGCACGGCACCGGAACCGCCCTCGGCGACCCGATCGAGGCTCACGCGCTCGGTACCGTCCTCGGCGTGGGGCGGCCGGCCGGGTCACCCCTGCTGATCGGATCCGTGAAGACCAACATCGGTCACCTGGAGGCGGCGGCCGGCATCGCCGGACTGGTGAAGGTGGCCCTGGCGATGCGCCACCGCGCCGTACCGCCGACCCTCCACCACGACGAGCCGAACCCCGACATCGCCTTCGACGAACTGCGTCTGGCCGTGCCGACCGCGCTGACCGCGTGGCCCACCGACGGCGACCGCCTCCTCGCGGGGGTCAGTTCCTTCGGTTTCGGAGGCACCAACTGCCATGTGGTCCTGGAGGGACCACCCGCCCCCCCGGCCCAGCTCCTGCCGCTGTCCGCACCGACCCCCGAAGCACTGCGGGAGACCGCGGCGGCACTGCGCGACGCGGTGGCGCGGACTCCGGAGCACCCGGTCGCCCACTGGTGCGCCACCGCCGCACTGCGGCTCAGCGGCCACCCCTGGCGGGCGGCGGTGACGGTCCGCGACAGGGAGGGACTGCGCGACGCGCTGGACGCCATCGCCACCGGCGGCGGCCACCGCGCCGCCGCCCCGCCCCGCCTGGCCTTCGTGTTCTCCGGGCAGGGCTCCCAGTGGTCCGGCATGGGCCGCGAACTGCTGCACAGCGAGCCCGTCTTCCGCTCGGCACTGCTGGAGTGCGACCGGCTGATCCACGCCCACAGCGGCATCTCCGTCGTCGAGGAACTGGGCCGGGCCGCCGAGGTGTCCCGGCTGGACGAGACGACGGTGATGCAGCCCGCCGTCTTCGCCGTCCAGGTGGCCCTCGCCGCCCTGTGGCGGTCCTGGGGCATCGAACCGGACGGCGTCGTCGGCCACAGCCTGGGCGAGGTGGCGGCGGCCCACGTCGCGGGCGCGCTCGGCCTTGCCGACGCGGTGCGGATCGTCTGCGAACGCAGCCGCCTCATGGCCCGGATCGAGGGCAGCGGCGCCGTGGCCGTGGTCGACCTTCCGTTCGCCGAGGTGGAGGACCTGCTCGCCGGCCACCCGGGTGTGTGCGCCGCGGGCGCCAACAGCACGCGCAGCTCCGTCCTGTCCGGGGACGCCATGGCCCTCGACGCCTGTCTGGCCGAGCTGAGCGGGCGCGGAGTGCGGTGCCGCCGGGTGAACATGGCCGTCGCCTCGCACAGCGCGCAGTGCGACCCGCTGCTGCCCGAACTGCGTGCGGCCCTGTCCGGCGTCCGCGCCACGCGGGCCGCGGTCCCCGTCGTCTCCTCGGTCACCGGGGACTTCGTCGACGGCACCGAACTCGACGCCTCCTACTGGGTGCAGAACCTGCGCCGGCCCGTCCTGTTCGCGCCGGCGGTCCAACGGCTCCTCGACACCGGGTACGACCACTTCCTGGAGGTCAGCCCGCACCCCGTGCTGACCGGTTCGGTGGAGGCCGTCGCCCAGGACCACGGCACACCCGCCCGTGCCCTGCCCTCCCAGCGCCGCGGCGCACACGCCCGCGAGGTCATGCTCGACACCCTCGGCGAGCTGTACCGCTCGGGTCGCGACGTCGTCTGGCGCCCCGTCCAGCCGGCGGACCTGCACCTGGTCGAACTGCCCGCGGCGGCGGAGGAGATCACCGAACCCGCCGCCGACGAGCACCGCGCACGCGTCCTCCCGCTCAGTGCCCACTCCCTGCCCGCCCTGCGCCGGCTCGCGGGCGACACCGCCGCGTCGCTGACCGGCCCGGCGCACATCGATCTCGACGACCTGTGCCACACCGCGGCGTTCGGCCGCGACCACCACGAGCACCGCGCGGCGGCGGTGTTCACCTCGCGCGAGGAACTCGCCGAGCAGCTGCGGGAGCTGGCCGCGGGCCGCGCGACCGAGGGCTGTACGGCCGGCAGGGCCGCGCGCAGGGCCCAGGACCCGGTGTTCCTCTTCTCCGGCCAGGGCGCCCAGACCGCCCGTATGGGGTGTGAACTGTTCGATCGCGAACCGGTCTTCCGGGACGTCGTCGAGCGGTGCGACCGATGGCTCGCCGAGCGGGCGGGCTGGTCGCTGGTCGAGGAACTCCGGGCGGCCGAGGACTCGTCGCGGATCGACGAGACGGAGATCACCCAGCCCGCTCTGTTCGCCGTGCAGGCCGCTCTCGCGGCACTGCTGCGGTCCTGGGGCATCCGGCCCTCCGCGGTCGTCGGGCACAGCGCCGGTGAGATCGCGGCCGCCCACTGCGCGGGGGTCCTCACCCTGGAGGACGCCCTCCTCGTCGCGCTCCACCGCGGCCGCACCCTGCAGCAGGCCACCGGCCGGGGCCGCATGGCCGCGGTGGGCCTCGGTGCCGAGGAGGCGGCCCGCCTGGTGGCGGACCGGTCCGGCGAGGTGTGCGTCGCCGCCGTCAACGGCCCCCGCACGACGCTCGTCAGCGGTGAGACCACGGCCCTGGAGGAACTGCTCGACGCGCTCGACCCGGTGGTCTTCCGACGCATGCTGCGCGTCGGCTATCCCTCCCACAGCCCCCTGATGCGCGAGTACGAGGAGGAACTGGGCCGGCTGCTGGCGGACGTCCGGCCGCGGGCGGGGGACATCCCGGTGTTCTCCACCATCGACGCCGGGTTCCGCCCCGGGGAGCACTTCGACTCCGCGTACTGGGTGCGCACCCTCACCGAACCCGTCCGGTTCTCCGCGGCCGTCGAGGCGCTCGCCGCCGCGGGACACCGCTCGTTCGTGGAACTCGGCCCGCACCCCGTGCTGCTGGCCCCGGCCACCCAGTGCCTGGAGGAGGCCGGCCACGAGGCCCTCGTCGTCGGGACCCTGCACCGCAAGGCGGGTGAGCAGCGGGCGCTGCGGGAGACGGCCTGCGCCCTGTGGGCCCGCGGGCACCGCCTCGACTGGACGGCCCTGCGGTCCCGCCCGGGCCGGCTGGTGACCATGCCGGACTACCCGTGGCAGCGGCAGCGGTACTGGCTCGACCCGGCACCGCTGAACACCCGGGAACCCGGTGCCTCCACCCTGCTGGACCTGCTGGCGCGCGGTGAGGTGACCCGGGTCGCCGACGAGATCACCCGCCTGGGCGGACTGTCGTCCGAGGAGACCAAGCTGCTTCCGAGGATCCTCGGGCGGCTCGCCCCCGGGACCGCCGGGGACGGACCGGCGTGGCTGCACGACGTCGTCTGGCACGACAAGCCCCTCGCCTCCGCCGCTCCCGCGCGGGCGGAACGACCCGGCACCTGGATCGTGCTCACCGACGACCCGGAGGACCGGCTCGCCCTCGCCGTGGCCCGGGCCCTGCGCTCGGCCGGGCAGGACTGCACCCCCGTACGTCTTCCGGCCGGGTCCGGCGAGGAGCCGACGGCGCTGCGGCGTGCGCTGGAGACGTCGGCCGCGCCTTGCCGGGGAGTCCTGCTGCTGGCCGGCGACGGGGCCGGGCGGGGAATGGCGGAGGCGCTGGAACGCTGCCTGCGTCCGGCCCTGGACACGGTGCGCGTCCTCGCCTCGGGGACCACACGGTCGGCCGCACGGCTGTGGCTCGTCACGTCCGGCGCGCAGCCCGCGGGCGAGCGGGCCGCCGCGACGCGTGTCGCGCAGGGGGCGCTGTGGGGGCTCGGCCGGGTCGTCGCGCTCGAACACCCCGAGGTGTGGGGCGGGCTCGTGGACCTCGACCCGGCGCCGGACGCCGACACCGGGCAGGCGGCCGACGCGCTGGTGCGCGAACTCCTCGCCGGGGACGGAGAGGACCAGGTGGCGTTCCGCGGCGGACACCGCAGGGTGCTGCGGGTCGCGCCGTACGAGACGGCGGCCGGGGCGGAGCGGCCCACCGGGGTGCGGCCGGACGGCGGTTACCTGATCACCGGCGGCCTCGGCGGACTCGGGCTCGTCGTCGCCCGCTGGCTGGTCGCCGCCGGAGCCCGGCACCTGGTGCTGATGGGCCGCGGCGCTCCCGACGCGGACGCGCTCGCCGCGCTCGCCGGCCTCAGGTCGTCCGGCGCCACCGTGGACGTCCGGCAGGGCGACGTCACCCGCCCCGACGACGTACGGCGCGTGCTGGGCGCCTTCGGGGGGCAGCGCCCCGCACTGCGCGGTGTCGTCCACGCCGCGGGTGTCCTGGACGACGGCACACTGCTCCAGCAGGACTGGGAACGATGCCGGACCGTGCTCGCGGCCAAGGTGCTCGGCGCCCACCACCTGGACGTGAGCACCCGGGAGCTGCCCCTCGACTTCTTCCTGCTGTTCTCCTCGTTCGTCGGGCTCCTCGGATCGCCCGGCCAGGGCACCTACGCGGCGGCCAACGCGGCCCTGGACAGCCTGGCGCACCACCGCAGGTCCCTGGGCCTGCCGGCCACCAGCGTCGACTGGGGGCCGTGGGAGGGCGTCGGCATGACCGACTCGGCGACCGCGGCGGGGTACCGGTGGAGCGAGCGCGGAGCGCGGACCATCCGCCGGGAGCAGGGCGCCGGACTGCTCGACCGGATCCTGGAACGCCCCGCGGCCCAGGTGGGCGTGTACGCGGTCGACTGGGCGGCGTACCACGACTGGCTGCCCGCCACGGCCAACCGCGGGCTGCTCGCCCTGGTGCAGGCCCCGGCGGAGGCGGGAAGCACCGGGCGCACGGCGACTGCCCCGGACGCCCCCGCACCCGCGCGGGATGCCACGGCCGCCCCCGGCACCCCCGTCCGGCTGGCCGACCGGCTGGCCGCACTCGACCCCGGGGACCGCGCGGAGCACCTGGTCGCCCACCTGGCCGCCCGGGTCGCCGACATCGCGGGCTTCCCCGCGGGCCACGCGGTGGACCCCGACACCGGCTTCTTCCAGCTGGGCATGGACTCGCTGATGAACCTGAAACTCGTCTCCCGCCTCCGCGAGGACCTCGGCGACCGGCTCACCCTGCCCGGGACGCTGCCCTTCGACCATCCGACCTGCGCCACGCTCGCCGCGCACCTGCTCGACGAACTGGCACTCGCCACGGGCGGCCCGGCAGCGGCCGACGGGACCGGCGGAGCCGAGGAGACCGACACCACCGCCGTCGAGGACCTCATGGCGGAGGTCGAGCGGCTCTCCGCCGACGAGGCGGCGCGCTGGCTGGACCAGCTCACCATCGGAAACGAGCCCGAAGGGGACGGGACGAATGAGTAACATCGCCGACCGTATCGCGGCGCTCCCCGCGCCACAGCGGGCCCTGCTGGAAGAGCGCCTGCGCCGGCAGCGCGGCGCCGCCTCCGCGGCCCCCGAACCCATCGCCGTGGTGGGCATGGGCTGCCGCTTCCCCGGCGGTGCCGACGACCCCGAGACCTTCTGGGAGCTCCTCCGGTCCGGTACGGACGCCACCTCCACCGTGCCCGCGGACCGGTGGGACGCCGGCCGGCTGCACGACCCGGAGGGGCGGCGGCCCGGCTCCGTGCGCACCACGCGCGGTGGTTTCCTCGACCGCGTCGACACCTTCGACGCCGAGTTCTTCGGCATACCGCCGCGCGAGGCCGAGACCCTCGACCCGCAGCACCGGCTGCTGCTGGAGGTCGCCTGGGAAGCCCTCGAACACACGGGGCAGGCGCCGACGGCCCTGCAGGGCACGCAGACCGGCGTGTTCATCGGCATCGGCATCGACGACTACAAGCTGCTGCAGACCGCCGACCCGGCCCGGATCGACGGGCACCTGGCCACCGGCAACCTCTTCTGCGCGGCCGCCGGACGCCTGTCGTACCTCCTGGGCCTGCGGGGCCCGTCCCTCGCCGTCGACACCGGGTGCTCCTCCTCCCTGGTGACGGTCCACCTCGCGATGCAGAGCCTGCGCTCCGGGGAGTGCGACCTCGCGCTCGCCGGGGGTGTGCACGTCATGGCCGCGCCGGAGATGACCGTCGCCCTCTCCCAGTCCGGGGTGCTCTCGCCCCAGGGCCGCAGCCGCGCGTTCGACGCCGCCGCGGACGGCTACGCCCGCGCCGAGGGCGCCGGGATCGTCGTCCTCAAGCGCCTCTCGGACGCCCGGGCGGCGGGCGACACGGTACTGGCGGTCCTGCGCGGTTCCGCGGTCAACCACGGCGGCCGCGGCAGCGGCCTCACCGTCCCCAACGGCAGCGCCCAGAAAGACCTGATCGGCAGCGCGCTGAAGGCCGCGGGGGCGGTGCCCGCGGACATCGACTACGTCGAGACCCACGGCACCGGAACCCCGCTCGGCGACCCCATCGAGGCCAACGCGCTCGGCGCCGTCTACCAGCAGGGCCGTACCCCCGGCCGGCCGCTGCTCATGGGCACGGTGAAGACGAACCTGGGACACCTGGAAGCGGCGGCCGGCATCGCCGGGCTGATGAAGGTGGTGCTGTCGCTGCGCCACGAGCAGCTCCCGGCCCACCTCCATCTGCGCGAGCGCAATCCGCACATCGCCTGGGACGAGCTGCTGCTCGACGTCCCCACCGAAGCCAGACCGTGGCGCCGCGGCGACCGGCCCCGCATGGCCGGGGTCAGCTCCTTCGGGATCGGCGGCACCAACGCCCACGTCATCGTGGCCGAGGCACCGTCCGCCGAGGCAACGGCCCGTCCCGTCCCGCCGGCGGCGGCCGGCGCCCCGGAGCGCCCGTACCACCCCCTCGCCCTGTCGGCCCCGGACGAGCCCGCCCTGCGCCGCGTGGTCGACCGCTACCTGCGCCATCTCGACCAGCACCCGGACGCGCCCTGCGCGGACGTGGCGTACTCCGCCAACACCGGCCGCGCCCACTTCGCGCACCGCGCCTGCTTCGTCGCGAAGGACACCGAGGACCTGCGCAAGCAGCTGGCGTCCTGGGAGGCGCCCGCGGTGCCGGCCGCGCGCCGCGGCCCGGGCCGCGACTTCCGCACCGCGTTCCTGTTCACCGGCCAGGCGTCGCAGTACAGGGGCATGGGCGCGGGGCTCTACACCGGTCAACCCGTGTTCCGGCAGGCCATGGACACCTGCGCCGCGCTGCTGCGCGAACACCACGGATGGTCCCTGGCCGACGTGCTGTACGCGGCGGACGCCGACCCGGCGCTGATCGACCGCACCGAATACGCGCAGCCGGCCCTGTTCTCCCTGGCCTACGCCCTGGTGTCCCTGTGGAAGGCATGGGGCGTCACGCCGTCCGTCGTCCTGGGGCACAGCGTCGGCGAACTCGCCGCCGCCTGCGCCGCCGGGATCCTGCCGCTCGAGGACGCGTTGCTGCTCGTCGCCGAGCGCGGCCGCCTCATGGGGCGGCTGCCGGGCCAGGGCGCCATGGCCGTCGTCTCCGCGGACGAGCCGACGGTGTGCGCGCTGCTGGAACCGTACGCGGGCCGGCTGAGCGTCGCCGCGGTCAACGGCCCGTTCCAGACGGTGGTGTCGGGACCCGCCGACGCGCTGGACGACCTCCTCGCGGTGCTGCGACGCGACGGCGTCGGCATCCGTCGGCTCAACGCCTCGCACGCCTTCCACTCCGCCCTCATGGACCCGATGCTGGAGCCGTTCCAGGCCCTGGCCACCCGTGCGCCGCACCGGCCGGGCGGCGTCCCGTTCGTCTCCACGGTCACCGGCCACCGGCTGAGCGGCGAGGACCTGGCGCGGGACGACTACTGGAGCCGCAACGCCCGTGACACGGTCCGCTTCCTCCCGGCCCTCGGCACGCTGCTGGAGCAGCGGTTCGACGCGGCCCTGGAGATCGGCCCGGACCGCGTCCTGACCCGCCTGGTCGCCAAGCAGGGCCTCGACCCGCGGACGGACCGGCTCTGGCTGCCCTCGCTGACCCGCGGCACCGACGACTGGCAGCAGATCCTGCAGACCCTGGGGAGCCTGTACCGGGCCGGTGCCGACATCGACTGGCAGGCCGTGGACGCCGGTTTCACCCGCGGGCGGGTGCCGCTGCCCACCTATCCCTTCAACCGCACCCGCTACTGGCGCGACACGCGTACCGGCGGGCACCCGGCACCCCGCGGGTCCGCCCCCGGCGACCGCGCGGCCGGCACCCCCGTCTTCCCGGGCACGCTGCTCACCTCGCCCGCGCTGCACGACACCGTCTACCGCAGCCGGTTCACCGCCGAGTCCCCGGCCTTCCTCGCCGACCACGTCCTCTTCGGCGCCGTGGTGGTACCCGCCGCGTC
This sequence comes from Streptomyces sp. NPDC001135, assembly GCF_053598395.1. NCBI lineage: Bacteria > Bacillati > Actinomycetota > Actinomycetes > Kitasatosporales > Streptomycetaceae > Streptomyces > Streptomyces sp. NPDC001135. The sequence continues at coordinate 39,227 of NZ_JBSFKD010000014.1, read as the reverse complement.
CCACCTGGCCATGACCGTCTCGGCCGCCGTCCAGGGGCGCGGGGACGCCGGCGCGGTCCTGGAGGGCGTCACCTTCCCCCAGGCCCTGACCGTCGACGGCGCCGAGTACGAGGTCCAGCTGATCGTCGAGGGCGACGAGGCCCTTGCGGCACGGCCGTTCCGCGTGGTCGGCGCACCCGCCGGCACCACCGACCGGCGGGACTGGACCACCCACGCCACCGGCACCGTGCGCCCGTCCCCGGCGTCACCTCCGGCCGACCGGGCGCCGGACGACACCGCGCGGCAGGCGGGCCGCCGTTTCGACGGCGCCGACTTCTACGCGGCGATGGCCGCGAGCGGCGCCGACCTCGGGCCGGGCTTCCGGTACATCGACGAGGTGACACACCGGCCCGGCGAGCTGCTGATCCGGATGCTCCCGCCCGAGCGGGACGACCGGGACGGCCCCTTCCTGCTGGCGCCCGGCCTCGTCGACGCGTGCGTCCAGGCCGTCGTCGCCCTGGTCTGGGCCGACCGGCCCGACGCCGAGCTCGGCGTACGGGTCCCCATCCGGCTGGACGCCCTGCGGTTCCACCGGACACCCCCGGCCGCGCCGCTGTGGTGCCGCGTCCAGGAGCGCCCGGAGCAACGTCCGGACGACGACACCGTCGTCGCCGACGTGACGCTGCTCGACGAGGACGGCGGCGCCGTCCTGGAGCTGGCCGGACTGTGGCTGCGCCGCGTCTCGGCGGACGCGCTGCTGCGCCGGGACACCGCCGTCGTCCGACAGCCGGTCTGGGAGGCCGCCGACGCACCGGTGGCGCCCGCGGACCGCACCGATTCCGAGGGGGAGTGGCTCGTCCTGGCCGACCGCGGCGGCGTCGGTGCCGCGCTGGCCCGGCGGCTGAGCGCACAGGACCGGCAGGTCACCCTCGTCACGACGGACACCTGCGACGACACGGCCCTGAAAGAGCTCGTGGCGGAACGCACCGCCGCCGGGCGGACGGTGCACGCCGCGTTCCTGTGGGGCCTCGACGAGCCCGCGGGTGAGCCCACCGCGGTCACCCTCGACCGGGCCCAGGAGACGGGCAGCGCCGCTCTGCTGACACTCCTTCAGGCCCTGGGCGGGGCCGGACGGCAGGCCCGGATCGTCGTGGCGACCCGCGGTACCCAGCAGCCGGCCGCGGCGCACCCGGCCCGGCTCGCGCACGCCCCGCTGTGGGGCCTGGCCGCCGTCGCGAACGCCGAGAACCCCGACGTACGCTGCGTCCTGGTCGACCTCGACCCGGACGGGCCGGGCGCCCGGGCCGACGCCGAGGCGCTGTGCGCCGAGGCCCTGCGGCCCGCCGGCGACGCCGTGCAGATCGCCCTGCGGGGCGGTCGGCGCCTGGTCGCCGGTACGACCACGGTCGCCCCCGGGCACGGCACCGCCGGGCACACCCCGCCGGTGCGTCCCGACGGCACCTACCTGCTGACCGGCGGGCTCGGCGCGCTGGGTCTGCACACGGCCGACTGGCTGGTGCGCCGCGGTGCCCGGCACCTCGTCCTGGTGGGCCGCAGCGCCCCCTCCGAGGCCGCGACGCGCCGCATCCGCCAGTGGGAGCGGGCGGGGGTCCGGGTCGCCGTGCGCCAGGCCGACGTCGCCGACCCCGCCGCCGTCGAGCGGCTGGTGGCCGAGCCGGGCGACCTCCTGCCGGCGCTGCGCGGCGTGGTCCACGCGGCCGGGGTGCTCGACGACGGCGGCATCCAGCGGCAGACCGCCGGCCGGCTGCGCTCGGTGATGGCCCCGAAGATGCGCGGCGCGTGGAACCTGCACCTGCTGACCCGGGACAAGGAGCTGGACTTCTTCGTCCTGTACTCCTCCGTGGCCGCGCTCATGGGCTCGCGCGGGCAGAGCGGGTACGCCGCCGGCAACGCCTTCCTCGACGCGCTCGCCCACCACCGGCAGTCCCTGGGACTGCCCGGTACGAGCGTGGCGTGGGGACCGTGGAGCGGCGCCGGAATGGTCGCGACCCTCGACTCGCACGCCGGCCGCCGGGTGCGGGAGAGCGGCTTCGGCATGCTGGAGCCCGAGCCCGCGCTGCGCGCCCTGGAGGAGGTGCTGCACTCGGGTGTCCCGCACGCGTACGTCCACGCCGCTGCCGCGCCGGAGCGCCGGCCGGCCGGCCCGGGCGTGAGCGGCGGCCGGCCCGGCACCGCGTCGCCGGGCGACGGGCAGACGGTGTACGACCGCCCCGCCGGCCTGGGTCCGGCGGTCCCGCCGAGGAACGCGGTCGAGGCGGAGCTGGCCGGCATCTGGGAGTCGCTGCTCGGCATCCACCCGGTCGGTGTCGACGACGACTACTTCCAGCTGGGCGGCGACTCCATCACCAGCCTGCGCATCATCAGCCGGGCCAAGCAGTCCGGCATCCGGTTCACCGAGGCCGACTTCTTCGCCCATCCGACCGTGGCCGGGCTGGCCGCCCTGGCCCGCACGACCGCCGCGTCCGCCGGCGGGCCCGGCGACGAGCCGGACGGCCGAGCCGGGGCGGCGGGCGGATCCCAGCCGCACCCGGTCGCGGCGGACGCACCCCTCGGTGTGCGCAGCACCCATCTGGCCGAGGACGACCTGCGGCGGCTGCTGTCCCGGATCGGCACCGCCACGGCCGGGGCTCCCGGTACCGCGGACCGGTACGGCGACGCGGCCGACGACAGCGACACAGAAAGGCGCAGCCGATGACGACGGCTACGGACATCGAGGGCGTCCACCCGCTCTCCCCCCTCCAACAGGGCCTCCTCTACCACACCATCCTCGACCCGGAGACGTCCTTCTACGTCGACCAGGTGATCCAGACGCTGGACGGCGACCTGGACCCCGACGCGCTGGAGCGGGCGTGGCAGCGGGCGGTCGACCGGCACACCGTGCTGCGCTCCTCGTACCACTGGGAGGAGATCAGCGAGCCCGCGCAGGTCGTGTACGCCCGCGGTACGGCCCTCATCGAGCGGCACGACTGGCGGGACGCCGCCGGTGCGGACCGTGGTGCGGGTGCTGGTGTCGAGGACCGGTTGGAAACGTTTCTTCGCACGGACAGGCACCAGGGCTTCCGGCTGGACCGCGCCCCGCTGTTCCGGCTGCACCTCATCCGGGTGGCCGAGCGCAGACACGTCTTCGTCTTCCGCTACCACCACATCCTGCTCGACGCCTGGTCGGCCCTGATGCTGCTGGAGGAGGTGCTGACCGGCTACGACGACCTGGCGCGGGGCCGGAACCTCACCTCCCGGACCGTGCGGCCGTACCACGACTACGTCGACTGGATACGCCGTCAGGGCCTCGGTGGCGCCGAGGAGTTCTGGCGCACGGAACTCGCGGGCCTGCAGCCCACCTCACCCGCCGCCGCCCTGGCCGGCCCGGAGGCCGCGCGGGACACCGCGGCGGAGCCCGGCCCGGACCGCGACCGGGACAACCCGGAGGTGTCGCTGGTCCTCGGCCGCGAGACCGGGGACGCACTGCGCCGGCTGGCCCGCGAGCACCGCATCACGCTCAGCACCGTGCTGCAGACCGCCTGGGGCCTGCTGCTGAGCACGTACACCGACCAGCAGGACGTCGCGTTCGGGATGACCATGACGCACCGGCCGGCCGAACTGGACGGGATCGAGGACACCCTCGGGCTGTTCATCAACACGCTGCCGTTGCGGATGCGGCTGGCACCGCACCTCCCCTTCGCCGAGGCGTGCGCCCGGGTCCTCGCGACGCAGACCAGGGTGAAGCAGTTCCTCGCCAGCCCCCTGGCGGACGTCCAGCAGTGGAGCGGCGCGGCACCGGGCGAGCCCCTGTTCGACAGCATCATGACCATCCTCAACGTCCCCCGGATCGGCCACCTGGGCCGCCGTACCGGCGAACTCCGGGTCAGCCGCGGGGAGTACCGGTACCACACCAACTATCCGCTGGCCGTCCTCGTCATCCCGGACGAGGACATCACCCTGCGCATCGGCTACGACAGGAACCGCTTCGAGGCAGCCGCCGTCGAGCGGATGCTGGGGCACTTCGCCACGATCCTCAAGACGGTGGCCACCGACTTCACGCTCCCCGTCGGCGGGATCGGCATGCTGACCGACGACGAGCGGCGGACGGCCGACGCGTGGGGCACCGGCGAGAGGGTGGCCTCCCCCGGCCTGTGCGCGCAGCAGCTGGTCGAGGAGCAGGCGCGGCGGTCACCGGACGCGCCGGCCGTCACCTTCGGCGGGTCCGTGCTGACGTACCGCCGGCTCGACGAGCGGGCCAACCAGCTGGCCCACCTGCTGCGGCGGCACGGCATCGGCCCCGAGACGCGGGTCGGGCTCTGCCTGGACCGCTCGGCCGACCTCGTGGTCGCGATGCTGGCCGTGCTCAAGGCCGGTGGCGCGTTCGTACCGCTCGACCCCGCGTACCCCGCGGACCGCCTCGACTTCATGAGCCGGGACGCCGGGCTGTCCCTGCTCCTGACGACCGCCGCCGCGCAGGTGCGCCTCCCCGGCCTCGGTGTCCCCGGCCTCCTGCTCGACGAACAGGCCGAGGACATCGACCGGCAGAGCACGCGCCCCGTCACCGTGGACGTCCGGCCCGACCACCTCGCCTACGTCATCTACACCTCGGGCTCGACCGGCCGGCCCAAGGGAGCCCTGCTCACCCACGAGGGGCTGGTGAACAGCTGCCTCGCCCAGCACGACGCGTTCGGTATCGGCCCGGACGACCGGGTGCTGCAGTGGGCGTCCCCCAGCTTCGACGCTTCGGTGTTCGAGATCTTCCTGGCCCTGGGAACGGGCGCGGTGCTGTGCCTGGCCCCGCAGGAGGACGTCATTCCCGGGCCGGGCCTCGTCGACCTGCTGGCACGCGAGCGCATCACCTGCCTGGTCATGCCGCCCTCCGCGCTCGCCGCGCTCCCCCTGGAGGCCCCGGCGCGGCTCCCCGGGCTGCGCAGCATCGTCCTCGGGGGCGAGTCGGTCGCCCCGGCCCTGCTGGAGCGGTGGTGCCCCGGCCGGCGGATCTTCAACGTCTACGGGCACACGGAGACGAGCATCTGGGCCACCGTGGAGGAGTGCGTGGCAAACGGGCGTCCCCCGTCCGTCGGCCGGCCGATCCGCGGCGTACGGCTCCACCTCCTCGACGGCAACGGCCGGCCCGTTCCGGTCGGCGTCCCGGGCGAGCTGTGCCTCGGCGGTGTCGCCGTCGGCCGCGGCTATCTGAACCGGCCCGGCCTCACCGCCGAGCGCTTCCAGCCCGACCCCTTCTCCGAGGTGCCCGGCGCCCGCCTGTACCGCAGCGGGGACCTGCTGCGCAGGAGCCCCGACGGCCGGCTCGACTTCATCGGCCGAGTGGACGGACAGACCAAGCTGCGGGGGCTGCGCATCGAGACGGGCGAGGTGGAGAGCGCCCTGCTCGAACACCCGGACGTGAAGGACGCCGCCGTTCAGGTACGCGGGGGAACCGACGGGAACGGGGCCGACCAGAGGCTGGTCGCCTACCTGGTGGTGCGGCCCGGCGACGAGCACCCGGCCGACGTATGGCGGTCCTTCCTGCGCAGGAAGCTGCCGGCCGCCATGGTGCCCGACTCCTTCGTCACGCTGGACGGCCTGCCGCTGACCGCCAACGGCAAGCTGGACCACGCGGCCCTGCCGGAGCCCGAACGGGGCGTCCCGGCCGACGGGCCCGCGATCCCGCTCACCCCGCTGGAGGCCAGGGTGGCCGAACTGTGGGCGCGGACCCTGGGGCTGGACAGCGCCATCGGCGCCCACGAGGACTTCTTCGCCCTGGGCGGCAACTCCATCAAGGCCACCCGGATCGTCTCCCGCATCCGCCAGGAGTGGCAGGTGGAGTTCTCCGTGCGCGCCGTGCTGGAAGGCGCCACCGTCGCCGCCTGCGCGGCCGAGCTCGCCCGGGCACTGGCGGCACGCGTGGACACCCCCTCCCCCGACCTTCTCGAAAGGACCCCATGAGCGCCATCGACGATCCGGGTGCCCTGTTCCCCTTCGGCATCCCCGGCACGGACGGCCCCGTACGGGTGTTCTGCCTGCCGTACGCGGGCGGCGGGGCCGGTCTCTACCGCACGTGGAGCCGCAGCGCCGTCGCGGGGGCGGCGTTCGTCCCGGTGCAGCTCCCCGGGCGCGAGAACAGGCTCCACGAACCGCCAGAGCGTGACTTCGACACCCTCGCCGAGCGCCTGGCGCAGGCGCTCGCCCCGTGGACGGGCGAGCGGTACGCCCTCTTCGGACACAGCATGGGCGGCCTGCTCGCCTACGAACTCGCCCACCGGCTCCACGCCCTGACGGGGCGTCCCGCCGACCTGCTCGCCGTGTCCGCCTGTGCGGCGCCCGACCTGGAACGCCCCGCGTTCCGGATCCACGACCTGCCGCGGGACGAGTTCGTCGAGGCGCTGCGGCGGCTGGGCGGCACCCCGCAGGAGGTGTTCGAGCACGAGGAACTCCTCGACCTGTGCCTGCCGCGCATCCGCGCGGACTTCTCGGTGCTGGCGAGCTACCGGTACGTTCCGCGGCCCGCGTTGGCCGTCCCCGTCACGGCGCTGTGCGGCACCCGGGACGCGCGGGTGCCCGTCCGGTCGGTGGAGAGCTGGCGCGCGCACACGGACCGCGCGTTCCGGCTGCACCTCGTGGACGACGACCACTTCTTCCTCCACGGCCACGCACAGGCCGTCCTCGACCACGTCCTCGGCGGACTTCGCGGCGCGCGGGACCCGTCCTGCGCCGACACATGAGAGCCGGCACATGAGAACACCATCACAGACGAGCACATCCACGGATGAACCAGACGGTTCGTTCGTGGTGCTGACGAACGACGAGGCGCAGTACGCGCTGTGGCCCGCGTACGCGGACATCCCCCACGGGTGGACGGTCGCGCTCGCGCGGAGCGACCGGCGGACCTGCCTGGACCACATCGAACGGCAATGGACGGACATGCGTCCGAAGAGCTTGGTGACCACGAAGGTGAGGCGTGCAGCATGAACGAGAGCATGAACGAGACCGGTGCGACGATGACCGAGGTGTACAACCACGCGCTGGCGGCGTGGGCGATCAGCGCGGCCTGGGAGATCGGCGCCTTCGACGCGCTGCGGGAGTCGGGTCCGCTGGACCTCGTGGCGTTCGCGGACGAGAAGGGGCTGGACGCCGGCTCGGTGCGCGAACTGTTCCGCGCGCTGGCCGCGGCCGACGTGGTCACCCGGGAGGAGGACAAGGTCAGGCCCGGCCCGAACTTCGACGAGGCGGACCGCTCCAAGTCGCTGTTCCACTGGATGACGCGGGGCTGCGGCGAACTGTTCAGCACGCTTCCCGACCTGATCCGCACGGAGAACCGGGTGGGTTCCTTCTACCGGCGGGACGCGGCGGCGATCAGCATCGCCTGCCGCGAGATCAACGCCGAGTGGTGGGACCCGGTGTTCCTTCCGGTGGTGAAGGAACTCGACTTCACGCACGTGGCCGACCTGGGCTGCGGCAGCGGCGAGCGGCTGATCCGGCTGGCCCGGACCCGCCCGGACATACGCGGCCTCGGCATCGACCTGGCGGACGGCGCGATCGACGTCGCCACCAAGGCGGTCGCCGAAGCGGGCCTGTCGGACCGCATCGGCATCACCCAGGGCGACGCCACGGCCCTCGAACCCCGCCCCGAGTACGCGGGCGTCGACCTGCTGACCTCGTTCATGATGGGGCACGACTTCTGGCCCCGCGCCGAGGCGGTCGCGTCGCTGCGGCGCATCCGGGAGGTCTTCCCCGACCTGAAGCACTTCCTGCTGGCCGACGCGACCCGCACGACGACGTACGCCGACCGGGACATGCCCGTCTTCAGCATGGCCTTCGAGTTCGCCCACGCGGTCATGGGGGACTACCTGCCCACCCTGGAGGAGTGGGGGCCCGTCTTCGAGGAGGCCGGCTGGCGCGTCGCGGCCCTCCACCCCATCTCCGTGCCCGCGGACAGCGTGATGTTCCACCTGACCCCGGCCGCCTGATCCGCCCACGGCCCCCGGGAGCATCCGACCCGCGCCGGTACGGACGCTCCCGGGGGTCACCGCCGGGCGCCCGCCCCGTCCCACCCGGCTGGCAGGCCGCCGGCAGCCTCGCCGGCCGCTGTCAGCGGTCTGTCAGTGGCCTGCCAGCGGGGTCCGGCACCGTCTTCCTCATCGAGAGCGGCGAGGGCCGCACGAGCGGACGAGGGAAGAGACGGGAGGGCACAGATGTCCTACGCCATCCGGGCCGAGGGTCTGGTCAAACGCTACGGGGACATGGTCGCGCTGGACGGCGTCGACCTGGAGGTGCCGGCCGGCAAGGTGATCGGCGTGCTGGGGCCGAACGGGGCGGGCAAGACCACCACCGTACGGATCCTGTCGACGCTGCTGCGGCCGGACGGCGGCCGGGCCACCGTCGGCGGCCACGACGTGGTGCGGGACCCGGTGCGGGTGCGGCAGCTCATCGGGCTCACCGGGCAGTACGCGTCGGTCGACGAGAGCCTGTCCGGCACCGAGAACCTGGTGCTGCTCGGGCGGCTGCTCGACCTGTCGAAGCGGGCGGCGAAGACACGGGCCGCCGAACTCCTGGAGCAGTTCTCGCTCACCGAGGCGGCGAACCGGCCGATCAGCACCTTCTCCGGAGGGATGCGCCGCCGGCTGGATCTGGCGGCGAGCCTGGTCGGGCGGCCGCAGGTGCTGTACCTGGACGAGCCGACCACCGGGCTCGACCCGCACGCCCGCGGCGAGGTGTGGGACGTGGTCCGGCGCCTGGTCGACGACGGCTCCACGGTGCTGCTCACCACGCAGTACCTCGAGGAGGCGGACCAACTCGCCGACAGCATCACGGTGTTCGACCGCGGCCGGGTGGTCGCCGAGGGCCGCCCCGGCGAGCTGAAACGCCAGGTCGGCGGCCAGATCCTCCAGGTCCGCCCGTCGCTGCCGCAGGACGTGCCCCGGGTGGCCGCGATGCTGACCGAGCTCACCGGCACCGCCCCCGTCCAGGACGGAACGAACGGGCTGCTGACCGTGCCCGCCGACGACCCCCTGCTGGTGTCCGCCCTGGCCCGCCGGCTGGCGGCCGACGGCATCGGCGCCGACGAGATGGGGCTGCGCCTGCCCAGCCTCGACGAGGTCTTCCTGGCCCTGACCGGCCGCCCCAGCACCGACGACCAGCAGAGCGACCACACCTTCGCCGAGAGGACCGCGGCATGAGCGCCCAGACCATCACCCCCGCCCGCACCGCCCGCCAGGCCGCCGCCCCCCTGCGCGTCGGCGCGGCCCGGTCCCTGCGGCACAGCTTCGCCCTCGCCGGGCGCGGCGCCACCAAGTTCATCAAGTCCCCGCTGCAGCTCACCGACGTGGTGCTGACGCCGGTCATCTCCCTGCTGATGTTCGTCTACCTCTTCGGCGGCGCCATCTCCGGCGGGCATGACCACGCGTATCTGCAGATGGTCACACCAGGGGTCATGGTGATGACCGTCTTCCAGGCGAGCATCGGCATCGGCGTCTCACTCAACGCCGATGCGAGCACCGGAATGTTCGACCGGTTCCGGTCCATGCCGATCGCCCGCTCGGGACCGCTCGTCGGCGCCGTCCTCGCCGACTTCGTGCGCTACGCGGTCTGCCTCGGCACCCTGCTGGTCCTCGCTCTGATCATGGGCTACCGGATCGGGACGGACCCGCTGTCCACGCTCGCCGCGCTGGTCCTGCTCATCGGTTTCGCGCTCAGCTTCTCCTGGCTGTCGGTGTACATCGGCATGCTGGCCAAGACCCCCGGTTCCGTGCAGGGCCTGATGACGGTCGTGGTGCTGCCGCTGACCTTCGCCAGCAGCGTGTTCGTGCCGGACCGGACCATGCCGGGCTGGCTGAAGGCCTGGTCGGACGTCAACCCGGTCAGCCTGATGGCCGACACCGTGCGCGGTCTGCTCAACGGCGGCGCCGTCGCGAACCCGCTGCTCGGCAGCCTCGGCTGGATGGCCGGCATGGTCGCGGTCTTCTTCCCGCTGGCGATGCGCGCCTACCGCAAGAACGTCGGCTAGCACGCAACTCGCCGATACGGCGGACCCCTTCGGCGCTACGAGAGCACCGGCCGGCCGACTTCCCCGGCCAGCCGGTGCAGCGCGTCCGCCCGCGACAGCGCGGCGCCCTCCTCGAACGCCGCGCGGTACTCCTGCTCGCCGAGCCGCGCCGTCAGCCGCTCGACGAGTTCACGCAGCTCGGGCTCCCCCTCGTCGAACGCGCCCCGCATCACCTGGCTCATGCCCAGCGAGCGCGCCGCACCGACCGGGTCGCCCTCCAGCGCGAGCAACCCGCCGAGGAGCTCCGCGACCCAGGCGAGGCCCGCCCCCGCCCCCTGGGCCAGCAGCCCGCCGGCCGCCTCGGGCAGCAGGGCCCGCGCCCCGGCCGCGTCGCCTGCGGCCAGCCGGTTCTCCATCCGGGTGCTGACGATCAGGTCCCGGGCCAGTTCCTCGGGGAGGGACCGGCTGCGGACGAACCACTCCAGCGCGTCGAGGACCCGGTCGGCGCCCGCCAGGTCCCCTTCCCTGCGGTGCAGATTGGCCATGCCCGCCACGATGTTGGCCTCCAGGCGGCGATGACCCCGCTCCCTGGCCTGGGCCTGGGCCCACTCCAGGTCGCGCCGGGCGCCGGCCAGGTCCCCGCTGCGGCGCCGTTCGCGCGCCAGACGGACCCGGCCCAGGTCCAGGTAGTCGTCGGTGCCGAGCTCCGAGCTGAGCGCGACCACCCGCTCGAACGTGGCGATGGCCTGCGGGTACGCGCCGCGCAGCGAGTGGTCGCGGCCGATCGGGAGCAGGCTCATCACCAGGCCCCAGCGGTCCCCCACCTCCTCGAAGCCGCGCAGCGCGGACTGCCGGGAGGCCTCGCCGGTGCGCAGGTCGCCCTGCTCGGTCAGGACGAAGTCGTACGCGAGGTGGGCGCTGGCCCGCACCCATGGGTCGGGCGACCGGAGCGAGCGTGCGAGGCGGGCCTCGGGGGTCTCCGACTCGTCGTCGGACCCGGCGAGTTGGGAGATCCGCAGGAACAGCCCGGCCGGGTGGAACTCGCGGGCGCCCGCCGAGTCCACGTCCGCGATCGGCGGGCGCGCATGGGGCGGCGTGGCGCCGAGGGCACGCAACTCGGCCAGCGCCGAGTCCAGTTGGGAACTCATGCCGCGCACACCCCAGTACCAGGACAGCGCTCCGACGAACCGGGCGGCCAGGTCCCCGTCCCCGGCGTCCACGGCCGATCGCAGCGCGTGCACCAGATTGGGGTGCTCGGTGTCGAACACCGCGATCGCGTCGAGCTGCCGGCCGGTGCGCAGCCGGGGTTCGTGTTCCTGGGCGAGGGCGAGGAAATACCGCGCGAACCGGCCGGTGAGGTCGTCCCCGGAGGTTTCGAGCCGGGTGGCGGCATAGGCGCGTACGGTCTCCAGCATCCGGTAGCGCGGCTCGCCGTCACCCGTGTCCGAGGGGTCGACCAGTGACTTCTCGATGAGCGCGTCGAGGAGGTAGAGGACGTCGTCGGCGGGGAGTTCCGCGTCCGCGCAGACCGCTTCGAGGGCGGCGAGCGTGGCTCCGCCGGGGAACGCGGACAGGCGGCGGGCGAGGATCCGCTCGGGTTCGTCGAGCAGGTCCCAGCTCCACTCGACGACCGCGAGCAGGGTGCGCTGGCGCGGCAGGGCCGTACGGCTGCCCGAGGTCAGCAGCCGGAACCGGTCGTCGAGGCGGCGGGCGATCTGGTCGACACCCATCGAGCGCAGCTTGGCGGCGGCCAGCTCCAGGGCGAGCGGCAGCCCGTCGAGCCGCCGGCAGATCTCGACCACGGCACCGACCGTGGCGTGGTCGAGCGTGAAGCCCGGCCGGACGCTCGCGGCCCGGTCGACGAACAGCCGCACCGCGGCCGACCGTGCCGCCTCGGCGGGCTCCGGCGCGCCGGCGGGGACGTCGAGCGGGCCGAGGTGGCACAGCGCCTCACCGTCGATGGCGAGGGGTTCCCTGCTGCTGGCGAGGATCCTCAACCGCGGCAGCCGCTGAAGGAGCTGACCGGCGAGTTCGGCGACGGCGTCGACGATGTGCTCACAGTTGTCGAGGACGAGGACGGCGTCGCCGATGTCGAGGAGCTCCGCCATCCGGTCGGCCGGTGCGGCGCCCGGGGCGCGCCCGGCGTCGTAGAGGCCACCGTCGGTGGAGCCGACCGCGCCGAGGACGGCGTCGGCCAGTTGGCCGGGCGCCCCGACCCCGGCGAGCGGCACGAACCAGACGCGACCGCGTTCCTGGGCCCGGTCCCGGCCGACGGCTTCGAGGGACAGCCGGGTCTTGCCCGCGCCGCCCGGGCCGACGATGGTGACCAGGCGGGACGCGGCCATCAGCGCGGCCAGCTGGGACAGTTCACGTTCGCGGCCGACGAAGCTGGTCAGCCGGGCCGGCAGCCGGTTCGCCACCGCGTGCGGCCGGGCCGCCGCCGGACGCTCCAACTCGCCGCGCAGCAAGGCGAGATGGGTCTCCCGGAGACCGGCCGACGGATCGACGCCCAGTTCGTCGGCGAGCCGCTCGCGGATCTCCTCGTACGCCGCGAGCGCGTCCGACTGGCGGCCCGCCGCCCACAGGGCCCGCATCCGCAGCTCGGCCAGGCGCTCGCTCAGCGGGTTGGCGGCCACCGCCGTGCCCAGGTCGGCGAGGATCTCCGCGTGCCGGCCGAGCCGCAGCTCGGCCTCGAAGAGGTCCTGGGACGCCGCGATCCGCAGATCGTCGAGGCGGGTGACGACAGCGGCGGCGAAGGGCGCCTCCCGTACGTCGGCGAGGGCCTCGCCCTGCCACAGTCCCAGCGCCTCGCGCAGCACGGCCGCCGCCTCGTCGTGGTGGCCCTCCGCGCACCGCTTGCGCCCTTCGGCGGCCAGGTCCTCGAACCGGGCGGCATCGACCTCCATCCCCTCGTCCGCGGTGAGCCGGTAGCCCCCGGCGGCGGACTCCACCCGGGCCGCGCCGCCCAGCGCCCTGCGCAGCCGGGACACCAGGGACTGCAGCGCGTTGCCCGCCTCGGCCGGCGGGTCCTCGCCCCACAGTCCGCCGACCAACGCGTCCACGGACACCGGCCGCCCCGCCTCCAGGGCGAGCCGGGCGAACAGCATGCGCAGCCGGGCCCCCGAGACGGCGGCCGGCGGCGCACCGTCTGCGCCCTCCCCGTGTCTGTGCACCTGGACAGGGCCCAGCAGAACTATGCGCACGGCGCTTTCCCCCGAGATCGACCGACGACCGCCCCAGCATCCAGCACAGCCCCTGCCCGGTAAAGCCCCGGGAGACGGCAGCCGCGCGGAGCCCCGGGCGCCGCGCTGTGCTCGACGGCCTACAGACCCACGTCGCGGCGGCGGATGTCCTCCAGGGACTCGCGGCGGACCAGGAGGCGGGCCCGGCCGTCGCGTACGGCCACCACGGGCGGGCGGCCGACCAGGTTGTAGCCGGAGGCCATGGACAGCTGGTAGGCGCCTGCCACGGGGACGGCGAGCAGGTCACCGGGGCGGAGTCCGGCGGGCAGTTCCACGTCGGCGGCCAGGACGTCGCCCGCCTCGCAGTGCCGGCCCACGACGGTGACCCGGGCGCGGTCCGCCGTGCCGGTCCGGCCGATCAGGCGTGGTGCGTACCGGACGCCGTACAGGGCCGGGCGCGGGTTGTCGCTCATGCCGCCGTCGACGGCGACGAAGACGTGGTCGCCCGTGCGCTTCACCGACAGGACGCGGTACAGGGCGATCCCGGCGGGGCCCGCGATCGCCCGGCCCGGCTCGATGATCAGACGGGGCACCGGCAGTCCGGCCGTGGCGCACGCGCCGGCGAGTTCCGCGCGGACCCGGCGGGCCAGCGCCGTCAGGTCCAGGGCCTGGTCGCCGGGGCGGTAGGCGATGCCGTGACCGCCCCCGAGGTCGAGTTCGGGCAGGACCAGGCCGTGCTGCTCGTACAGGCGGGCCATCAGGCCGACCAGTCGGCGTACGGCGACGAGGTACGGCTTGACGCTGGTGATCTGGGAGCCCAGGTGGCAGTGCAGGCCGGTGAGTTCGAGCTGCGGCTGGTCGAGGATGCGGGTGATGGCGTGCTGGGCGTAGCCGTCGGCGATGGACAGGCCGAACTTCTGGTCGTCCGTGCCGGTGCGGATCTTCTCGTGGCCGCCCGCACTGATACCGGGGACGACCCGGACCATGACCTTCTGGTGGCCGTCCGGGCCGACGGCGGCGGCCAGCCGAGCGATCTCGGCGGGGCTGTCGATGACGATCCGGCCGACGCCGAGACGCAGCGCGGTGTCCAGGTCGCGTGGGGACTTGGCGTTGCCGTGCAGCACGATCCGCTCGGGCGGGAAGCCGGTGGTGACGGCGAGTTCGAGCTCGCCCGCGGAGCAGACGTCGAGACCGAGGCCCTCCTCGGCCGTCCAGTGGGCCATGGCCCGGCACAGGAACGCCTTGGCGGCGTAGAGGACTTCGGCGTCGGGGAAGGCGTTCACATAGGTGCGGCAGCGGTCGCGGACCTCGGCCTCGTCCAGGACGTAGACGGGGGTGCCGAAGCGGTCGGCGATCTCGGCGAGCGGTACGCCGCCGACGGCGAGGTCGCCGTGCGGCGCCCCGGTGGTGGAGGCGGGCCACAGCAACAGGTCGGTGGCGGTGGCGGGTTCGTGAACCGTGGTCATCGTGTCCTCCCCCTCAGGCGACCCGCAGCGCGGGCAACTCGGATGTGACCGGTGTGGCGGCCGGGGCGGTGAACTGCGGGTCCACCGTGAGGGCGGTGACACCGAGCGGCGCGGTCAGCGCGCGCAGGGCGGGTTCGGCGAGGCGGATCCACGGCTGGCCGGGGCCGAGGGTGACGGTCAGCCGGCGCTCGGTGGTGAAGCCGACGGCCGTACGGTCGCCGAGCGGGGTGCGGAAGAGCCGGGCCGCACACCCGGAGGGACCCGGCCGGACCGGGACGTACAGGGGTCCGGCCGGGAACGGATCGGAGGGCTCGGGGTCTTCGCCGTAACGGAGTTCTGCCATGGGGGGCCTCCCGGGTCGGCAGGGAGCGAGGGATCTGGGGCCCCGGGCGCGGGGAGGCGGTGCCGGGGCGCGGTGTCGACGGTATGCCCGCAGGCCGGGGGTGCCGGGGCGTGCCGGAGGTGTCCTGACGGGACGTTTACGGCGTTCCGGACGCCCTTGACGACATGCTGACGGCACCGGAGCGGGGCAGGGGGACGCGGGAACCGCGCGATCAGCCGCGACGAACCCCGGCCGCACGACGCGACGGACGCCCTCGGCCAGGCGCCTGGTTACCCTTCGGGACGTGACGACCGAGCTGATCCTGCTGTCCCGAGTCGCCTGCCGTGGGCGGGAGATCACCGCACCCCGGCTGCGCGGGCTGCTCGCGCTGCTCGCGGAGGATCTGTGCACCGGCTGCAGCACGGGCCGGCTCGTGGAGGGGCTGTGGGCGGACGAGCTGCCCGAGCGGCCGGGCAAGGCGGTGCAGATCCTGGTGTCGCGGCTCAGGGGCCTGCTGGGTGCCGACCTGGTCGTGAGCACCCCGGCCGGGTACCGGCTGGCTCTGGACGAGACGCAGGTCGACGCGTCCGCGCTGCTGCTGCGCGAGGCGGCGAGCGCCGAGCGCGCGCGGGCCGGGGACCACGGCGGCGCGCTGGCCGAGGCCGAGGCCGGACTGGCGCTGTGGGACGGAAGCGTGGGTGCCGCGGCGGGAGAGGACCTGCACGACCCGGTGGTGGCGTTGCGTGCCGGCCGGGTCCGGGCGCACCGCTCGCTGGTCCGCTCCCGGGCCCTCGCCCTCGCCCGGCTGGGCCGGCCCGAGGAGGCCGCGGCACCCCTGGCCGAACTCGCCCAGGAACTGCCGCGGGACGAGGAGGTGCTGGCGGAGCTGCTGCGCTGCGAGGCCGCCACCGCGGGGCGGGCCGCGGCACTGACCCGCTACGACGCCTACCGCCGCCGGCTCCGGGACGATCTGGGCACCGACCCCGGCCCCCGGCTCAAGCGGGTCCACCAGGAGTTGCTGAGCGCGGACGCACCGCCGGTCCGCCACGGCGTGCCGCACGAGCCGAACCCGCTGCTGGGCCGGGACGCCGACATCGCCGCCGTGGCCGGGCTGCTGCGCGCGGCCCGGGTGGTCACCGTGGTCGGCCCCGGCGGGCTGGGCAAGACCCGGCTCTCGCACGCGGTGAGCCGGGCGGCCGAGCAGCCCGTGGTGCACTTCGTCGCCCTGGCCGGTGTCACCGCCGACGCCGACGTGGTCGGCGAGGTGGCCTCGGCGGTCGGCGCCGCGGAGAGCCGCCAGTACCCGGGCGGCGGGGACGCGGTGAGCGGCATCATCGGCGCGCTCGGCACCGGGCCCGTGCTGCTGGTGCTGGACAACTGCGAGCAGGTGATCGCGGGTGCGGCGGCTCTCGTCCAGGCGCTGGTGTCACGCTCGAGGGAACTGCGGATCCTGGCCACCAGCCGGGCCCCGCTGGGGCTGACCTCGGAGTCCGTGTACGCCCTGCCGGAGCTGTCCCAGGCGACCTCGGCGGAGCTCTTCACCCAGCGGGCGCGCGCCGCCCGCCCCGGTGTGGAGCTGCCCGCGCAGGCGGTCGCCGAGATCTGCCGGCACCTGGACGGGCTGCCGCTCGCCGTGGAGCTGGCCGCGGCCCGGGTACGGGTGCTGTCCGTGGCCGACATCTCGCGCCGGCTGCGGGACCGGTTCACGCTGCTGCGCGGCGGCGCCCGCGACGCACCCGAACGGCACCGCACCCTGCGGGCGGTGGTCGACTGGAGCTGGAACCTGCTGGAACCCGACGGCCGGGCCGCCCTGTGCGCCCTGTCCGTGTTCCCCGGCGGCTTCACCGAGGACGCGGCGCAGTACGTGCTCGGCGACACCGGGGACACGTTGGAGCTGCTGGAGCAGCTGGCCGGCCAGTCACTGATCAAGGTGGGCGACAGCCCGTCCGGGGTGCGCTTCCACATGCTGGAGACACTGCGGGAGTTCGGCTCGGCCAAGCGCGCCGAGGCCGACGAGGAGCAGGCGGTGACCGACCGGTTCCTCGCCTGGGCGCGGGACTTCGGACGGGACCACCACGACGTGCTGTTCAGTCGCGCCCCCGTGCCCGCCTGGCTCCGCATCCGGGACGAGCAGGACAACCTGGTCCTGGCCCTGCGGCACGCCCTGGCCCGCGCCGACGGCCCCACCACGGCCGCCGTCACGGCCGTACTGGCCTCCCTGTGGGCGACCGACTCCAACTACCCCCGGCTCGCCGCGCTCGTCGCCGAGACCGGCGGGCCGCTGTCCCGGTTCCGCCCCGGACCGCGGCACCCCGAGGACGTCGAGACGACCCGCAGCGCGGCGGCCGTGTGCACGGCCAGCCTCTTCATGGGCCGCGGCCCGCACGCCGTACGGCAGTTGGCCACCCTGCGCCGGCTGCCGCCCGCGCCGCCGGACACCCTGATACGGGCGCTGGCCGTCGTCCTGTGCGCGGTCCCCGACATCCACCCGCCGCACTACGCGCGGCTGCAGGAACTGTGCGACTCCGACGAGCCCCTGCTGGCGGGTGTCGCGGCGTGCGTCGCGAGCTATGTGTGGGAGGCGCAGCACGACACGGAACGCGCGCTGGTCCACGCCCGGCGGATGCGGGACGCGCTGGAACCGTTCGGCAACCCGACCATGACGGTGCTCAGTCACGGGCGGCTCAGCGAACTGTGCCTGCAGTCCGAGCGGGGCGCGGAGGCGTACGACCATCTGCGCGCCGCGCTGGGCGCGCTCGCCGAGTTCAGCCGGACCGGCGACTGGTCGGACTCGGTCGGGGTGCACGGGGGGCTGGTGCTGGCCTGCCTGCAGCTCGGGGAGATCGATGAGGCGGAGTACTGGCTGGGGCTCGCGGCGCTCGACCGGCCGTCGGAGTCCGCCCAGGTCTTCAGCTCCGATCTGCCGGCGCGGGCGGAGATCGCACTGGCCCGGGGCCTGACCGAGGTCGGGCTCGGGCTGTGGCGCCGGGCGGTGGAGCGCATACGGGAGGGCAGCCTGCTGTATCCCGGTGACCCGTTCTTGGATCCGTGGTCGCTGGAGGTGCGGTCGGCCGCGCTGGCGGCGCACGCGCAGGCCGGCCGGCTGGAGCCGGTGGCCCGCCTCGCCGGGGAACTGCTCGAACGGCTGCTCGGCATGCTGTCCGCCGCCCCGGCGGACGGCGCCGCGGCCGACGGCGCTCCGGTGGAACTTCCAGTGTACGGCACGGTGTTGCTGGCGCTCGGCTTCGCCGGGCTGGCCCGGGGCGAGCGGGGAGCCGTACGGCTGCTGGCGCTCGCGGAGCGGATGCCGGCGGTGCGGGAGTTCCCCACCCTGTCCCTGACCCGCTCCCGGGAAGCGGCCGAGCGCGCCGACAGGGCGGCGTACGCCGACGCGAGGTCGAGGTACGCCGCCCTGGGACGGGAGGAGTTGCGGGCGGAGGCGCTGCGGGAGCTGACCGGCGGGTGAGCCGCCCGGCCTCACCGACGCGGCTCGCGGTTGAACTGCGCCTTGGACCACAGGTGGCCCAGCACGGTCAGGCCCAGGCACCAGGCGACGGCCAGGACCGCGTTCTTCGTGCCGATCCCGCTGCCCAGCAGCAGCCCGCGCAGGGTCTCGATGGCGGGGGTGAAGGGCTGGTACTCGGCGAACCAGCGGAACCAGCTCGGCATGAGGTGCACCGGCACGAAGGCGCTGCCCAGGAAGGGCAGCATGATCAGCGGCATTCCCAGGTTGCTGGCGCCCTCGGCGTTGGGGCTCGCCAGGCCCATGCCGACCGCGATCCAGGTCATCGCGATGCTGACCAGCGCCAGCAGTCCGACGGCCAGGATCCACTCCAGCGGTGTCGCGTTCGGCCGGAAGCCGATGGCGAGGCCGATGCCCAGCACGAGCGCCAGGGACATCAGGATCTGGATCACGCTGCCGGCCACATGCCCGATCAGGACGGAGGCGCGGGAGATCGCCATGGTGCGGAAGCGGGCCATGATGCCCTCGGTCATGTCGGTGGCCACGGACACCGCGGTGCCGATCGCGGTGCCGCCGATGGTCATCATCAGGATGCCGGGGACCAGGTAGGCGATGTACCGGGAGCGGTCGGCGTGGCCGCCGATGCCGGCGCTCATCACGTCACCGAAGACGTACACGAACAGCAGCAGCAGGATGACCGGGGTGAGCAGGAGGTTCAGGGTGAGGGAGGGGTAGCGGCGGGCGTGCAGGAGGTTGCGCCGCAGCATGGTGAGGTTGTCGCGGACGGCGTGGGGGGCGGCGGCACTCATCGGACGGTCTCCTTGGCGGTGGGCTGGGAAGGTGCGGAATTGCCGGTCAGGGCGAAGAACACGTCGTCCAGGTCCGGGGTGTGCACGGACAGTTCGTCGGCCTCGACACCGGCGGCGTCGAGCCAGTCGAGGATGGCGCGCAGCTCGCGCTGGGTGCCGTCGCTGGGGATCTGCAGGGTGAGCGCCTGGTCGTCCCGGGTGACCTCGCGCAGTGCGGTGACCGCGCCCTCGTACGCCACCGGGTCGGCGAAGCGCAGCCGTACATGGCCGCCGGGCACCAGCCGCTTCAGCTCCCCGGCACTGCCCTCGGCGACCAGCTTGCCGCCGTTGAGCACCGCGATGCGGTCGGCCAGCTGGTCGGCCTCGTCCAGGTACTGGGTGGTGAGGAAGACGGTCGTACCGCCGGAGACCAGCTCACGGATGATCTGCCACATGGTGTGGCGGGAGCGCGGGTCGAGGCCGGTGGTCGGCTCGTCGAGGAAGATGATCCGCGGGCTGCCCACCAGGGTCATGGCGATGTCCAGGCGGCGCTTCATGCCGCCGGAGTAGGTGGAGGCGGGCTTCTTCGCGGCCTCGACCAGGTCGAAGCGCTCCAGCAGTTCGGCGGTGACCTGCCGGCCCTTCCGCCGGGAGAGGTGGTGCAGGTCGGCCATCAGCAGCATGTTCTCCTCGCCGGTGATCAGGCCGTCCACCGCCGAGAACTGGCCGGTGACCCCGATGGCCGCCCGGACCGCCTGGGCCTCGTCGGTCAGATGGTGCCCGGCGATCCGTGCCCGGCCGCCGTCGGCGGAGATCAGGGTGGACAGGATGCCGACCGCCGTGGTCTTGCCGGCGCCGTTCGGCCCGAGGAGGGAGAAGACCGTCCCGGTGGGCACGTGGATGTCGATGCCGTCGAGGACGGTCTTGTCCCCGTAGGACTTGCGCAGCCCGGTGGCCGCGATCGCGAGTTCCTGGTCCGTCGTCGTCATGCCGCAGAGACTGCCGCCCGGGCGGTTCAGAACGGCCTCAGCCGGGTTTCAGTCCGCCAGGCGGGGCCGCGGCACCCTGAAACCCGCAGGTGAGGGGGTGCGTGCCGGCCCGGCCTTTAGGCTTCCTCTCATAGGAAAGTCGCTTCGGAAAGAGGTCCCGTTGAGCTTCTGGTCGATCTACCAGCACGGCTTCGCGCGCGTCGCCGCGTGCACGGGCCACACCGTCATCGCCGACCCGTCCGCCAACGCGGAGGCGGTCCTGCGCCATGCGCGGCGGTGCGCCGAGGAGGGCGTCGCCGTCGCCGTGTTCCCGGAGCTCGGCCTGTCCGGGTACGCCATCGACGACCTGCTGCTGCAGGACGCCCTGCTCGACGACGTCGTGACGGCGCTCGCCACGATCGTGGCCGAGTCGGCGGACCTGCTGCCGGTCCTGGTCGTCGGGGCCCCGCTGCGCCACCGCGACCGGATCTTCAACTGCGCGGTGATCGTGCACCGCGGCCGGATCCTCGGCGTCGTACCGAAGTCGTACCCGCCGAACTACCGGGAGTTCTACGAGCGCCGGCAGATCGCCGGGGGCGACGACGAGCGTGGCGGAACGATCCGGCTCGGCGGCGCCGACGTGCCCTTCGGCGTGGATCTGCTGTTCGCGGCGGCGGACGTGCCCGGTCTGGTCCTGCACGCGGAGATCTGCGAGGACATGTGGGTGCCGGTGCCGCCGAGCGCGGAGGCGGCGCTGGCCGGCGCGACCGTCCTGGTCAACCTCTCCGGCAGCCCCATCACGGTCGGCCGGGCCGAGGACCGCAAGCTGCTGTGCCGCTCGGCGTCCTCGCGCTGCCTGGCCGCGTACGTCTACGCGGCGGCCGGCCTCGGCGAGTCGACCACCGACCTGTCCTGGGACGGCCAGACCCTGATCTACGAGAACGGGGTCCTGCTGGCCGAGACCGAGAGGTTCCCGCTCGGCGAGCAGTACGCGGTGGCCGACGTCGACCTCGACCTGCTGCGGCAGGAGCGGCAGCGGATGGGGACGTTCGGCGAGAACCGCCGTACCCACGGCGCACGGACCGCCGACTTCCGGACGGTGTCCTTCGCCCTCGCCCCGCCGGCCACCACCGATCTCGGGCTGCGCCGGCGCCTGGAACGCTTCCCCTTCGTGCCCGCCGACGCCGAGCGCCTCGCCCTGGACTGCTACGAGGCGTACAACATCCAGGTCGCGGGGTTGCAGCAGCGTCTCGCGTCCATCGGCGGCCCCAAGGTCGTCATCGGCGTCTCCGGCGGCCTGGACTCCACGCACGCGCTGATCGTCGCCGCCCGCGCCATGGACCGCGCCGGCCGCCCGCGCGGCGACATCCTCGCCTTCACCCTGCCCGGCTTCGCCACCAGCGACCACACCAAGGACAACGCCCACCGGCTGATGCGGGCCCTCGGTGTCACCGCGGCCGAGCTGGACATCACGCCGACCGCCCGTCTGATGCTCAAGGAGATCGGCCACCCCTTCGCCTCCGGCGAGCCGGCGTACGACGTCACCTTCGAGAACGTCCAGGCGGGCCTGCGCACCGACTACCTGTTCCGGCTGGCCAACCAGCGCGGCGGCATCGTGCTCGGCACCGGTGACCTCTCCGAGCTGGCGCTCGGCTGGTCCACGTACGGCGTCGGCGACCAGATGAGCCACTACAACGTCAACTCCGGCGTGCCGAAGACGCTGATCCAGCACCTGATCCGCTGGGTCATCAGCAGCGAGCAGTTCGACGAGGAGACCGGCAAGATCCTGGCCGCGATCCTGGACACGGAGATCAGCCCCGAACTCGTCCCCGGTGAGGAGATGCAGTCCACCGAGTCGAAGATCGGCCCGTACGCGCTGCACGACTTCACCCTCTTCCACGTCCTGCGCTACGGCTTCCGCCCGTCGAAGATCGCCTTCCTCGCCTGGCACGCCTGGCACGACCGGGAGGCCGGCGCCTGGCCCCCCGGCTTCCCGGAGGCCGACCGGGGCTCCTACGACCTCACCCAGATCCGCCACTGGCTGGAGGTCTTCATCCGCCGCTTCTTCGCGTTCTCCCAGTTCAAGCGCTCCGCCATGCCGAACGGCCCGAAGGTCTCGGCAGGCGGTTCGCTGTCACCGCGCGGTGACTGGCGGGCTCCTTCGGACGGCACCGCCCAGGCGTGGCTGCGGGATCTGGAGCGGTTCGACCTGAAGGAAACCCCCTAGGCGCCCCTCAACCGCGCACCGCGGACAGCGAACGCAGCACCAACGCGAGGTCGGCCGGATCGGCAGCCAGCCGCACCGGCCGCCCCCCGTCGTCGAGTTCGGCGATGTGCCAGCTGTGCGGAACGAGCTCCCCCTCCTCTCCCCGGGCCCGCCGTACCGACTTCACGGTCAGCCGCTCGGCGGGGATCGTCCTCGCCCCGAAGCGGCCCGGCCCGGAGTGGGGCGTCACGGCGGGCCCGTCGGCTCCGAGGACGATGTGGGTGCCGAAGAGGTGCGGGTTGTACGCGGTGGGCTCCAGGAACCGCGCCCGCACGAACACGTCCTCCGCACCGGCGGGTTCACGTACGGCGGCCTCGCCGGGCACACGGACGCGGGTCGCCCGCCAGGCCCAGCCGGACAGCCCGAGGCTGACGACCGCGCCGACGGCCCACCAGGTGACCGCCGCCGTGGACCCGAACAGCGACGTGGGATACCGGTGGCACAGCGGCAGCAGCCATACGGCGGTGCCGGTGACGGGGACGAGGAACGGCAGCGACGACGGCGGCACCTCGTCCCGCGGCCGTCGGCGCCCGCGCAGCCGCACCAGCAGCCGCGCCCCCGGGTACCCGGCGCCCAGCGCGAGCCCGGCGGCGAGGACGGCCAGGCTGCCCCCGGTGACCACGTGCTCGTGCCAGACGTAGTGCCTCCCGGAGACCGTCATCACCCGCCCCCGCCAGTAGGTCAGCTCGACCCGGTCACCGGCCTCGAACGACTCGGCGGCCTCGAACGACACCTCCAGCCCGGCCGTCGGCCGTCCGCCGGTGAAGTACAGGTAGCTGCTCTTCTTCGGCTGGTGCGGTTCCGTCCGCTCGATCACGGCCGGGACGGTCCTCAGACAGTCGTCCCCGCCCGCCCCGGCCGCACAGGGCCGCGCCGCGTGCCACGCCCGCTCGTCCTCGGTGACCGCCGGCACGAACCAGGCGGCCACTCCCGCGCACACCAACAGCAGCGCACACACCGCCGCACCACCGAACCTGCTGTTCATGCCCGGGATTCTTCCCGCGCCGGCCCGGCCGGTCCTGTACGGAACCCGGCAACGTTCCGCGGGTCAGTTGTTCCAGGTCTCGTCATACGGGTCGTGCGGCACCGGCACCGGCTTCGCCGAGGTGACCTTCAGATAGGGGATGGGACCGTCGTTGACGGGGTCGCGGCTCAGGCGGGGACTGTAGGTGCCGGTGACCTCCAGCCAGGCGTCCGGCCGCAGCACCGGCGGCAGGGTGCCGGTCAGGGCGATCTTCACCGGCTGGGCGTCCGCCGCACAGCAGTTGAGGGCCATGCGGACCAGGTACGGCGCGCCCGAGCGGTCCAGGGCGAGGAAGCCGGTGACGCGGACCGGGCGGCCGTGCAGGGAGCGGCCGTGGCCGTAGGCCGCGCGGGAGGCGTAGTCGACCACGGAGAGCGGCACCGGGTCGCCACCGGGCAGCGGGCCGAGGGCGTACGGCTTCTGCAGGGCCGTACCGGAGCGCACGGCGCTGTAGGAGCCCAGGGCGGGCGGGGCGATGAGGATGAGGGCCAGGAGAGGGAGCAACAGGAGCCAGGAGATCCGGGGTTCGGGGTGACCGTGCTCCTCGGTGGCGGACTTGGCGCGCCGGCGCTCGTACCAGACCGTCGCCACCGCGGCCAGCACGAGGACCACGCCCGAGGCCAGCAGCAGCGGGCGCAGGCCTTCCTTGACGTAACGGAGGTAGAGGCCGGTACTGCCCGCGTGCAGCAGGGCGGCGCCGAGCAGGAACAGGACGGCGGCCTGGGCCTGGCGGTTCACAGCAGCACCGCCGAGGTCAGTGCGGCGCCCGCGACGGCCAGCGCGAAGGTGGCGGGGGCGAAGCGGAGGGCGAAGGTACGGCCGAAGGTGCCGGCCTGCATCGCGAACAGCTTGAGGTCGATCATCGGCCCCACCACCAGGAACACCAGCTTGGCCGTCGGAGAGAACTGGGTGAGGGAGGCCGCGACGAACGCGTCCGCCTCCGAGCAGATGGACAGCAGTACGGCCAGGACGGCGAGGGCGAGCACGGAGAAGACGGGGTTTCCGGCCGCCGTGCGCAGCCAGTCCGCCGGGACCGCCGCCTTCAGCGTGGCCGCCGCCATCGCGCCCAGCACCAGGAACCCGCCGGCGTGCATGGTGTCGTGCCGCACCGAGTTCCAGAACGCCTCCCCCTTCGTCGCGCCCTCGTGCGCGCCGTGGGCCGGCGGGCGCAGCCAGTCGGTGCGGCCCAGCCGCTGCCACAGCCAGCCCATCACGCACGCCACCAGCAGGCTCGCCAGGAACCGGCCGAGCACCATCTCCGGGTTCCGTGGGAAGGCGACGGCGGTGGCGGTCAGCACGATCGGGTTGATGGCGGGGGCGGAGAGGAGGAAGGCGAGGGCGGCGGCCGGGGTCACGCCCCTGCGCACCAGCGCCCCGGCGACCGGTACCGACGCGCACTCGCAGCCCGGCAGGACCGCTCCGGCGATCCCGGCGACGGGCACGGCGAGGGCGGGGCGGCGCGGGAGGGCGCGGGCGAAGAACGACGGCGGCACGAACACCGCGAGCGCCGCCGACAGCAGCACGCCGAGCACCAGGAAGGGCAGCGCCTGCACGGTCACCGCGACGAACACCGTCATCCAGCTCTGCATCGCCGGGGTGCCGAGGAGCCCGCGGATCGGGGACTGGGCGAGCACCGCCAGCAGCAGTGCCAGCGTCAGTACGAGGGGGGAGCTGAGGCGGTGGCCGTCCCGGCCGGGGGCGACGTCGGCGGGGGCGACGTCCGCGCCGGGCGGCGCGTCTTCGGTGATGGCCACGGGTGGATACCTCCGGCTGTGCTGGCTCCCTCCCCCTCAGTACGCGGGGCGGAACGCGGGCGTTCAGGGGGCGGCTGGAACCACCCGTGTCCTTGGGGCACTCTTTCCCCTTGTGGCGAGCGTTCCGTATCAAGGGGGGCCCGGTGCCCCGCCGGCGCACATGGTGGTGTGCGGTGACGACGGGCTCGCGCACCGGCTGGCCGCCGAGTTGCGCGGGGTCTACGGCGAGCAGGTCACCCTCGTGGTGCCGCCGAACGAGCGCACCGCCAGACCTCCGGTGGTCGGACGGTCCCGCTCCGCGTCGGCCGCGCTGTTCGACCGCGTGGTGAGCGCCGCCGTCGGCCGCGGCGGCGCCGGATCCGCACACACCGCGACGCCCACGGGCACCGGCGGCGCGGGCAGCGGCGGCAACGGGGGTGAGGGCGCACGGGTGTTGGAGGCCGTCGAGGTCACCGAGGCCGTGCTCGCCGAGGCCGGAGTCGAACGGGCCGCCGCACTCGCCCTCGTCTTCGACGACGACGAGACCAACATCCGGGCCGCGCTGACCGCCCGTCGGCTCAACCCCCGGCTGCGGCTCGTCCTGCGGCTCTACAACCGCCGGCTCGGTCAGCACATCGAGGAACTCCTCGACCAGGCTGCCGCGCTGGCCGCCGGCAACGGTGAGGGCGGCTCGGACGCGTCCACCACCGTGCTGTCCGACGCCGACACCGCCGCACCCGCACTGGCCGCCACCGCCGTCGCCGGCACCAGCAAGGTCGTGCAGACCGAGGGGCTGCTGCTGCGCGCCGTCGAACGGCCGTCGGCCGGATCCGGGCTGTGCACGCTCGCCCTGCTCTCCCCGGCGGGCACGGACGCCGCCGGCGGGGACGGGCCCGAGGGCGGCGGGGAGCAGGAGCCGCGGCTGCTGCCGGACGACGACGAGGTACGGCAGGCCGGCGGGCGGCCGGCCGTGGTGCTGGAACAGGTGTCGTCGGCGGGCGGCGGGGAGCCGTCCGCGCCCGGTCGCGGCGGCGTACCGCCGCTCGCCTCGCTGTTCTCCCGGCGGCTGCGGTGGTCGCTGGCGGGCGCGACGGCGTGCGTGGTCGCGCTCGCCGTCGCCCTGTGGGTGGTCACGCCGGGGATCCATCCGCTGCGTGCCTTCTACTACACCCTGCTCGACCTGTTCGCGATCGACAACCCCGCCATCGGGGCCCCGTTGGGCCGGCAGATCCTCCAACTCCTCTCCGGGCTCGTCGGGTTGCTGCTGCTTCCGGTGCTGCTGGCCGCCGTGCTGGAGGCGCTGGGCACCTTCCGCACCGCTTCCGCCCTGCGCAAACCGCCGCGTGGACTCGGCGGGCATGTGGTGCTGCTCGGGCTCGGCAAGATCGGCACCCGGGTGCTGACCCGGCTGCGGGAACTGAACATCCCCGTCGTGTGCGTCGAGTCCGACCCGGAGGCGCGGGGCCTTGCGACCGCGCGGCGGCTGCGGGTGCCGGTGGTGTTCGGGGACGTCACCCAGGAAGGGGTGCTGGAGTCCGCCAAGATCCACCGGGCGTACGCGCTGCTCGCCGTGACCAGCGCGGACACCACGAACCTGGAGGCCGTGCTGTACGCGCGGTCCGTACGGCCCGATCTGCGGGTGGTGCTGCGGCTGTACGACGACGACTTCGCCACCGCCGTGTACCGCACCCTGCGGGCCGCCTACCCGCATGCGCTGACCCGGAGCCGGAGCGTCACGCATCTGGCCGCGCCCGCGTTCGCCGGGGCGATGCTCGGGCGGCAGGTGCTCGGCGCTGTCGCGGTGGAGCGCAGGGTGCTGCTGTTCGCCGCGGTCGACGTCGCCGGGCATCCCCAGCTGGAGGGCCGGACGGTAGGGGACGCCTTCCGGGCCGGGTCCTGGCGGGTCCTGGCGCTGGAGGGCCGGGCGGACACGGCGCCCGGCCATGTGCTGGAGAAGGGGGACCGGGTGGTGGTGGCCGCGACCCGGAGAGGCCTGGCGGAGTTGCGGTGACCGCACGGCCTCCCACCCGCCCACCCGGCTGGTTCACTCAGGAAGCACCCAGCCACCGCTTCGCGAAGTCCATCTCCAGTCCCACCTGCCTGATCCGCTCGTCCACCACCAGGGAGCCGTGCCCGGCGTCGTAGCGGTACACCTCGTGGGTCGCGCCTCTCGCCTCCAGGCGCTTGACGTAGTTGTCGATCTGACGGATCGGGCAGCGCGGGTCGTTGACGCCCGCCGAGATGTAGACCGGGGCCTTGACCTCGTCGACGTAGGTCAGCGGGGACGACGCCTCGAAACGCTCGGGGACCTCCTCCGGGGTGCCGCCCAGCAGGGTGCGGTCCATGGCCTTCAGGGCCTCCATCTCGTCGTGGTACGCGGTGACGTAGTCCGCGACGGGCACGACCGCGATCCCCAGTGTCCACGCCTCGGGCTGGGTGCCGAGGCCGAGCAGGGTGAGATAGCCGCCCCAGGAGGCGCCGGTGAGGATCAGGCGGGCCGGATCGGCGAGACCCGAGGACACCGCCCAGTCCCGGACCGCGGCGACGTCCTCCAGCTCGATCAGGCCGACCCGGTGCTTGAGGGCGTCGGTCCAGGCGCGGCCGTAGCCGGTGGAGCCGCGGTAGTTGATGCGGATCACGGCGTAGCCCTGGTCGACCCAGGCGGCCGGGCCCGCGGCGAAGGAGTCGCTGTCGTGCCAGGTCGGGCCGCCGTGCAGGTCGAAGACCGTCGGCAGGGGGCCGCTCGCACCCGCCGGCTTCTGGATCAGTGCGTGGATGCGCCCGCCGGGGCCCTCCACCCACGCGTCCTCCACCGGCACCGACGGCGGGCAGGCCATGCCGGGGGGATCCAGCACCACACCACCGGAGGTGGACCGCACCGCCGGGGGTTCGGCCGCCGACGACCACAGGTACTCCACGCTGCCGTCCGGGCGGGCCGTCGCGCCGGAGACCGTGCCGGGCGGGGTGGGGATGCGGGTCAGCTCACGGCTCGCCAGGTCGTAGCGGAACAGTTCGCTGCGGGCCTCGAAGCCGTGGGCGATGAGCAGGGCCGAGCCGTCCGGGTACCACTCCGCGCCGACGTCGCCGGGGAGGTCCAGGGCGAGGTCGGTCTCCTCGCCCGTCGCCACGTCCCACACCATCGGCTCCCAGCGGCCCCGGCGCTGATGGCCGATGAGCAGGCGGGTGTCGCCGTCGACCGGTGCGAAGCCCAGCACCTCCAGGCCCAGTTCCTCGGTGCCGCCCCTGGTGTCGTCCAGCTCGGCCACCGGCGTGCCGTCCGGGCGGAGCACACGCAGCGCCGCGTGCATGGCGTCACCGTGCTCGGTGTGCTCGACGGCGATCATGGAGCCGTCGTGCGAGAGGTCGCCGACGCCCGCCGACTCGCGGTGCCGGTAGATCTCCACCGGGTCCGCCCCCTCGCGGGCGAGGTGGAGCGTCGTGCCGTCCTCGTCCGTGGAGCGGCCGACGACCGCGGTGCGGCCGTCGCGGGCCAGGGCGAGACCGGCCGGGTAGGAGGGTGCGAGGCCCGGGACGGCGGGCTCGTCGGCCCCTCCGCCGAAGGGCTGGCGGCGCCAGATGCCGAACTCGTCGCCGTCCTTGTCGTCGAACCACCAGATCCAGGCGCCGTCCGGGGAGAGCACACCGTCCGTCGTGCCGTTCGGCCGGAACGTCGCCTGACGCTGCTCGCCCGTCGCACGGTCCCAGGCGTACAGCTCGTACGTGCCCGTCGCGTTCGACACGAACAGGGAGCGGTCCGGCGCGTCCTCCGCCCAGTCGGGCAGTGACACCCGCGGCGCCCGGAAGCGCTTCTCCCAGTCCGGCATGCCGGCCGCGTCCCGCGCACCCGGCTCCTTGCTCTCACTCATGGCCCCAGTCATGCGCCCATAGTGCCTGGCCGCGCCGACAATTGGGTGGCGGGTGCGCCCAGCCTGTGGATAACTTTCCGATCATGAGCGTTCCCACCACCACCTCGCCCGTCCCCGAGGGCTCCGTCCCCGAAGGTTCCGTCCCCGAGGGCTGGCGCGAGACCAACCAGGCCATGTGGGACGAACGGGTTCCGGTCCACGTCGCCGGCGGGTTCTACGACCTCGACGGCTTCCGGGCCCACCCGGACGTCCTGCGGGACTTCGAGACGGAGGAGGTCGGGGACGTCACGGGGAAGACGCTGCTGCACCTGCAGTGCCACATCGGCACCGACACCCTCTCCTGGGCGCGGCGCGGCGCCGCCCGCGTCGTGGGCCTGGACTTCTCCGCCCCGGCCGTGGAGGCCGCCCGCTCCCTCGCCGCCGACCTCGGCCACGGCCCGGAGCGCGCCGCCTTCGTCACCAGCGACGTGTACGACGCGGCCCGGGCGGTGCCCGAGGCGTCGTACGACATCGTCTACACCGGGCTCGGCGCACTGTGCTGGCTGCCCGACATCCGCCGCTGGGCCGAGACGGCCGCCTCGCTCGTCGCGACCGGCGGCTTCCTGTACCTGGCCGAGTTCCACCCGATCACCGACGCCCTGGACGACGCGACCGGCACGCGGATCGTGCGCGACTACTTCGCCCGCGACGGGCAGGTGTGGGACGAGCCCGGCACCTACGCCGACCCGGACGCCGCGACCGTCCACAACCGCAGTGTGCAGTGGCAGCACACCCTCGGCGACGTCGTCTCCGCACTCGCCGCGACCGGGCTGCGCATCGAATTCCTGCACGAACACGACGTGTCGGTCTTCCCGCGCTTCGGGAACTTCGAAGTCCGGGACGGCTACCACCGCTTCCCGGCGGACCACCCGCGCGTCCCGCTGATCTACTCGCTCCGGGCCACCAAGGGCTGACCCGCGGACGGGGACGCGGCCCGGGCGCCGTACCGTGGGGGGCGTGTACCGGTTTCTGCTGACACCCCGCTGGTGGGGCATCAACGTCTTCGTGCTGCTCGCCATCCCGTTCTGCGTCTTCATGGGGTCCTGGCAGCTGAGCCGGTTCGAGGGGCGCGTCCAGGACCACCGGGCCGCGACCGAACAGGCCTCGACCGGCCGGCGGGAGGCCGCGCGCCCGCTGGAGGCGATGCTGCCCGTCGACAAGGCCACCTCGGGCCGCCGGGTCACCGCGAGCGGGCACTACGGCAAGCAGCTGCTGGTGCCCGGCCGGCAGCTGGACGGCAAGAACGGTTTCTACGTCCTCACCCTGCTGCGCACCGGCTCCGGCAAGTCCCTGCCGGTGGTGCGGGGCTGGCTGCCGGGCAGGGCGGACGCGGGGAAGGCGCCCGCGCCGCCGCGCGGTGAGGTCACCGTCACCGGCGCGCTGCAGGCGTCCGAGACGCCCGGGGACAACGGCGTCAGCGCACAGGGCGGGCTGCCGGCGGGACAGACGGCGGCGATCAGCTCGGCGTCGCTGGTGAACCTGGTGCCGGACCGGCTGTACGACGCCTGGGTCACCCTCGACCGGGCCGGTCCCGGGATGACGGCCGTGCCGGCGACGGCGCCGGACGGTACCGGGCTGGATCTCAAGGCGTTCCAGAACCTGGGCTACACCGGGGAGTGGTTCGTCTTCGCCGGCTTCGTGGTCTTCATGTGGTTCCGGCTGCTGCGGCGGGAGGCCGAGGCCGCGCGGGACGCCGCGCTGGGCCTGGCGGTGGAGGAGACCCCGGCGCCCGTGGTGAGCGGCTGACCGGCACCGGTGGGGGCCGGGTGCGGGTTCGCACGGACGCCGGCCCGCACGACGAGGGCGCTACGCACCCGCCAGTACCCCGGTGTAGATCACGGTCCCCGCGCACTGCCCGGTCACCGTCGCCGTGGCCGTGGGTGAGCCGCCCTGCGCGGTGTGGGTGATCTGCACGCTCCCGTCCGCCGTACCGTCCTCGGTCGTCAGCTGGGTCGTGGTACCCCCCGCGCCCCCGCTGTCGGCCGAGCCGCCGGAGGCGTTCGCGTCCTGGGTGGGGGTCGGGTCCGGCGACGGCTGGCCCGAGTCCGAGCCGCCGGTGGTGGTGGTGTTGTCGCCGCCGGTGGTGGGGCAGGTCTCCGAGGGCACGAAGGCGAACTTCTCCTCGTAGGCCGCGCCCGGCTGCAGGAGCAGCCCGGTGACCTCGAGCGAGGGGTCGGGCAGTTCGGTCGCCGCGTCCCCGGCCGTGTGCCGGGCGGTGCCGATCTTGGCCTGGTCGGCCGCGCCCACCGCGGTGGGGGTGATGGTGCCCGCACCGGCGACGGTACAGGGGGCGGAGGAGGTGTTGACGACGCGGAACGTGCCGTAGACCACGCCCGCGGAGTTGGGGACGTCGGCGGTGCCGGTGGCGGAGCCCAGCTGGGCCGCCGAGCACGGGGGCAGGCCGCCCGCGGTGAGGGTGGCGGACGGGTTGGCTCCGCCGGTCGAACCGGTGGTGCCGCCGCCGGGCTTGCCCTTCTCACCGGGCTTGCCGGACTCCCTGCCGGGCTGGGCGCTCGCGCTGCCGGTGCCCGTCTGGGAGCCCTTGTCGCCGCCGCCCTCGTCCTTGCTGTGCCCGCTGCCGCCCTGGGCCTGGGTGGACTGGCCGGCCATGGCGGTGTCGTAGTCGGTGTCGCTGGAGTGGGAGACGTGGACGAGCGCGGGGATCGCGGTGCCGATGAACAGGGCCGCGGCGGCCATGCCGACGGCGGCGTGCCGCTTGCGGGCCCGCCGCGCGGGGACGGCCCGGCGCAGATGGTCCAGCGTGCCGACGCGCGGCTCGATGTCGTCGACGGCGGAGTGCAGCATCCGGCGCAACGCCAGCTCGTCCGCACCGAGCCCGTCCGATTCCGCTTCGGGCCGGTCCGCTTCGGACCCGGCGGGACCCTGGCGGCGGCCCTCGGGGCCCTTCTCGTCGGGGCCGTGGTTCACAGTTCTGTTCCCAGCGTGCGATTGCGTGTGCTCTTGCTCGTCCCGCTTCGTCGGTTCGTGCCAGGCGAAGGGCTCGTGACGTTCGTGGGAGTGGCGTTCATCGGAATCGCCCCCTTCGGCTCGCTCGCTCATGCCGGTGCCTCCATGGCCACCCGCAGCGCGGCGATGCCCCGCGACCCGTACGCCTTCACCGAACCCAGGGAGATCCCGAGGGACTCGGCGACCTGGGCCTCGGTCATGTCCGCGAAGTAGCGCAGGACCAGGACCTCGCGCTGGCGGCGCTGCAGGCCCTTCATCGCCTTGATGAGGTCGCGGCGCTCCAGCTGGTCGTAGGCGCCCTCCTCCGCGCTCGCCATGTCCGGCATCGGCTTGGAGAGCAGCTTCAGGCCGAGGATGCGGCGGCGCAGGGTCGAGCGGGAGAGGTTGACGACCGTCTGGCGGAGGTACGCGAGGGTCTTCTCGGGGTCGCGGACGCGCTTGCGGGCCGAGTGCACGCGGATGAAGGCCTCCTGGACGACGTCCTCGCAGGAGGCGGTGTCGTCGAGGAGCAGCGCGGCGAGGCCGAGCAGCGAGCGGTAGTGCGCCCGGTAGGTCTCGGTGAGGTGGTCGACGGTGGTACCGGCGGCCTCGGTCGCGGTGGTGGCCGCGGTCTCCTCGGCGCCGTCACGCTGACTGGGTATGCGGGCGGGCCGCGCTGCGGGCATGGGCGCGATCACCGGCATGCCGCCGGGCGTGCGGGGCCGGAGCGCCGCACGGGGCGGCCGGAGAGCCGCCGTGCCGCGGGCCGCACTGAGTTCGAGTACCTCTGCCACGCCAGTTGGACACGTCCGCCCCCGCCAGGGTTGTACGTGCCGGGCGTCACATGTGCGACAACCGGCCGTGCCTCAAGTGCCGTCATGCGTCCCGCTCTTCCCTTATATCCGATATAGACGGGTCCCCACACCCGACCCGGTCACGGCGTCCCCACACCCGAAGAGTGACCGCAAAGACGCTCCCCGTCCGCCGCGAGGTTGCGGGGACGGGGAGGGAAATCCTCTGTTGCCCTGAGCAATGGTTTCAAGTGGTTCGGACCATGCTTCTGACCACACTTCTTACACAGATCCTACAAACCGGCCCTTGACGGTCCTAGGGCCGGTCGTCCCACTCCGCGGCGACCAGCTCCGCGATCTGCGCGGTGTTCAGCGCGGCTCCCTTGCGGAGGTTGTCGCCGCACACGAAGAGCTCGAGCGCGGTCGGATCGTCCAGGGCCCGCCGCAGCCGGCCCACCCAGGTCGGGTCGGTGCCCACGACGTCGGCGGGGGTGGGGAACTCGCCGGCGGCCGGGTCGTCGCACAGCACCACACCGGGCGCCGTCGCGAGGATCTCCCGGGCCCGGTCGACCGTCACCTCACCCTGGAAGCGGGCGTGCACGGTCAGCGAGTGGGTGGTGATCACCGGGACGCGCACACAGGTCACGGCGACCGGCAGCTGCGGCAGCCCGAGGATCTTGCGGGCCTCGTCGCGGACCTTCATCTCCTCCGACGACCAGCCGTCCTCCCGCAGCGACCCGGCCCAGGGGACGACGTTCAGCGCGACCGGGTCCGGGAACGGCCCGGTGTCCTCGCCGACGGCCCGCCGTACGTCGCCGGGCTTGGTCCCCAGCTCGGTCCCGGCCACCAGGGACAGCTGCGCCCTGAGGGTCTCCACACCGGCCCGTCCGGCCCCGCTCACCGCCTGGTACGACGACACCACCAGCTCGCGCAGCCCGAACTCGGCGTGCAGCGCGCCCAGGGCGACGATCATCGTCAGGGTCGTGCAGTTGGGGTTGGCGACGATCCCGCGCGGCCGGGTCCGTACGGCGTGCGGATTGACCTCGGGTACGACGAGCGGCACCTCGGGGTCCAGCCGGAAGGCGGCGGAGTTGTCGACGACGACCGCACCGCGCGCGGCGGCGATCGGCGCCCACTCGGCGGCGACCTCGTCGGGGACGTCGAACATCGCGACGTCGACCCCGTCGAAGGCCTCTTCGCTCAGGGCCGCCACCTCGACCTCCTCGCCGCGCACGGCCAGCTTGCGGCCGGCCGAGCGCGGGGAGGCGATCAGGCGGATCTCGCCCCAGATGTCCGCACGCTGCGACAGGATCTGGAGCATGACCGCGCCGACGGCCCCGGTCGCTCCCACGACCGCGAGCGTCGGCTTGCCGGTCATCGGCCGGTACCCGCGCTCACCGGCCGGTGCCGCCGTAGACGACGGCCTCGTCGGTGTCGGAGTCGAGCCCGAAAGCGGTGTGCACGGCACGGACGGCCTCCGGCACGTCGTCCTTGCGGGTGACGACCGAGATACGGATCTCGGAGGTCGAGATCAGCTCGATGTTCACGCCCGCGTCGCTCAGCGCCTCGAAGAAGGAGGCGGTGACGCCCGGGTTGGTCTTCATACCGGCGCCGACCAGCGAGATCTTGCCGATCTGGTCGTCGTAGCGCAGCGACTCGAAGCCGATGCCGGAGCGGCTCTTCTCCAGCGCGTCGATGGCCTTGCGACCCTCGGTCTTCGGCAGCGTGAAGGAGATGTCCGTCAGGCCGGTGGAGGCGGCGGACACGTTCTGCACGACCATGTCGATGTTGATCTCGGCGTCGGCGATGGCCCGGAAGATCGCGGCGGCCTCACCCGGCTTGTCCGGCACGCCGACGACCGTGATCTTGGCCTCGGAGGTGTCGTGCGCGACACCGGAGATGATGGCCTGCTCCACCTGCTTGTCCCCAATCGGCTCACTGCTGACCCAGGTGCCCTGCAGTCCGCTGAAGGACGACCGCACGTGGATCGGGATGTTGTAGCGGCGGGCGTACTCCACACAGCGGTGGAGCAGCACCTTGGAGCCGGAGGCCGCGAGCTCCAGCATGTCCTCGAAGGAGATCCAGTCGATCTTCTTCGCCTTCTTCACGACGCGCGGGTCGGCGGTGAACACGCCGTCGACGTCGGTGTAGATCTCGCAGACCTCGGCGTCGAGCGCGGCGGCGAGCGCCACGGCCGTGGTGTCGGACCCACCGCGCCCCAGGGTGGTGATGTCCTTCTTGTCCTGGCTGACGCCCTGGAAACCGGCGACGATCGCGATGTTGCCCTTGTCCAGGGACTCGCGGATCCGGCCCGGCGTGACGTCGATGATCCGTGCTTTGTTGTGGACCGAGTCGGTGATGACGCCGGCCTGGCTGCCGGTGAAGGACTGGGCCTCGTGACCCAGGTTTTTGATCGCCATCGCCAGCAGGGCCATGGAGATCCGCTCTCCGGCGGTCAGCAGCATGTCGAATTCCCGCCCGGCAGGCATCGGAGAAACCCGCTCGGCGAGATCGATCAGCTCGTCCGTCGTGTCGCCCATCGCGGAAACGACGACGACAACCTGGTTGCCGTTCTTCTTCGCTTCCACGATCCGCTTGGCGACGCGCTTGATGCCTTCGGCATCGGCTACGGAGGAGCCTCCGTACTTCTGCACGACAAGGCCCACGTGCGCTCCTCGCTCGGTTCGTTTGTGTCGGCTCAGTCTAACGAGCGCCCGAATTCCACCACCGTGCTCCCGCATGGTGAGACGTCGGCCGGTCGCTCCGGAAGGGCTCTTGCCCACCGCACCGGGGACCACGCGGAAAGTGCCCCGGGTCACAGCGAGCACCGCTAGCGTGCACGGCCATGAGGGGGGCATGACATGACGGAAGCGCTGCTCGCCGGGATCGTCCTGCTCGGCGGATGCGTGCAGTGGCTGACCGGCATGGGCTTCGCGCTGGTCGCCGTACCGGCGCTGGTACTGCTGCTCGGCCCCGCCGACGGGGTGGTGCTCGCCAACTGCGCCGCCGGGGCCATCAGCGTCGTGGGCCTCGCGGGCGGCTGGCGCCGCGTCCGGCCGGCGGCGATGGTGCCGCTGTGCCTGGCAGCGGCCTGCACGGTCCCGGCGGGCGCCTGGATGACCCGCCAGCTCCCGCGCCCGGTCCTGCTGCTGGTGATGGGCGGCCTGGTGACGGCGGCCGTCCTGCTGGTGATGCGCGGCACCCGGGTGGCGGCCCTGCGGGGCGGCAAGGGAGCGGTGACGGCCGGCGCCCTGGGCGGCTTCATGAACGCGGCGGCCGGCGTGGGCGGCCCGCCGGTGTCCCTCTACGCCCTCAACGCCAGCTGGACGGTACGGGAGTTCGTGCCCAACGCCCAGTTCTACGGCGTCGCCGTCAACGCGTTCTCGGTCGCCGCGAACGGCACGCCCAGCCTGACCGGCCTGCAGTGGGCGGCCGTCTGCGTCGCGCTGACGACCGGCGCGGTGATCGGCCACGCCGTCGCCGGCCGCCTCCCCGAACGCCGGGCCCGCCACCTGGTCCTCCTGCTGTCCCTGGCGGGCGGCGCGACGGCGATGACGAAGGGGCTGTGGGGAATGCGGGCGAGCTGACCCCGCTCCGGCCACGTCCGCACCGCCCGACGACGAACGCCCTTCTGGTGACCTACCCGGGCGCCCGGCACGGCTTCGCCCGCGCGGACCGCCCGGCCGACAACCTCTGGGTCGGCCGGAAGTTCGCCGGCGAGCGGGCGGGTAGCGGCTCTCGACGAGTGCGCGTGCGTAATCAGCGTGGTTTCGCCGCGCCGGGAATCGGGCTGGAGGGCTCGTTCGTGAATTCGCGGTTCACCTCTGTATGAGAAGCGGGCGCCGACACGGGTTGCGGTCAGATCATGTGGCACCCGTCACAGGCTCAACTGACGGGAAATTTGCGGTAGTCGAGGAACCCGCTCATGGCTTCCCCCGTCTTGGAGGTCGCCTGCAGCTGTGGTTGCGAACGTCGCCCCCGGGGCGGTCGCGGACACCGCCGGCATCTCCATGCAAGCTGCGTTCTGACTGTTCAGGAGTGTTCTCATGCAGGCAGAGAAGCCTGCCCCTCACCCCCACAAGGTGCGACGCCGGCGCGCCGACATGCCGCTGCTCGGTGGTGTCCGCCCGCCCATAGCCCTGTTACCGAGCCTCTTGGCGGCCGTTTGCGCCCTGACCATATTTACTGTCGGGAATTCTCAGGACCATGACGTGTCCCGCGCCGTCTCCGAGTCCCAGAGGGATATCGCGACCGATTCCGCGCTTTCCCTGGGAGCGTCCCTGGAACAGAGCGCACAGGATCTGCACGATGCCGTCGGGCTGCTCGGCGGTGGCAGCCGGAAAAGCCCTGACGCGATCCTGACGTCCCTGACGAACGTCTACTCCAAGTGGCGCGGGCTCGCCGTCGTGGACACCGGCTCGGGCCGGCTGCTCGCCGCGCGCGGAGAGGCCGTGCCGCTCGACGGACTCACCGCGGCCGGCCGTGGCAGCGGTGGACTGCGGCCCCGGCTCGTCGCCGGTCGTTCCGGCGCTCCCCGGTTGCTGTCCTTCGCCTCTCTCGACGGAGCCGCGGGCAAGAGCCGGCTGGTCGTCTCGTCCGCGACACTGCGCCTGCCGAGCGAGCAGGACGCCCGCTCCACCTTCGTCACCGACAGCGGCGGCCACATCATCGCCGCCGTCGGCAAGAACGCCACCCATGCCGCCCTGCGTACGGCAGTCGAGGACGGAAAGGTCGACCTGCGCCGCGCGGGCCGGGGCTATCTCGTCATCGGACGCGCGGCCGTGCCCGACGGCGACCGCGTCCACGGGCTCGGGCTCTCCGTGGCCACGGCGGTTCCGGTACCGGCCGGGACCGCCGCGCACGGCAACAGCCTCATCGGCCCCGTGGCGGCGGGTGTGCTGCTCGCGACAGGCCTCCTCGTCACCTGGCTGCTGGTCCGTCATGTGCAGCGCCCGCTGCTCCGGCTGCACCAGGAAGCACGCCGCCTCGCGGGCGGGGACGTCGAGCGTCCGGTGTCGGTGCGCGGGTGGGGGGAAGCCGCACGGATCGGACGGTCGCTGGAGTCGCTGCGCCGCCGGCTCTCCGGGGAGAGCGATGCCTCCGGCCCGGCCCCCGCGCCGTCCGGCCGCGCCGGTCTGCGCATCGTCGTCCTGTGCTGCGCCGCCCTCGTCACGGCCTGGGCCGTGGCGCTGCCCCTGCTCAGCTTCGCCGAAGGGCGGACGCAGGCGCCGGCGCAGGCCGCGCAGGACCAACGGCACCGCGCCCAGGCCGCCGCCGACCGCGTCCGGCGCACCCTCGACGAGAACGTCGCCGACCTCTCCGCGATCGCCCAGCTCGCCGGCGACAGCCGCGGCGGCATCTCCGCCGTACTCCCCGAGCAGCTGCGCCGCCACGGAGCCTGGCGCTCCCTCTACCTCGTGGATGCGGGCGGCCACGTCGTCACACGCTCCGGCGAGGCGCCGTACGGCATCGACCGCGCCGCCGCCGCCAGGTCCGTGAAGCCGGGTGCACCCGCCGTGCTCCAGCTCAACACCTCCGGCACGACGCCGGTCTCGGCGGCCGTGGTGGCCGTGGGCGACGGCAGGCGCAAGCTCTTCGCCGAACTGCGGCCGGACACCTTCAACGGCGTCCTGAACCGCCCGGGCCTCGGCCGGTCGTGGCTGGTCGACGCGCGGGGCAGGATCATCGCTGCCAACGAGGGCTTCATCGCCTTCAGCACACCGCCGGGTCATGGCCGCACCACCCTCGCCGCCGACGCCGACGTGAGCGGGACACCGGCCGTCGCGGGCCTGCACTGGCGGATCGTCACCCACAAGCCGCTGTCCTGGACGCGCCTCGCCGCGTACGAGACGGAGCGGCACGCCGAGCTGGCCGGGCTGCTCGCCTTCACGGCGATGCTGCTCTGTCTGGGCTGGCTGGAGCTGGCCGTCCTGCGTCCGCTGCGCGCCCTCGACCGCTCGGCGGCGGCACTCGCCTCGGGTGACCGGACCAGTGTGATCTACCCCGTCCACCACGACGAGGTGGGCTCCGTGGCCCGCAGCCTCGAACTCGTCCGGCAGCAGCTGGTCGCGGCGGGACGGCGGCGGCGCGACCACACCTCCACCCCCGAGCGGCGGCCCCAGCCCCAGTCCCAGAGCACCTGAGCCACTCCCGTCCCAGAGCGCCTGAGCCGCCGCTCCCCTCAAGAGCCCGCCCCGAGAAGCAAGGTCATGCTCTTCCTCTACAGCGTCCTTCTCATCAGTTCCCTGGGCCTCCTGGTCGCCGGCATGGTCGAACAGCGCAGGCACTACGACAACCTCGCCGCGATACCCCAGCGGGTGCTGGTCAACGGCATCCGCGGCAAGTCCTCCATCACCCGGCTGTGCGCGGGGGCCCTGCGCGGCGGTGACCTGGTCACCGTCGCCAAGAC
>NZ_JBSFKD010000013.1:0-208896 GCF_053598395.1 Streptomyces sp. NPDC001135 | reverse complement strand
CGCGGCTCGCGCGGCTGCCCGCTCCGGCGGCGGCAGGCGGGGGCGCCGGGGCCGTTCGGCGGGCCGCGGCAGGCGGGTGCTGAAGATCCTCGGGATAGGCCTGTCGACCGCCATCGTGGTCACGGCCGGCGCCGGCTGGTGGTTCTACGAGCACCTGAACGGCAACATCCACAGCGTCGCGCTCGACGGCAAGGGCGGTGCCGAGAGGGCCGACGCCTTCGGCCGCACCCCGATCAACATCCTGGTCATGGGTTCGGACGGCCGCACCAGCGCGGCCGACTGCAAGCTCGGCGGCGGCTGCTCGAAGACCGGCGTACAGACCGGCAGCAACGCGGACGTGCAGATGGTGGTGCACATATCCGCCGACCGCTCCAACGCGACGGTGATGAGCATCCCCCGGGACACCATGACCAAGGTCCCGGCCTGCAGGGACAGTGAGTCGGGCCAGTCCACGTCCGGTTACTACGGCCAGATCAACAGCGCGCTGCAGTACGGTCCCGCCTGCCAGGTGGCCACCGTCCACCAGCTCACCGGCATCCCGATCGACCACTTCGTCAAGCTCGACTTCTCCGGCGTCGTGAAGATGTCCGACGCGGTCGGCGGAGTCTCCGTCTGTGTCAGCGACGACGTCTACGACACCTACTCGCACCTGAAGCTGTCCAAGGGCAACCACACCCTCAAGGGTGTCGCGGCGCTGGAGTTCGTCCGCTCCCGGCACGGTTTCGGTGACGGCAGTGACCTCGGCCGTACGATCTCGCAGCACATCTTCCTCAGCGCGATGATCCGCAACTTCAAGAGCGCGGGTACGCTGACCGACCCCGGCGCGGTCTACGACCTGGCCGACGCCGCCACCAAGGCGCTGACCGTGGACGACGGCCTGGACAGCGTGAAGAAGCTGATCTCGCTCGCGTCGGACGTGAACAAGGTGCCGACGAAACGGATGACGTTCACGACGATGCAGACCGCCCAGGACCCGAACAACAAGGACCGGGTGGTCGTGGGCGCGGGGGCCAGGACCCTGTTCTCCACCATCGCGAACGACCAGTCGCTGACCACGGACTCCGGCAAGAAGTCCGCGGCCGCCTCGGCGACCGCGACGGCCACCGCCCCGGCCGTTCCGGCGTCGCGGATCGCCGTCACGGTCGAGAACGGCACCTCGGTCACCGGCCGTGCCTCGGACATCGCGACCGCCCTGACCGGCCAGGGCTTCAGCTCCGCCACGACCACGGCCAACGCGCCGAGCCCCGCAACCACCACCACGCTCACCTACGGCACCGGTCGGAAGGCCGAGGCGAACACGGTCGCCAAGGCGCTCGGTCTGTCCTCCGGGCACCTGAAGCAGGGCACAGGCACGGGCCTGACCCTGGTGATCGGCAGCGACTGGCCCAGTGGCACCGGCTACCCGGGCGGCAGTTCCTCGCCCGCGCCGGCCGACACCCGGGCCGCGGTTTCCAACGCCCACGCCTCCACCGCCGACCAGGCCAAGACCTGCGCCAAGGTCAGCCCCTACAAGACGGTCGAACTCAACGGCGTCTCGATGACACCGTCCCAGGCCTACGAGGCGGCGCGGGGCAGGCCCGACTCGGACGCCTGACCGCCGGCGGTGGACTCCGCGTCGGATGTCTCCCGGCGGTTCGGGGACCGGTTCAGGGGCTGGCGACGTCGAAGCCGTATCGCAGCGGCTCGGCGCTGACGGTGTAGTCGCGGCGGTACAGGTACACCGCCTCGGCGCGTATGCCGCCGGGCGGTGCGGCCTCGACCGGGCAGGGGTAGGTCACCTGGATCACGCGCGGCCGGTCGGAGACCTTCATCCGCAGCCCGTCCGCCGGCCCTCCGTCGAGCACGGCGGTCTCCCAACCCGTCACTTCGGTAGTCTCCACGACGGAAATTTTACGGCTTGCGCAAGTCTTGAGTCGGTGAGCCGGATCACTGGGGCTCGCCGGGCTACGCGGGCCGCTGGGAGGCCGCCGCTTCGGGGCGCAGGTCGGACAGGGCGAGGGGGTGGGCCGGAGGATCGGCGAGGGCGATCCGGGAGTCCACCCGCAGGTCGGGGCCGACGTGGAGCAGCTCGCCGGGCGCCATCAGCCGCCAGTGCGGGCTCTCGTCCATGCGCTCGCTGGCCACGACGACGGACGGACGCTCACCCAGATGCGCCGAGCGCACCCGCAGATGACCGCCCCGGCCGGCGTGGTCAAGATGCCGTGAGCCCTGGTGACCGCCCGCCGGGCGCCGCAGGACGTACAACTCGTGGGTCGCGGGATAGCGCAGCGCCCACATCTCCCGGGGGGTGACCAGGACGATGTTGAGCGCGAACAGGGGCAGGTTCGCGGCCACCCAGCGCGCCGCGGACTCGAGGCCGGCGGACACGTCGCCGCCGTGCGCCGCGGTTTCCCGTGTGACCAGGGCGAAGAAGCGCTCGGAGTCGGTGTCGCCGTGCACCAGCGCGCGGTCCTCGTCCAGGTGGCGGTCGAGTTCGTCCAGTCCCTCGATCACACCGTTGTGGGCGAACAGCCGTCCCCGCTGCTCGAAGGGATGTGTGTTGCGTACGTCCAGCCCGCCGGTCGAGGCGTACCTGATGTGCGCGAGGAAGGTCGCCGACTCGACCTCCCGGGCCTCCTTGGCGAAGGCGCGGTCCTCATAGGCCGCGATCGGTGCCTTGTGCACCTCGGGTGTGCCGTCCGCGTCGAAGTAGCCGAGCCCGGTGCCGTCGGGTTCCCGGTGACTCTGCGCGCTGAGACTGTCGGGGGCGTCCAGCAGCCAGAACGTGGCGTGCGTGCGCAGCGGGGAACTGATCAGCCCGAACAGTCGGCACACGGCGTCCTCCTCGTCACCCGTACTCCGCCGGGACCCGCCGCGGGCGCCCGGACGGCCATCGTCCCGCGCGGCGGACGTTCCCGCAGCGGGCGTCCCGGCCGGTTCTCGGGCCCGCACGCGCTCGCCCGGGGCGGCGGCCTGCCCCGGCAGAGAGCCGGGGACTCCTCAACGAGCCGTTCGCAGCACCGAGTCGAGCGCTTCGTCGACCGTCGGGTGAGTGAACGTGAAGCCCGCCCGCACCGGGGCGGAACAGCGGCAGGAGCCGCCCGAAGGCGACCCGCTCGGCGGAGACGACCAGGCCGGTACGCGGGTGCCCCACGCCTGTGCCGGTCGCCGAGCCGGATCGGCAGGCCGCCTCCCAGCCGACGCAGACGGAGGACGGGAAGCGTGGTGGCCGTCCGCGAGGAGCGAGCGGGTGGGGGCGGAGCCGATGAGTCCGGTGGACCCGGTGATCGCGACGCGCATGGGGCCCTCCCGAGGCACTTGGCCGGGCGGAGAGCCGGGCCGCCCGGTGGCGGTCGGCGGCAGGTCGAGCCACTTCCGGCAGCCCTGAGCGGGACGGCACCATGAGGCCATGGGGACGGGAGAGGGAGGTCGGGGCTCGGGGCGGCCGGTGATGGGGCCCTGGCGGTTCGTGGTGTGGTTCGGCACGGTCAGCATGCTCGCGGACTTCGTCTACGAGGGCGCCCGTTCCGTCACGGGCCCCTTGCTGGCCTCGCTGGGCGCATCCGCCCTGGTGGTCGGGGTGGTGACGGGTGCGGGAGAGGCCGCAGCGCTGGGTCTGCGGCTGGTCTCGGGCCCGCTGGCCGACCGGACCGGCCGCTTCTGGGGGCTGGCGATCGCCGGGTACGCCCTGACGGTCGCGTCGGTTCCGCTTCTGGGCGTCGTCGGGGTGCTGTGGGCCGCCTGTGTCCTGGTGGTCGCGGAGCGCGTCGGCAAGGCGGTGCGCTCTCCGGCCAAGGACACGCTGCTGTCGCACGCGACGGCGGCGACCGGGCGGGGCCGTGGCTTCGCCGTGCACGAGGCCATGGACCAGATCGGCGCCCTGGTCGGCCCGCTGCTCGTGGCCGGGATGCTCGCCCTGACCGGCGGCGACTACGGACCGGCGCTCGGCGTGCTGGCACTGCCCGGTGTCGCCGTCCTGGTGGTGCTGCTGTGGCTCAGGGCCCGGGTGCCGGACCCCGAGGGGTACGAGCGTGAGACCACCGTCGGCGCGACGCCCCGGGAGCGGCCCCAGGGCGGGCGGATGCCCCCGGCGTTCTGGACGTACGCCGGATTCACGGCGGTCACCACGACCGGCTTCGCCACCTTCGGTCTCCTCTCCTACCACCTGGTCGAGCGCGGACTGTTGGCCGCCGTGTGGGTGCCGGTGCTGTACGCGGCGGCGATGGTCGTGGACGCCGTGGCGGCGCTGGTCACGGGGTGGCTGTACGACCGGTTCGGTCCCAGCGTCCTGGTCGGCCTGCCCCTGCTCACGGCCGGCGTGGCAGCGCTGGCGTTCACGGACACCGTCGCCGTTGCGGTGGCCGGGTCACTGGTCTGGGGCGCCGCCATGGGCAT
Organism: Streptomyces sp. NPDC001135; assembly: GCF_053598395.1. Lineage (NCBI taxonomy): Bacteria > Bacillati > Actinomycetota > Actinomycetes > Kitasatosporales > Streptomycetaceae > Streptomyces > Streptomyces sp. NPDC001135. The sequence goes on along the minus strand of NZ_JBSFKD010000013.1, from coordinate 204,522 downwards.
CCAGGAGTCCACCCTGCGGGCCACCGTGGCGGACCTGGTACCGAGCGGACGGCGCGCGACCGCCTACGGCCTGTTCGCCGGTGTGGTGGGCACGGCGAGCCTGGCGGGCGGCGCGCTGACCGGCGGTCTGTACAGCTACTCGATTCCCCTGCTGATCACGGTGGTGGCCGCGATCCAGGTCGTCGCGCTGGTGCTGCTGGGGGTCACCCGGGCGGCCCGTGCCCCACTCCGGCGCCCGTGACCAGGGGCAGCCACCGGGCCGGGTCTGCCGAGCGGGAGGCCGTTTCCCGGCACCGGGTCACCTCCGCCGTCCGGGCGCCGGCGCCCCCACCCGGCCGCGACGTTGCGCCCGGGACGTCCTGGCCCGGCGCACGAGGTCCTCGGCGGCCGGCTGCCACTCGCGATACGCGAAGTCGAACCCGGCCTCCCGCAGCCGTCCCGGGACGACCCGGCGGCTCTTGAGCAGCAACTCCGTGTCCGAGCGCAGCGCGAACGCCCCCAGCTCCGCCATCCACCGCGTGGCCGGCAACCCCACGGGGACGCCCTGGGCCGCGCGCAGCGCCCGCATGAACTCCCGGTGAGGCAGTGGGCCGGGGGAGGCGAGGTTCACCGGCCCGTCGATGTCGTCCCGCTCGATCAGGAACTCCACGGCGCGTACGAAGTCCTCGTCGTGGATCCAGGAGACGTACTGCGCCCCGCCGGCGACCGGCCCGCCCAGCCCGCACCGGGCGAGACCCAGCAGCACGTCGAAGACGCCGCCCCGGTCCGGGCTCATCACCATGGCCGCGCGCAGCGCCACCTTCCGGGTCGCCGGCGTCGGCGCCTCGGACTGCGCACGCTCCCAGTTCCGGGCGATGTCGACGCTGTACGCCCAGTACGCCGGTACTCCGGCCTCCGAGCCGCCGATCACCCCTGTGGCCTCGTCGTTCGCCGCGTCGAAGCGATGGGCGTAGACCGTCGCCGTGCTCATCTGCAGCCACACCCGCGGTGGCCGCGCGGCGGCGGCGATCGCGTCCCCGACCACCCGCGCGGAGTCCACCCGCGAATCCATCATGGCCCGCAGGTTCTCGGCCGTGTAGCGGCAGGAGACGCTGCGTCCGGCCAGATTGACGACGACGTCGCTGCCGTCGATCACCTCGGCCCAGCGACCGAGCGTGACGCCGTCCCACCCGACCTGCCGTTCCCGCTGCGGCCGCCGGGTCAGCACGGTCACCTCGTGTCCGGCTGCCGTCAGCGCCCGTTCGAGAATCGTGCCCACCTGTCCGGTCCCCCCGGGCAGAACCACCTTCATCGAGCCCCCTTGGTTCGGTGCGCACAGCGTAGCCATAAATTTGAACGCGTTCAAAAGGCGGGGGTCTGTCCTCCCGGGGCGCATGTCGGGCGCATGTGCCAAGTCCACGGCAACTGTCCCGCTCCACCGTGGCGTTGACATGCCCTGCGGTAAGGTACGAGCTGTTTGGTTTAATTTTCAGCTTGAGGAGGGTCCATGGCTCAGCAGGAGCGAGCTGTCCGGACCCGGCGTGCTGTTCTCGAAGCCGCCGCGGCGGTCTTCGCCGAGCGCGGGTACGCGGCGGCGACCATCGCCGAGATCCTCAACCGGGCCGGCGTGACCAAGGGCGCTCTGTACTTCCACTTCGACTCCAAGGCGGCCCTCGCCCAGGGTGTGCTGCAGGAGCAGATCACCACCGAGTACCACCTCGCCCGGGAACTGAAGCTGCAGGAGTGGGTCGACGCGGGCATGACCCTGGCCCAACGGCTGCCCCAGGAGCCCATGCTGCTCGCCGGTGTCCGGCTCTCGGCCGACCTGCAGGGCCGCGATGTCTTCGGCAGCGCCTGGCCGGCCTGGGCCGAGCTGACCGGGGCCGTGCTGACCGAGGCCAAGGAACGCGGTGAGGTACTCCCGCACGTGGTGCCCGAAGAGACCGCCGAGGTGTTCCTCGGTGCGTGGATCGGCGTGCAGTTCGTCTCCCAGACCGTTGCGGGCTGGGCCGACCTCGACCATCGCATGTCGGCCCTCTTCAACCACCTGCTCCCCGCGATCGCCGCTCCAGCCGTCCTCGTTCGCCTCGACACCGCACCGGACCGGGGTGCCCGGGTGATCGCGGAAGCACGGCAGAAGCCGCCGGCGCCCCTGGCCGGCGCCAGCAACTGAGTGCCTGACTCCCGGTGCCTGTGCCCGACCGCCTTACCAAACCGCTGGGTCGGTTTCACGACGGGATGGACCCTCGCCCGATGAACGACTGGACGTGGGACGAGACCCTCTTCAAAGGCGCGGCCGCCTATTACGAACAGGGCCGACTGCCCTGTGCGCCGGGGCTGGTGTCGCTGCTCGCCGAGGTCCTGGCGGCGGAAGGACACGGACGGCTCCTCGACGCGGGATGCGGACCCGGGACCGTCGCCATCCCGCTGGCCGGGCTGTTCCGCGAGGTCGTCGGGATCGACCCGGACGCCGGCATGATCGCCGAAGCCGCGAGCAGGGCCACCGCCGCCGGGCTCAAGGGCGAGGCCCGCTGGGTACGGGCGTGCGCCGAGGAACTCCCGGCCGGCCCGGGCCTGTTCGACATGGCGGTCTTCGCAGGGACTGCCGTACCCGGCCGTGCCGTACCGGGACATCGAGGAACTGGTCGAGCGATACCTGGGGCCGGTCCGCCGCGCCGGCCTCGGGGTGCTGCCGCAGGGAACGGCCGGCGGCGAGGCCGCGGTGCTCACCGCCGCCGGCTTCCTGAGCCCCGAGCGGTACGTCGTCCCCGGTGGACAGGGACTGCGCCGCACGGTGGACGACGTGGTCGCCTGGGCGTGCTCGATGTCCTGCTCGGCTCCTCACCTGTTCGGTGCCGACCGCGAGACCTCCGAAACGGATGTGCGCCGTCAGCTCGTGCGGTCCTCACCGGCGGGCCTGTTCTCCGAACGCGCCCCCGGCGCCGAGGTGTTGTCCGACGCGAACCCGCGTCCCGCATGCCAGTAGGTTGAGCGGATGACGTCAACACCGGTGATCCTGTTGCTGTCCGGGAGCCTGCGGAAGGGCTCCACCAACGAGGCCGTGCTGCGTACCGCACAGGCCGTGGCGCCGTCGGTGGGCGTCGAGGCGGTCAGATACGACGACCTGGCCGTGCTTCCGCACTTCAACCCCGACGACGACACCGACCCGTTGCCGGCTCCGGTCGCCGTGCTGCGCGCGGCGCTCGACCGTGCGGACGCAGTCCTGATCTGCACCCCCGAGTACGCGGGCACCCTGCCGGGCTCGTTCAAGAACCTGCTCGACTGGACCGTGGGCGGCACGGAGATCTGCGACAAGCCGACGGCATGGATCAACGCGGCCGCCCCGGGCCGCGGCCAGGGTGCGGAGGCCACGCTGCGGACGGTGCTGGGCTACACGGGTGCGGACATCGTGGAGCCCGCGTGTGCACGGATCCCGGTGGGGCGGGACCTGCTCGGCGAGGACGGACTGATCACGGATCCGCAGGTGCGCCGCCAACTCGGTGAAGCACTCGGCTCGTTGACCCGAACCGCCGCCTGAGCGGCTGCACCCCTGTGCCGCCCCGCACCGGCCAGGCCATGGCACGGCCCGGTGTCTTCGGGCCAGGGCCCGGCCGTGTGGTGTGACGGAGTGGCTGCCGGAACCCGTCCGCGTGGTGCGGATTGCCGTGGGCGACACCGGCGAGCCGGCCGGCGCCCGTCACCTCGAACGCCACCTGGCCGGTTGCGTGGGACACGAGCCGCCCCCGGTTCTGGTGTGCCGGGTGTCGAACGGGCCGATCACACGCGGGGCGGGGGACGCGTTGGGATCCGGGGCATCCTGCACCAGCAGGAAGAGCTGCCCCTCGTCGAAGAACCGCTGGCCGGGGCGGAAGGTGTGCAGCAGCCGGTCGATGTCGACGAAGCGCAGATACGCGGTGTTGCGGCGCTGGTTGTCCTGGAACGGCCCGGCCAGCAGGGTGACTGCGGTGAGCGGGAACGACTGTACGCGGGCGGCCCGCAGACGGGGTGATCCGGGATGGTGGGGCGCGGCCTGGGCGGCGGAGCCTTCCGTCACCGTCAGGGCCGCCGCAGCCGCGCCGGCCACGCCGAGGAAGGACCGTCTGCCGAGGGGTGGGGTCACGAGGAGTCCTCCGCATGTCGAGGGCATGGGGCGCAGAGTCCCGGTCCTCGCCCCGCTGACTGGCACGTGGGAGGCGGGAGCGCCGGGGCGCATATCCACTGGCCAACTCATCGGCCGCGACCAGCGTTGATGCCATGCAGCAGGAGGACGTCCGGGACGCGGCCGTCGCCCGGCACTACGACACGCCCGGCACCGGCATGTTCGCGCCCGAGGTGCTGGCGCCGACGGTGGAACGCCTCGTCGAGCTGGCGGACGGCGGAGCGGCACTGGAGTTCGCGATCGGGACCGGCCGGGTCGCCGTCCCGCTCGCCGAGCGAGGGGTTCCCGTCACCGGCATCGCGGTGTCCGGGCCGATCGTGGAGCAACTGCGGATCAAGGCCGACGAGGCCACGATCCCCGTGGTCATGGGCGACATGGCGACGACGGCCGCCCCGGGCGCGTACACCCTGGTCCACCTCGTCCACAACACCATCTCCCCTCTGCTCACGCAGGCCGAGCAGATCGAGTGCTTCCGCAACGCCGCCCGCCATCTCCAGCCCGGGGGCCGGTTCGTGGTCGAACTGCCCGAACTGCGCCGCCCGCACCGCTACATCTGGCCCTCCGAACTCGACCTCATGGCCCAACTGGCCGGATTCGAGCGGGAGTCCAGGCGCGCGGACTGGGAGGGCACCGAGTTCACGGCCGAGTCCGGTTCCCATGTGTCGGTGTACCGGCTCGCGGCGGCACGCCGGCCGGGCACCCGACCGGACCGTTCAGGAAGGCAGCAGCCGCAGAGCGTACAGCGCGGCACCCAGGTCGGCGAGGGCGATCGGGTCGGTGAGTGAGCGGCCCGTCAGCTCCTCGACGCGCCGCAGCCGGTAGCGCACGGTGTTCGGGTGGACGAAGAGCCGCTCGGCGGCCTCGGCGGCCACCCCGCCCGCGCCGAACCAGTGCCCCAGCGTCCGCAGCAGCCGTGCCCGCTCCGCCTCCGGCAGACCGAGGAGCGGGCCCAGGGCGACCTCGACCAGCCGGCCCGCCTCCGCGGGCGCCGCGGCCACCAGCATCGCCAGCGGGCTGTCGTCGAACCGGGCGACCCCCGGCCCGTCGGCGGGCAGTCCGGCCAGCGCCAGCCGGGCGAAACGCAGGGCCTGCGGAGTGTCCCTCAGCGAGTCGAACCGGGGGCTGACCCCGACCCGCGCGCGCCGCCGGCGCAGCGCCCGCAGGCTCACCGTCTCCGCGTCCCGGTGGGCGAGCGAGACCAGCCCGATCTGCTGGTCCGGCAGCAGACGCCACACCGACGGCACCCCGGAGCGGCGCAGCGCCGCCTCGATGCCGGGCAGCGGCTCCTGGCCGGGGTCCGGTACCGCCGCGGCCACGACCGCGTACGGGCCGCGCTCCGGCAGACCGAGCTGCCGGGCCGCCTCCCACGGCGTCGTACGATCCGCGAGGGCGCCCGTGAACAGTGCCTCGGCCAGGGCCGAGCGGCGCGCCTCCCGCTGCAGCGCCAGCTCCGCGCTGGCCTCGCGGTAGGCGGCCGCCACGGCCTCCGCGTACCGGCCGAACAGGGCCCAGATCTCCGAGGAACCGGCCACCAGCTCGGCGTCCGTCACCTCCGGGTGCCGGCGTGCCTCGTCGACCATCTCGGACCAGAGCAGCTCGAAACCGACCCGGTAGGCGTGCAGCGTGTCCGCGAGCGGCACGCCCTGCTCGGCCCGCAGCCGTCCGGTCTGCTGCGCGGCTCCCACGTCGGGTTCGGCGCCGTGGGCGAAACGGCCGAGGAGCAGATCGGCGTTGTCCTCGCAGGACTCCCTGAGCGACGCGAAGGGGATGAGCGAGTCGTCGGCGTACGACTCGACCTCCGCACGGATGCGCTCGGTCATCAGCTCGCCCAGCTCCGGAAGGCGCGCACGTAACGCGGCGACCACATTGTGCAGACTCATACCCGCAGCGTACGGCGGTTCCTTTGTGCTCAGGAACAACTCCGGCAGGGGTGAACTGTGGGCGTCGCCATGGACCCCCGCGATCGTGCGGGCGACCATGCCGTGAGCGTCGGGGACGGGACCCCGCGTCAGCGCCGGGGGCGGGACCCCGTGAGCGCGGCGAGCGCGTGTGTGCGAGGAGGCATCATGGCCAATCTGGCGGAGTTCCTGGTGGAGACGGCACGACAGCGGCCCGGGAGCCCGGCGCTGCGGCTCGGGACGGCGACCACCACCTACGCCGAACTGGACCGGCTGAGCGCCCGGGCCGCCGCGCTGCTGCGCACCGAGGGCCTGCGTACCGGCGACCGGGTCGCGGTGATGCTTCCGAACGTGCCCGAGTTCGTCGTCCTGTACTACGCGGTCCTGCGTGCCGGCGGCATCGTGGTGCCGCTGAATCCGCTGCTGAAGGAGCGCGAGACCGAGTACCACCTGCGGGACTCCGGAGCCGTCCTGCTCTTCGAGTGGCACCAGGCGCCCGGTGAGGGGGCAGCCGGGGCGGACGCCGCCGGCGTACGGCGCCTGGGGGTCGAACCGGCCGCCTTCGCCGCCGAACTGGCGCGCCTGGAGCCGCAGTACGAGGTGACCGCCGCCGCCGGCGACGACATCGCGGTGCTGCTGTACACCTCGGGCACCACCGGCCGGCCCAAGGGCGCGGCGCTCACCCACGCCGGGCTCCGCCACAACACCGAGGTCAACGTCACCGAGGTCCAGCGGCTGACCTCCGACGACGTGATCGTCGGCTGCCTGCCGCTGTTCCACATCTTCGGGCAGACCTGCACCATGAACGTCGCCGTCCGCAGCGGGGCCTCCCTCACACTCGTCCCGCGCTTCGAGCCGCAGACGGTGCTCGACGCCATCGCGCGCGACCGGGCGACCGTGTTCGAGGGCGTCCCCACCATGTACGCGGCGCTCCTCCAGCACCCGGGCGCCGCCGCGGCGGACGTGTCCAGTCTGCGCATGTGCGTCTCGGGCGGCGCGTCCCTGCCGGTGGAGATCCTGCACGGCTTCGAGCGGCAATTCGGCTGCATGGTGCTCGAAGGGTTCGGCATGTCGGAGACCAGCCCGGTCGTCTCCTTCAACCACCCCGACCGCCCGCGCAAGCCCGGCTCCATCGGCACGCCCATCCGCGACGTGGAGGTCCGGCTGCTCGACGACGCCGGGCGGGACGTCGCCCCGGGAGAGGTCGGTGAACTGGCCGTGCGCGGTCCCAACGTGATGAAGGAGTACTGGCACCGTCCCGAGGAGACGGCCGCCGCCGTTCCCGACGGCTGGCTGCGCACCGGCGACCTGGCCCGCCGGGACGAGGACGGCTACCTGTTCATCGTCGACCGGAAGAAGGACCTGATCATCCGCGGCGGCTACAACGTCTATCCGCGCGAGATCGAGGAGGTGCTGCACGAGCATCCCGCCGTCGCCCTCGCCGCGGTGCTCGGGGTGCCGGACGAGCGGCTCGGTGAGGAGGTGGCCGCCGCGGTGGTGCTGCGGCCGGGAGCCCAGGCGGACACCGAGGAGCTGCAGCAGTTCGTGCGGGACCGGGTCGCGGCCTACAAGTACCCGCGCCTGCTGTGGCTGACGGACGCCCTGCCGATGGGCCCGAGCGGCAAGATCCTCAAGCGGGAGATCGCCGTGCCGCTCTCCTCACGAGAACGGTGATGAACAACCTGTTCACAATATTCCGTTGACGCCATGTCGTGTGTGGTCGCACCCTGATGGCATGTCATCGACCGCTGACCACACCGATCCCTTCACCCCTCCGCAGCCGGAGCAGGCCCGTGCCCAGCGGGTGTACACCTCGCTGTTCCGCATCGCCGAGCGGCATGCGGCGACGGACGAGCAACGGCGTCGGCAGACGAATCCGTCGCTCCTCGCGCCGCACGAGGCCGTCAGGCTCGTCACGTTCCTGCTCAGCGGGGCCGCGATGCGCGACGACGACGAGCCGGAGGTGGACCACGCCGACATCACGGCCGCGCTGACCCTCGTCCCGCTGGTGCGGGCGGAGCTGGACGAACTGGAGGCCGCTCTCCTCCAGATGGCTCGGGGCCGGGGCCTGACCTGGCCCGAGATCGCCTTCGGCCTCGGACTCGGCACACCACAGGCCGCCAGGCAGCGCTACGAACGACTGGCCAGCCGCACCGCCACCGACGACGAATCCTCCTGAACGCCGTCCGCGCCGGGATGGCAGCACGAGCCCTGCCGGAAGCGACCGGCCACCTCGAGCCACGTCATGCCGCGGGGCGGCTCCTGCCCGGCCGACCCGCCCTGCCCGCGCGCGGACGTCAGGTCGCCCTGATCGTGGGGAACACCCTCGCGCACCACGACCGGGATGTCGACGAGAGAGCCGAAGTCGGAGAACGGATCGCCGGCGACGATCGCCAAGTCGGCGATCCTGCCCTCCTGCACGGTGCCGAGGTCGGCATCGAGGCCGAAGAGACGGGCCGGCACGGTGGTCGCGCAGTGCAGGGCCTCGGCAGGAGTGAAGCCGTGGGCGTGCAGGGCGCGCAGTGCGAGGTGCAGGGAGAGGCCGACCGGGACCAGGGGGGCATCGGTGCCCAGGGCGATACGGGCGCCGTGCGTCGACAGCCGCCGGTAGTCCGCCATCTCGGTCGCGAGGGCGCGCCGTTGCGCGTCGGTGGGCGCGGTCCGGGCGTGCGCGCGGACGACGGCGACGTCCCAGGGCGGCATGAGGCGCGTCACGCGTGGATCCTCGGCCAGCCGAGGATCGTCGGCGATCAGGATCTGCGCGCTGAACGGCGTGATGATCAGGGCGAAGGAGCCGTCGGCGTACTGCTGCACCAGATCCTGGCCGATACGGCCGAGCGGGGTGACGGCATGCCCGTACTCCAGGCGCTGGGTGGCCTGCAGATGGGTCGTCAGGTCCTGGCCCGCCGCCCGGCCCGGCGCGCACAGATGGCTGCCGCTGGGCACCCCCAGCGCGTGGGCGGCCTCGGCCGCCTCGGCCATGACCTCGCCCGGGGCGCGCACATAGGTCTTGACGAAGTCGACGTCCAGAGCGGTGGCGCGCCGCAGCGTGCGCCGGACGCCGTCCCGGGTGCGGTGGGCGCGGCCCATGCTGTACGCGGTGCGCGAGCCGTCGATCAGTTCGGCGCAGGCCAGCTGCCGCGGCCCGAGCAGTTCCCCCGCACCGGCCGCCTCGCGCAGCCGCACCGCGTCGTAGAGCGGACCGCCGAGACAGGCCGTGGTCGTGATGCCGTACGCGAGCGCGGTGAGGCTCTGACGGGCGCCGTAGGTGGCGGCATAGGGGTGGGTGTGGCTGTCGAACAGGCCGGGGAGGACGGTCCGTTCCGAGGCGTCCAGGGTGCGGTGTCCGGGGCGGCGGGCTCGGTGCGGCTCGACGGCGGTGATCCGCTTGCCGGTGACGAGGATGTCGACGTCGTGCCGTGGCGGCGCGCCAGTGGCGTCCCACAGCTGGCCGGCGTGGATCCGCAGCGGCCCGGCGGAGTCACTCCCGGCGCCCCCCGTGACCAGGGGCAACGGGAGGGTGTGGGCCCGCGCGGTGGGGAGGCAGAGGCGGCGCAGCCGGCCGTCGCAGAGGTAGAGGAGCGTGCCGGAGTCCGCCGACCAGCTGGGATGGTCGGCCGGCTCGTCGGTGAGCCGGCGTGCGGGACCGGCCGGTGCGCCGTCGGCCGTCACGGGCAGCAGCCACAGCGCCGACTCGGCCACCAGCGCCATCCAGCGGCCGTCGGGGGACCACACCGGCCCTGAGGCCACCCTGTCGGACAGCGACTGGTGCTCCGCGGGCAGGTGCCGGCGTTCGGCGCCGGTGCGGGTGTCGATGACGCGGATGAGGTTGTATCCCTCGCGGAACCGCTGGTTGAGCCGGTTGCGGTCGCAGAAGGCCACATACCGGCCGTCGGGCGACCAGGTGGGGGCGCCGGGCGGCCCGTCGGTGGCCAGCGGCTTGGCCACCTGCTGCTCGCCGCCCGTGGCCAGGGTGCGCAGCAGCAGGTTCCCGGTCAGGTCCTGGCAGGCCAGGCGGGAGCCGTCCGGTGACAGGGCGGGATACAGCCGTCCGCCCTCGGTCAACGGCTCGTCGGCGCCGCTGTCCAGATGACGGCGGCGTACGGCTACCAGCCCGTCCCGGTCCGTGCAGTACAGCAGGCTGCGCCCGTCCGGCGCCCACGCCGGCATCTGCACCAGGTGCACGTCGGCCGCCTGGACCAGCTTGCGCGGACTGCCGCCGACCGGCATCAGCCACAGGGCGTTCAGCGCCACGTAGGCCACGCTGCGGCCGTCGGGGGACAGGGCAGGCCGGTGCAGGCCGCGCACCGGGGCCCGCCGCTCCGGCGTGAGCGCACGCCGTGGGCGCCTCCGGGACGGACCGGGCACCGGCACATGGGCGGCGAAGGGCACCTCCCGCACGGAGGAGGAGGCGAGGGAGCGGATACGGATCCGGCCGTCACCGACGTACAGCAGCTCGTCCTCGTTCAGCCAGCACGGCGGGGCGGCCGCCAGGTCCTCGTCCGCCGTGACGACCTCTTCGTCGACCATCAGCAGCGCCGCGTCGGCCGGCAGCCCCGGGGTGCTCGCGCCGGTCAACCGCACATACGCGATCCGCCCCGAGGGCGACACCGACGGGCACAGCAGCCGGCCCCCGGTCACCGTGCGCAGCACCTGGGCCGGTCCGCCCGCCACCGGTACCCGGACCAGCGACAGACCGCCGTCGTTGCCGCCGCCCGGCGTGTGGGCGGCGCGCACGCACACCAGCGACCGCCCGTCCGCCGACCAGGCCGGATCGAAGTCCTCGTAGTCACCGCCGGTGAGCCGGCGCGGCCGGCCGTCGGCCACGTCCAGCACGCACAGCCCGTAGGAGCCTCCCGCCGTGGCGTCACCGCCGCGTTCGGAGGAGAAGGCCAGCCGGGTGCCGTCCGGCGACCAGGCGACACCGCGGTCGTCCCAGGGCCCGTCCGTCACCTGCCGCAGTCCGCCGCCGTCCGGCCGCAGCGTCCACAGATGGAAGCCGCCCCCGCGATACCCGCACACGGCCAGGGTCCTGCCGTCGGGGGACAGGGCGGGACGCGTCGCCTCCAGCTCCCAGCCCGTCACCTGTACGGCCGTTCCGCCGTCCCGGGGCACCCGCCACAGCACCCCCTGCACCTCGGCGACCAGCGCGCCGCCGGCCCGGCCCGCGGTGACCGAACCCCCGGTCGTCCGCGTATAGGTGAGCACGTGTCCGGCACGGTCGGCCTGTGCACCGGACCCGTCCGGCATTGCGTGTGCCGCCGCCGGCCACGGGGAGGCGGCGGTGACCAGCCCTGCCGCCGTCGTCCCGAGAAACCGGCGCCGATCGACGTTGCCGAAGTCCATAGCCTGTCCCCTGTCCTTCCTGCCGTTTCGGTTCAGCCAAGCGGCAGCGGTACGCCCGGCACCAGTACGCGATTCCAGCCACACCGGCCCCTCCCGCACCCAGCGCAACGCCCGGACCGTACGGCGGTCACGCGGGGTCACCCGCAACGGCCCGCCGGGGCCGGTGGGTTCCCAGAGACCGAGGCGGCGGGCCTGTCGAAGTGGGCCGGCAGCCGCTGGGCCTCCAGGGCGACACGGGTGTCGACGGCGTGTTCGACGGTCCGGCCGACGGCGGCCGGGCAGACATCGGGGCGGCGGGAGGAGTCCGGCCCGGCTCCACCGTCACCCGGTCCGGCCGGCCCGACAGCCGGTCTGCTTCCGGTGCGCCCTCGTCGCGCCCTCCTGGGATTCCGGCGGGACGGGGATGCTGGCGGGCATGGGGGCACATGACGACAGCACCATCCCGTCCGCGGGTTACGACGAGCAGTGGCGGCCGCCCGCCGGCGCGCCCCGCTCATGGGAGAACACGGACCGCGCCCAGGCGGCCCTCGACCAAGCCGCCGGCCCGGAACCGCCCAGCCCGCCGCACTGCCCGCACTGCGGGCTCGCCGGTGAGCGGCGCCCCACCTACACGGGGCGGCACGTCCTCCTCGAACCCGGCCTCGTGCTGCCCGCGCACCTGGTTCCCGGAGGGCACCGCTGGCACATCGACAGCAACGGAGTCGCCTGGAACGGCGGCTTCGAGGAGCCCCTGGCCGGCGCCCGGTGCCGCATCCCGCACCACCTGGCGTGTCCGGGGCTCAGCCTGGACGAGATCCGGCCCTGGCGGTGGCTGACCGTGGTCAGGGCGGAGAACGCCCACCGGGCACGGCGGAGAGCGGACGAGGAGGGCGGTCCGACGGCCCTGCCCGATGCCGGCTGAGACCCGTGGGCGGGACGGCGCCGGGAGCCTCCGCCTCACCAGCCCGTCAGCAGCAGGTGGTTGAGGAGCAGGGCCAGTACGGCCTGGGCGGTGAGCCAGGGGCGGGGGTGGGGGAGGAGCGCGCAGGCCGGGAGGAGCCACAGGGCGAAGGGCAGCCAGATGCGTTCCGTCTCGGCCTTGCTCATGCCGGACAGGTCGGCGACCAGCAGGGCGAGCAGCGCGGCGCAGACGAGGAGCGCCAGACGCGCGTCGGCGGCGCGTCGGCGGCCGGCCGGGGGCAGCGGCGCCGCGGCGGGCGGAGGGTGGGACCCGGGGAGGGGCGCCGGGGAACACCGGCGGCCGGTCGTGAGGAGCGGTGCCGAGGAGTGCCGGGAGCGGGTTCCGGGGAGCAGGACCGCTGAACGGCGGAGAACGGTCCCGGGGAGCAGTGCCGCCGTCGTCCTGCGCAGGCCCGCCGCCGTGGCCGGGCCGGTGATGAGGGCCGTGCAGGCGAGGTTGGCCCAGATCCAGTAGCCGTAGGGGCGGGTGCCGCCGACGCCCTGGTAGTAGCGGGTGACGAGGAGGTGGTAGGCGGCCCACCAGTCGAAGCCGGCGAGGGTGAACGCCACGGGGAACACGGCCAGTCCGGCGAGCAGGGACAGCAGGAGGCCGGGGCGTTCGCGGACGCCGGAGCGCGTGAGCGCGAGCACCGCCGCGCCGATCAGTGCGAAGAGCCCGAGGCCGTAGGAGAGGTAGCAGGTCAGTCCGAACAGGAGGCCCGAGGCCGCCGCGCACCCGTGGGACCGCCGCGTCACCGCCAGTGCGAGCAGCGCCAGGGACCAGGCGGCGACGGACGCGAAGTAGCCGTCGGCGGAGGTGCCCTGCCACACGGCTGCCGGGGCGAGCACCAGGAACGGCGCGGCCCGCCGGGCGAGGGCCTCGTCGGCCAGCGCGCGGAGCGCGATCAGCACGGCCACGCATCCCGTCGCACCGACGGTCACGCACCACATCCCGGCCCAGCCACCGCCCCGCAGCCCGATCCGGTCCAGCAGGACGAAGGTGAGCGTGGCGGCCGGCGGATGCCCGGCGACATGCGCGGGCCAGGGGGCAGGGGTGCCGCTGACGATGTGGTGGGTGAAGTCGCGCAGGGTCGCCGGGATGTCGTGGAAGCGGCCGACGACCCGGAGGTACTCCTCGCGGGTGGTCAGCCGCACCGCGACGCCCTGGTGCCAGCCGTCGACCAGGGCCAGGGACAGGATCCAGGCCAGGGCGGCCGTCCAGGCCACCGCGAGGAGCGCCCGCCAGGGCAGACGGGCCGCGACGGCGGGGCCGTACGCGACGGTGGCCGCCGCGACCGCCAGGGCCGCCGGGGTGCCGGGGCCGAGGTGCGGGTCCCACTCGGCGAACACCGGCGGCCAGTGCACGAACAGGGTGTGGCGGGTGTCCTGGATGTGCCGGCCGATCAGGACGGCCGCCGTCACGAGCAGGGCGGCGGCACCGACGGCGTACAGATCGCGGCGGAGAGATCGGGTCACACCGGAACGCTAGGCCGGGACGCCGCCGACCGGGCGCCCGCCAGGCAGGACGTCAGCGTTTCGTCACCGGTCGTGGACCCTTTTCCGGGGGCGCACCGGCCTACGGTCGGGACATGCGCGACCATCCCCGGCTTCCCACGTCCCCCGGTTTCTGGCGCAGCCCGCTGCGCGGCCCCTGGTTCACCTCGGTGCTCGGCCTCGTCCTGCTCGTCGGCATCACCGTGCTGTTCGTGACCGGACTGGTGTCGTACGCCGCCTACAACCCGGGTCTGTCCCGGGTGAACGACATGACCCCGGACAAGGGCGTCCTGGGCTTCTACCTCTTCCCCTGGCCCACCGACCCGGTGTGGCTGTACCGGCTCACCCAGGGCGTCCATGTGACGCTCGGCATCACCCTGATCCCGGTCCTGCTGGCCAAGCTGTGGTCGGTGGTGCCGAGGCTGTTCACCCTGCCTCCGGCCCGCTCGCTCGCGCACGCGCTGGAGCGGCTCTCCCTGGTGCTGCTGGTCGGGGGAGGACTGTTCGAGTTCACCACGGGAGTCCTCAACATCCAGCTGGACTACGTCTTCCCCGGCTCCTTCTACCCGCTGCACTTCTACGGGGCGTGGGTGTTCTTCGCCGCGTTCCTGGCCCACGCCGCGCTCAAGACACCGGCCGCGGTGCGCACCATACGCGGACGACGGCAGGAGCGGAGCGATCCGGCTTCCGCACAGAGCGATCCGGCCTCCGCACAGAGCGACCCGGCGTCCCCGCAGAGTGACCTGGTCTCCCCCCGTCCCGTGGCGCCCACCGTCTCCCGGCGCGGCGCGCTGGGGCTGGTCGGCGGTGGTTCCCTGCTGCTGTTCCTGACCACGGTCGGGCAGAGCCTCGGCGGACCCTTCCGCCGTGCGGCCCTGCTCGCTCCGCACGGCACGGCCGATCCCGGCGGCGGCCCGAACGGCTTCCAGATCAACAAGACCGCCGCCCACGCCGGCATCACGGCGTCCGACACCCACGAGGACGCCTGGCGGCTCGTCGTCACCGGCCGCACCGGAACCGTCCGGCTCAGCCGCGCCCAGCTGCTGCAACTGCCGCTGCACAGCGCGTCGTTGCCCATCGCCTGCGTGGAGGGCTGGTCGACCGCCGACCAGTGGTGGCGCGGGGTGCGGCTGCGCGACCTCGCGGAACTCGTCGGGTACGACGGCGACCCGCCGGACGTGCTCGTGGAGTCCCTGCAACGCCACGGCGCCTTCCGCCGCGCGGCCCTGCGCGCCAACCAGGTGGCGGACGGGCGCTCGCTGCTCGCCCTGTACGTCAACGGCGAGGAACTCTCCCCCGACCACGGCCGCCCCGCGCGGATCATCGTCCCCGCGGCACCCGGTGTGCTCAACACCAAGTGGGTGGCCCGGCTGACCTTCGGAGACCTGTGATGCGCCGTCGCCTCGCCCTGGGCAGTCCCTTCCCACTGCTGCTGCTCGCCTGCTCGTTCGCGCTCGCCGCGTACGCCGGACTCCGGCTGTTCGCGGGTGACTGGTTCGGCGTGGCGCTGTGGATCGTGGGCGCCGCGCTGCTGCACGACCTCGTCCTGCTGCCGCTGTACACGGCGGCCGACCGGGCGGTCACGGGCGCTCTCGGAGCGGCCGGACGGAGCAGCCGGACGCTGTACGTGCGTGTCCCGGCGATGCTGTCCGGGCTGCTCCTGCTGGTCTGGTTTCCGCTGATCAGCGGCATGACGAACCGGCGCTACCGGTCGGCCACCGGCCTCAGCCCGGACGGTTTCCTCATCCGCTGGCTGCTGATCACCGCCGTCCTCTTCGGAGGTTCGGCGCTGCTGCTCGGACTGCGGGTGCGCAGGGCGGCGAAGCACCGGCCGCCGGCGGACCACTGAGCGACGGACCTCCAGCCGGCCCTGCGTGCGTACCGCAGCAGGGCCGGGGTGCCCAGGCGTGCCCAGGGGAACGGCGCACCGACGGCCCGTGAGGCACCGGCGGTGTCGACCACCTGGACCCGGGCGCGCTCGTCGACGTGTCCCGGCAGGGTCTCGGCGATCAGCAGACCGCCCGGGCGGACCAGCGCCGCCACCCGTTCCAGCAGCACGGACGGTTCCCCGCCGATACCGACGTTGCCGTCCATGAGCAGCACGGTGTCCCAGCGGCCCTCGCCGGGCAGCGGCTCGAACACCGAGCGCCGCAGCGCCTGTCCGCCGAGCCGGACGGTGTGGTCGACGGCGGCCTCGCTGACGTCGACGCCGAGCACGGGCCGGCCCCGGGCGGCGAGTTCCGCCACCAGCCGGCCGGGCCCGCAGCCGACGTCCAGGACGGCGCCCTCGCAGCGGTCCAGTACCGCCCGGTCCACGGCGTCCGCGCGGGCGCACCAGCGCTCCACCTCCAGGGGCAGCAGCCAGCCGTCGGCGCGGCGCAGGAACAGCGGTCCGCGGCCGGCGCGCAGCGCGGCCGCGTAGGGGTCGGCGGCCGCCCAGGCGACAGAGCCGCCCATCACCGGGTGACCGGCGTACAGCGGGCCAGCCGCGCGGCGAACCTGCCGTGCGGGGCGAGCGCGGCGACGGCGTGGGCGTCGGCGACGGTGTCGACGTCCCGCAGCCGGGGCAGCTCGCGCACCCGCAACCCGGCGGCCAGCAGCCGTTCCCGCTGCACGGCCCCGGTCTCGGGCGTCGACATGGGCACGCCCCGCAGCAGCGCCGGGGCGGGCTCGGCCAGACCCAGCGCCCAGAAGCCGCCGTCCTCGGCCGGGCCCAGGTACGCGTCGCAGCCCGCGAAGTCCACGCTGAGCAGCTCCGGCGTCACCTGCGGGGTGTCCATGCCGATGAGCAGCGCCGGGCCCGAGCAGCGGGCGAAGGCGTCCGCCAGCCGCTCGTCCAGGCCGCCCGCGCACTGCGGCAGCACCTCGAAGCCGGGCGGCAGCCACGGCCCCGGCGCCCCGTCCAGCACGAGAACCCGGCGGGTCGCGGGCGCCGCGGCGACGGCGTCCAGGGTGTCCGCGAGCGCCGCCTCCGCCAGCTGGGCCGCCTGCCGCGGGGTGAACGGCGGGGTGAGGCGGGTCTTGACCCGGCCCGGCAGCGGCTCCTTGGCGATGACGAGAAGTGTGGTCACCGTACGGCCCTCCCGTCGGCCGCTGCCTCGGCCAGCACCCGGCTCATGTCCCGCACGGCCTGCCAGGTGCCGCGCCAGGTGCCCGTCACCTTGGAGGCGCCGGTGCGCGGCCGGTAGGGCACGTCGTGTTCGGCGATGCGCCAGCCGGCGTCGGCCGCCCGGACGACCATCTGCAGCGGATAGCCGCTGCGCCGGTCGGTGAGGCCGAGGGCGAGCAGTGGCTCGCGGCGGGCGGCGCGCAGCGGCCCCAGGTCGTGCAGGCGCAGCCCGGTACGGCGGCGCAGCATCCGCGCCAGCGCCAGGTTGCCCGCACGGGCGTGCGCGGGCCAGGCACCCCGGCCCTCGGGACGCCGCCGCCCGAGCACCAGGTCGGCGGTGCCCTTCCGGATCTCCCGCACGAACGGCAGGAGCAACGCGGGGTCGAGGGAGGCGTCGCAGTCGCAGAAGCAGACGATGTCGCTCGTGGCGGCGGTCAGCCCGGCGTGGCAGGCGGCGCCGAAGCCGCGCCGCGGCTCGTGCACCACCGTGGCGCCGAGTGCGCGGGCGATGCCGGGGGAGCCGTCGGTGGAACCGTTGTCGACGACGAGGGCGCGCCAGCCCGCCGGGATCCGGCCGAGCACCCAGGGCAGGGCCTCGGCCTCGTCCAGGCAGGGCAGCACCACGTCGACGTCCGTGGAAGTGGTCGTCACGGTTTCACCCTACGAACGTCAATCGGGCATATCGGACTGAAGGTCCTTACGAAACGCGGACACCCGGCCCGCGGCCGGGCGGCGGGCACCGGGCGGTGCGAGGCTGGGGGCATGCAACCGCTGTACGAGTCCCACGAGGCCGAAGTCGCAGGCGAGGCGGCCCGGATCCTGGTCGTGGACGACGACCCGACCGTCGCCGAGGTCGTCGCCGGATATCTGCACCGCGCCGGCTATGCCGTCGACCGCGCCGACGACGGCCCGACCGCCCTCACGCGCGCCGCCGCGCACCGGCCCGACCTGGTGGTGCTCGACCTGATGCTGCCCGGCATGGACGGCCTGGAGGTGTGCCGGCGGATGCGGGAACGCGGTCCCGTGCCGGTCATCATGCTCACCGCCCGCGGCGACGAGGACGACCGCATCCTGGGCCTGGAGGTCGGCGCGGACGACTACGTCACCAAGCCCTTCAGCCCCCGCGAACTGGTCCTGCGCGTGGAGTCGGTACTGCGCCGCAGCCGCCCCGTCACCACCGGCCACCGGCTGGCCGCGGCCGGCCTCTCCGTCGACCCCGACGCCCGCAGGGCCACCAAGAACGGTGCCGAACTCGCCCTCACCCTCCGGGAGTTCGACCTGCTCGCGTTCTTCCTGCGGAACCCCGGCCGGGCCTACAGCCGTGAGGATCTGATGCGTGAGGTCTGGGGCTGGGACTTCGGCGACCTGTCGACCGTCACCGTCCACGTCCGGCGGCTGCGCGGCAAGGTCGAGGACGATCCGGCCCGGCCCCGTCTGATCCAGACGGTGTGGGGCGTGGGCTATCGCTTCGAGCCCGGCGGGGCGGTGCGCTGACCATGCGTGACATCCTCCTCATCGCCCTCTACGCCTTCGCCGGCGCCGTGGCCGCCGGGGCCGCCGGAGCGGGGGCGCTGCGCCTGATCCGGCGCCGCTCGCTGACCGCTTCCCTGGCCGTGGTCGCGGCGGTCGGTGTCGTCGCGATGCTCGCCGGCACGCTCGCCGTCGCCTGGGCGATGTTCCTCTCCTCGCACGACCTGACCGTGGTCACGACCGTCGTCGCGATGGCGGCCGTGGTGTCCCTGGCCACCGCGCTGCTGCTGGGGCGCTGGGTCGTCGCCCGCAGCCGCGAACTCACCGACGCCGCCCGCTCCTTCGGCGACGCCGGTGCCTTCGCCGCCCCGCACGGCCCGGCCACCGCCGAACTGGACGCCCTGGGCCGGGAGCTGGCGGCCACCAGTGCCCGGCTCGCCGAATCGCGGGAACGGGAACGGGCGTTGGAGAAGTCCCGACGCGAGCTGGTCGCCTGGATCTCGCACGACCTGCGCACCCCGCTGGCCGGGCTGCGTGCGATGGCGGAGGCGCTGGAGGACGGCGTGGCCGCCGACCCCGACCGCTACCTCAGGCAGATCCGCACCGAGGTCGAACGGCTCAACGACATGGTCGGCGACCTCTTCGAACTCTCCCGCATCCACGCGGGCACCCTCCCGCTGAGCCCCGCCCGGATCTCCCTGTACGACCTGGTCGGCGACGCGCTGGCGGGAGCCGATCCGCTGGCCCGGGAACACGGGGTGCGGCTGGTGGGCGACCGGGTCGAGCCCGTGCCCGTGGAGGTGGACGGCAAGGAGATGAGCCGCGTGCTGGGGAACCTGCTGGTGAACGCCATCCGCCGGACCCCGGCCGACGGCACGGTCGCGGTCGCCGCGGAACGGGCGCCGGACGGCGTGGTGCTGTCGGTGACGGACGGCTGCGGCGGCATCCCGGAGGAGGACCTGCCCCGCGTCTTCGACACCGGCTGGCGCGGCACCGACGCCCGGACCCCGCCGGCCGGGGCGGGGCTGGGGCTGGCGATCGTACGGGGCATCGTCGAGGCCCATCAGGGCCGGGCGACCGTCCGCAACATCCCGGGGGGCTGCCGCTTCGAGGTGACCCTGCCGACGGCGGAGGCGTGAACGGTCACTTGTCCGGGCGGCAGACGATGTCGGTCGCGGACTCGTTGCGGCAGGTGATCCCGCTCCCGGGGCCGATCATGCGGGAGAGGAGCGGCGCGATGTCCCTCTCGCAGGACAGGCCCGAGCCCTCCCCGTCGTCGTCGGCGCCCGCGTGTTGGCACACCCTGCCGATGACGTCGCTGCTGTTGACCTTCTGGCCGGTCGGCGGCGTGTCCGCGGAGGCCGATGGGGCGAGGAGGCCCAGGCCGAGCACCGGTGCGGTGAGCAGCGCTGCGACCTGGGCGCGAGTCGGCTTCAGGGTCCGTCGCGACATGGCTGTCCTTTCGACTGGTTCATGCGAATGTCCTGCTGCGCACGTCATGCGGAGCAACGCCATGATCGACGGCGACGCCGTCCCACGGGGGCGGACACGCTCAGTGCGTTCGCGTGAACTCCCGCATTCCCTCCGCGAAGCCCACCTCCGGCTTCCATCCGAGTTCCGCGCGCAGCCGGGCCGAGTCCGCCGTGATGTGGCGTACGTCGCCCAGGCGGTACTCGCCGGTGACGACCGGGTCCGGGCCGCCGTGGGCGGCTGACAGGGCGCGGGCCAGGTCGCCGACCGAGTGCGGCTCTCCGCTGCCGGTGTTGTACGCCGTGAGGGTCCCGGGGCGCGGCCCGGCCTCCAGCGCGATGACGTTGGCCGCGGCCACGTCCCGCACGTGGACGAAGTCCCGCAGTTGCCGGCCGTCCTCGAACACCCGCGGAGCGTCGCCGCGTTCGAGGGCCGAGCGGAAGAGGGAGGCGACGCCGGCGTACGGGGTGTCGCGGGGCATCCCGGGGCCGTACACGTTGTGGTAGCGCAACGAGATCGCCGTACCGTCCGTGGCGCGGGCCCAGGCGGCCGCCAGGTGCTCCTGGGCGAGCTTGGTCGCGGCGTAGACGTTGCGCGGGTCGGGCGGGGCGTCCTCGGTGACCAGGCCCGGGGTGAGCGATGCGCCGCACCGCGGGCAGGGCGGTTCGAAGCGGCCCGCCCGCAGGTCGGCCGCGGCCCGGGGCCCTGGGCGTACGACGCCGTGCACGGGGCAGTCGTAGCGGCCCTCCCCGTACACCACCATCGACCCGGCCAGCACCAGCCGCCGTACGCCCGCATCGGCCATCGCGGCGAGCAGGACGGCGGTGCCCAGGTCGTTGCGGGAGACGTACTCGGCCGCGTCCGCGACGCCGTTGCCGAGGCCCACCATGGCCGCCTGGTGACAGACCGCGTCCACGCCGGACAGGGCGCGGGTGACCGCCGCCCGGTCGCGCACGTCGTCGCCCGGATCGGCCCGGACGTCGTACACGAGCGGCTCGTGCCCGCCCGCCCGCAGCGCCTCGACGACATGGGACCCGATGAACCCGGCACCGCCGGTGACCAGTACACGCATACGGCCACGCTAGCCGGGCACGGCGCCGTGACCGGGGGACACGGCCACCGCGTCACGACTCCGTAAGGTTTCAAGAATTCCTGTCAACAACGTTGACTCCGCGGTGCCCCAGCCGCACATTACCTATCGGTAGTACTCAGCGGTAATCCCGTGAACCCCCACTTCGCGGCCCTCGCCGTGCGTGCGCACACGCGCCCACGCCCCGACGGCCGGTACGCCCATCTGCTCTGAGCCGCCGCATTCTCGCGCATCAGCACACGCCCGGGCACCCCCATGCCCGGCTCTGCTCCGTGTCCCCACCCCGAGAAGAGGGAGCCATGTCCCTGCCCGCCCTGCGCCGTGCCCTCGCCGCCACCTCCGCATTCGCCGGTGCGCTGGCCCTCGGCGTCGCCGCCGTCCCCGCCCATGCCGCGACGACCCTGAACTACGCCGCTCTCGGCGACAGTTACAGCGCCGCCTCGGGTGTCCTGCCCGTCGACGCCGGCAACCTCATCTGTCTGCGCTCCACCGCCAACTACCCCCACGTCATCGCCGCCCGCACCGGCGCCCGGCTCACGGACGTCACCTGTGGCGCCGCCCAGACCAAGGACTTCACCCAGTCCCAGTACCCCGGCGTCGCCCCGCAGGCGGACGCGGTCACCGCGGACACCGACCTGGTGACGCTGACGATCGGCGGCAACGACAACAACACCTTCATCGGCGCCATGCTCGCCTGCGGCACCGCGGGCATCCTCAGCGGCGGCCAGGGCAGCCCCTGCAAGGACATCTACGGCAGCTCCTTCGACGACGGCATCGACGCGAACACCTACCCCGCGCTGAAGAGCGCGCTGCGCAGTGTCCGGGCCAAGGCGCCGGGCGCGCGGGTCGCGGTGCTCGGCTACCCGTGGATCACCCCGGCCAAGGCCGACCCGTCCTGCTTCGCCCAACTGCCGGTGGCCTCCGGTGACGTGCCGTACATGCACGCGCTGCAGGCCCATCTCAACGCCGTCGTACGGCGCGCCGCCGAGGAGACCGGGGCCACGTACGTCGACTTCTCGCAGGCGTCCGAGGGCCACGACGCGTGCCAGGCCGTCGGCACCCGGTGGATCGAGCCGCTCCTCTTCGGGCAGAACATCGTCCCGGTGCATCCCAACGCGCTCGGCGAGCAGCGCATGGCCGACCGCACCCTGAGCGTCCTCGGCCTCGGCTGACCGGGGGCCGCCGGCCGAAGGCCGGGCTCGTGCGCCGCGCGGCCGTTCCGCAGCACCGTGCCGGACGGCCGCGCGGTGCTGCGGGATGAACGCCGTGGACTGGGGCGGTGATGGAGGGGGTGCGGTGAAGGCGCGTGGCGGCATGAGGGAAAATAGTTGCCTAGTGAAACTACGGGCACAGGGGAAGGGTCCTTCATGCCGCACCTCACCATCGACTACTCCTCCCACCTGGCCGCAACGTTCGACCCCCGTGCCCTGGTGAAGGAGTTGCACCCGCTCGTGGTCGAGGAATCCGGTACGTCGGGTGTGTGCAAGACGCTGGTCCGTCCGGTGGTGACGTACGTCGGGGACACGACGAGCCAGGAGACCGCCTTCGTGCACGTGGAGATCGGCCTCATGCCCGGCCGCCCCGAGGCGCAGAAGGCGCACCTGTCCGAGAGCGTGCTGGCGCTGCTCGCCAAACACCTGCCGACGGCCGGCGGCGCGGAGGAGCAGACGGTCGTCTCGGTGGAGGTGCGGGACCTGGTCGGCTCCTACCGGCTGTCGCCCTCCGCGCGGTGAGCGTCCGAATTCGTTTGTCCGCCCCTGGGTTCCCGCACTACCTTGCCGCGGTGGATCTCTTCTCGCGCTCCTGGACGGCGTTGCTCACCGCGGTCGCCGCAGTACCGGACGAGGACTTCGAGCGGCCGTCCGGCTGCACCGGCTGGCTGGTACGGGACCTGGTGTGCCACCTGGTCATCGACGCCCAGGACGTCCTGATCACCCTGGCCACGCCCGCCGACACCGAACCGACCGCGGACGCGGCCACCTACTGGAAGCTGGTCGAGCCCCCGACCGGCGAGGATCCGCTCGATGCGCTGATCCCCCGGCTGGCCGCCGCGTACGGCGAACCGCGGTTGCTGAAGTTCCACCTGGACGACGTCGGTTCCGCGGCGGGCCGCGCCGCCCGACTCGCCGATCCGGCCCTCCGTGTCCGTACCCGCGACGAGGTGCTGACCGTCGGCGACTACCTGTCCGCGTACGTGGTCGAGTGGACCCTGCACCATCTCGACCTGATCGCCCGGCTGCCGTCGGCCGCCGGGCCGCCGGCCGAAACCCTCGCGTCGGCGCGCGCGTCGCTGGAGAGAATCGCCGGGGCCTCGTTCCCCGCCTCGTTCTCCGACAAGGACGCGCTGCTCCTCGGGACCGGACGCCGGACGCCGACGGGCGCGGAGCAGACCGCGTTGGGTGGCCTCGCCGCCCAACTCCCGTTCGTCCTCGGCTGAACGGCCCGTCCGGGCACCCGGGGGCCATTGTGAGATGATCTCTTTATCCGGCCATTATCATGTGGCTTCAAGACAACCATTCGAACGGCCCGTTACCCAGGCGCCGTTCGGGGTCGCCGATGCCAGGGACCGCTCCCCGGGCTGCGGTGATCTTCCTGTCCAGGAGGACCTTCCGCATGTTCCGACGTATTGGCAACACCGTCGTCCGACATCCCGTGTGGACGATCGTGGCATGGCTGATCGCCGCGGTGGCGATCGTCGCCACTGCTCCGAGTCTGCCCTCGAACAGTGACGAGAGCAGCTTCCTACCCAAGAGTTACGAATCCATCAAAGCGGCGGACCTCCAGCAGAAGGCATTCCCCAGTGCCTTCACGCCGTCCGCCATCGCGCTGTACCAGCGCACCGACGGCGGCAGGCTGACCGCCGCCGACAAGCAGGACATCGCCCGGATCACCACCGAGCTGGGCAAGAAGCACATCGACCAGGTGCAGAAGGTCGTCCCCGGCCCGCCGTCGAAGGACGGCAGGTATGCCATGACCCTGGTCCAGATGGACAGCAAGAACGCCGGCCAGCCCAAACAGGCGGACGCGGCCAAGGTGTTGCGTGACGACGTCAAGACGCTCGCCAAGGGCACGCATCTCGACGCCAAGCTCGGCGGCTCCGCCGCGCAGGCCCTCGACCAGCAGGACTCCTCGAAACGCGGAGACGCGCTGATCGGCATCGGCACCTTCGTGATCATCCTGGTGACCCTGTTGATCATCTTCCGGGCGCCCATCCTGGCCGTACTGCCCCTGGTGCTGATCGGACTGGTGTCGGTCGTCGCCAACGGCCTGATCGCGTACGCCACGAAGCTGTTCGACCTGCAGGCCAACAGCTCGATCTCGTCGATCCTCATCGTCGTGCTGTTCGGCGTGGGCACGGACTACTTCCTGTTCCTGATGTTCCGTTACCGCGAACGGCTGCGCGCCGGCGACGAGTCCAAGCAGGCCATGATCAACGCGGTCGACCGGGTCGGCGAGGCCATCGCCTCCGCCGCCGGTGCCGTCATCATCGCCTTCCTCGCGCTGGTGCTGTCCACGCTGGGCTTCCTCAAGCAGATGGGCCCGGCGCTCGCCATCGCGGTCGGCGCCACCCTGGTCGCGGGCCTCACCCTGATCCCGGCCGTGGTCTCGCTCATCGGACCGAAGATCTTCTGGCCCTCCAAGTCCTGGCAGAAGGAGCCGGAGAACGCCCGGTTCGCCGCACTCGGGCGGGGTGTGCAGCGCCGCCCGGCGCTCACTGCCGCGGTGTCCGGTCTCATCCTGGTCGCGCTGTCCCTCGGCATCTTCAGCTACAACGCCACGTTCGACCTGGCGTCGGGCTCCATGCCGAAGACCAAGGAGTCCATGGTCGTCCAGGACCAGATGCAGAAGGCGTACTCGGCGGGCGCCGCGGCACCCACCGACGTCTACCTGTCCAGCACCGACGGAAAGCCGCTGGACAAGGCGGGCTTCGACGCGTACGCGCAGAAGCTCGGGGCTGTGGACGGTGTCGCCGCCGCCCGGATGACCCAGCTCAACAAGGACGGCACCACCGCCGACTTCACCGTCACGCTCAAGTACGAGGCGTCGACGGACAAGGCGATCGAGGCCGTGGGCCGGGTCCGCGACGTCGCCCACTCCGACGCCCCTGACGGCACAGAGGCGGTCGTCGGCGGCATGTCCTCGATCTACAAGGACATCAACGCCGCGGTCAACCACGACTACCGGACCGTCTTCCCGGTGGCCGCCGTGCTCATCATGGTCATCCTGGGCCTGCTGCTGCGCAGCGTGGTCGCCCCCTGGTACCTCATGGCCTCGGTGGGTCTCGGCTTCGGCGCCACCCTCGGCGCCACCGTGTGGATCTTCCAGAAGGGGCAGGGGCACTCGGGGCTGATGTTCATGCTCCCGGTGATCATGTATCTGTTCGTGGTCGCCATCGGCACCGACTACAACATCCTCATGATCGCCCGGCTTCGCGAGGAGGCCCGCGAGGGCCGCGAACCGCGCGAGGCGGCCGGTATGGCGCTGCGGCACGCCGGGCCGACCGTCGCCGCCGCCGGTTTCATCCTGGCGGCGACCTTCGCCACGATGATGCTCGCGGGCAACTCGCTGCTCACGGAGATGGGGTTCGCGGTGTCCTTCGGCATCGCCGTCGCCGCCTTCGTGATGGCGATGTTCTTCACCCCGAGCCTCACCGCGCTCATCGGCCACGCCGCGTGGTGGCCGGGGCACGGCGACCGGGCCGAGGTGACGGTGGCCGGACCTGGAGCCCAGGGTTCCGTACCGGCACCCGGCAGCGACCGGGACACCGTGACCCACGACACGGCGGGACGCCGTAACTAGGGGATTTCGTTCGGATCAGCCCGGGTCCGCGGCGCCCGGCACGGCACCTCGCCGCGTTGTCGGATCACCCGCGTACGCCCAGTACGCGGGTGATCCTCCGCCTTGCGACGCACCACACCGGACGCCGCGGCCTGATCCGACCCGATCCGAACGAAAGCCCCTAGCGGCACCCAGCGCGACACGGGGTCCTGCCCGGACGTGACCGTCCGGCAGGACCCTGCCGCCGGGCCGCGAGACGAGCGGCCCGGCGGGCACACGCGCACCGGCGGTGGGTCAGGCCGTCGTCCTGACGGCCGCCACCACCATCGCCCCCGCACGGGGTACGCGGCTCACCGTCGGGATCGAGGGTGGGCCGCACCTCCCCGGAGCCCGGCGAGGTGGCCCTTGAGGGTGAACCCCGGGGCGGTCACGTCCTGGGTGAGCACCGTGGCCCCCGACTCGATCAGCCGGCGAGCCGCCATGTGGTCTCCGGGACGGTTGACCGACTCGACCGCCCGGAGCCGCTCTTTGTGGAAGAGGAGCACCGAGAACGCGTCCGGGTCGTTCCCGAGGACCACCTCGCTGTCGTACTTCTCGGCAAGTCCCGCTATCTGCAGGGACGTTGAGAACTGATCGCTCCAGAACCAGGGTGATTCCCGGTAGGTGCGGGGCGTCCCGGTCAGCCGCTCGGCGACCAGGCGGGCATGGCCGACGGCGTTCTGCACCGATTCCAGCCGGCGCCGGTTTCCGGAGCGCACCTGGGGGAACGCCGCGC
Organism: Streptomyces sp. NPDC001135; assembly: GCF_053598395.1. NCBI lineage: Bacteria > Bacillati > Actinomycetota > Actinomycetes > Kitasatosporales > Streptomycetaceae > Streptomyces > Streptomyces sp. NPDC001135. The sequence goes on along the minus strand of NZ_JBSFKD010000013.1, from coordinate 178,014 downwards.
AGTCACCGATGGCCGAGACGTGCGGATCTCCGGTCAGCAGGTGGGCGTCGACGGCGATGCCGTCGTGCACCGGGAGACCCGCCGCGGCGGCGAGTTCCGTGCGCGGGACGGCCCCGACGCCGATCAGTACGAGGTCCGCGGGCAGCCGACGGCCGTCGGCCGGTTCCACCGCGGCGACGTGTCCCCGGCCGTCGCCGTGCAGGACCGTGACGCTCCGGCCGAGCAGCAACCGCGTGCCCCGCTGCCGGTGCAACCGCGCGAAGTGCTCGCCGGCCCGCTACGACGCACCGTGGTCGCGACCGCGGCGCGGGTCGGGCAGGCGGTGCGTCATGAAAGGCCGGCCGGCGGTGAACTCGCGGAATCTGCGGGCCGCTTCGGAGAGGTGTGCGTCGCGGTCCCACACCAGGCTGAGCTGCCGGTGACAGTCCGGCGTGTCCACGTGCACCCAGCCCACCGGTACGAGGGCTTCCGTACCGAGCCGGCGGGACATCGCCGGAATGAGTCCGATGCCGAGACCGGCGCTGATCAAGTCCTGGATGGCGCCCGGTTCATCCCCCTCGCAGGACAGCACCGGTGACAGTCCCTCGGCCGCGAACAGCCGGTCGAGCAGAGTGCGTTGCCAGTGGCCGCGGCGCGTGGTGACGAAGGGCTCGTCGGCGAGCTCGCGGATGGTCACGCTCTCCCGCCGGTCGAGCCGGTGCCCGAGCGGTACCGCCAGCAGCACCTCCTCGCGGAGCAACTCGATCGCCTCGAGACCCGCCCCGGTCAGCTGTTGCGAGGCCACACAGAAGTCGACCTCCCCGGCACGCAGTTGGCGCTCCATCTCCTCCGCGTTCGACTGGAAGAGCCGGACGTCGGCGCGGGGATGCGCGGCGCGGAAACTGCCGAGGAGGCGAGTGATCGTCAGCAGGGTCTCCGAGGCGACGCTCACCCGGCCGAGTCCCGGGTCGCGTGCCTCCCCGAGGGCTCTGCGGCCCGCGTCCAGTTCGCTCAGCGCCCGGTCCACATGGCGCAGGAACAGCGCGCCGTACTGGTTGAGCCGGACGCGGCGGCCCTGCCGGTCGAACAGCGGACAGCCCAGCTCGGCCTCCAGGCGCGCGACGGTGCGGCTCAGCGAGGGCTGGGCGACGCGCAGTTCCTCCGCGGCGCGGCTGATGTGCTCGTAGCGGGCGATGGTCTGGAAGTAACGCAGCTGCAGAAGATCCACGGTTCACCTTTACTCATGCCTTCAGCGTCATGATTCCATGACGGAAACGGTCTTGGAATGCATAAGCGATTCTTCCTACGGTCTGCAGCAGGGGCACCGCACAGGTGACGTGCCACAGCGCCCGGCACCTGCACACGCGAGGCGGTGCCCCGCACCCGTCCGCCGTCCCACCGGCCACCCGTCCTTCAGGAAGGTCGCACCATGAGCGCTGCGGATCTGGCCCGACTCCAGTTCGCGGCCACGACCGGCATCCACTGGCTGTTCGTGATCCTCACCATGGGACTCGTCCCGATGGTGGCGATCCTGCACACCCAGGCCGCGTTCACCCGAGATCCCGCCAGGAGAGCGGTCCGGGAGCGGATGACCCGCTTCTGGGGCCAGCTCTACGTCATCAACTACGCGGTCGGCATCGTCACCGGCCTCGTCATGGAGTTCCAGTTCGGGCTCAGCTGGAGCGGTCTGAGCAAGTTCGCGGGCAATGTCTTCGGCGCCCCACTCGCCCTCGAAACCCTCATCGCCTTCTTCGCCGAGTCCACCTTCCTCGGCATGTGGATCTTCGGCTGGGGCCGCCTGCGCAGGGGCGTGCACGTCACCCTCATCTGGCTGGTCGCCCTGACCGCGTATGCCTCCGGTTACTGGATCCTCATCGCCAACGGCTTCATGCAGCACCCCGTCGGCTACGAAGTACGCGGTGGCGCCGCCTACTTGACCGATTTCGGAGCGCTGCTCACCAACCCCAGCGCCCTGCTCGCGCTCGGTCATGTCACGCTGGCCGCGCTGACGACGGGTGGTGTCTTCGTCGCCGGTGTCAGCGCCCACCATCTCGCCCGGCGCACCAAGGACAGCGCTCAGTTCCGGGGCTCGCTGCGGCTGGGCGTCTGGGTGGGCATGCTCGCCTCGTTCTTCGTCATCGTCGTCGGGAACCTGCAGTTCCCGCTGCTCCGCCGGACCCAGCCCATGAAGCTGGCCGCCCTGGACGGCAGCGGCGTCGGACCACTGCAGGCCCAACTCGTCAGGGAACACGGGCCCGGCGACTACGTGCCCCCGCACGACTGGCTGCGGATCGCGATGGACACCATGACGATCATCGGCAACACCGTGTCCACCGTCACGTTCATCGCCGTCTTCCTGCTGTGGAAGGACCGGCTGGTGCGCCGGCGCTTCCCCGCCCGCCTGATGACGGCCATGATCCCGCTGCCCTTCATCGCGTCGGCCGGCGGCTGGGTCTTCCGCGAGGTCGGACGCCAACCATGGCTGGTCTACGGCCGGCTGAAGGTCGAGGACGCCGTCTCGCCGGTCGGCAGGACCTCACTGGCCGTGTCCTGCGCGGTCTTCATCGCCGTCTTCGTCGTGCTGGCGTTGACGAACTGGACCCTGATCACCCGCTTCGCCCGGCGTGGCCCGCAGGCCACCCAGCTCGGCGCCGCCGATCCCCTCGCGGACGAAGTTCCCACAAGCGGCGCGGGCGAGCAGCGGACGATCCCCGCCTTCTGAACCCGGCCCCCTCGGCCACGGCGCACCCACCCTGCAGAACTTCCTGATGAGACGGAAAGTTGATGAGTCTGGAGACCCTTTGGCTGGCGCTGCTCGGCCTGCTTCTCGCCGGGTACTTCGTGCTCGGCGGCTACGACTACGGCGTACAGATGCTGCACCCGGTCCTCAAGGGTCCGGCGGGAGGCGAGCGTCCCGGCGGGAACGCCGCCCTCGACGCCATGGCGCCGTTCTTCCTGGGCAACGAGGTCTGGCTGGTCGCGTTCACCGGCGTGCTGTTCGGGGCCTTCCCGCACCTGGAGGGCAGCCTGCTGTCCGGCCTGTACCCGCTCGTCGTGGCGATCCTCGTCGGCCTGGTCCTCGGCAACGCGGCGGTCCAGCTGCGCGGTCGTACGACCGGTGCCCGGGCCCGCCGGTGCTGGGGCGTCCTGATCGTGTGCGGTGGTGCGCTGCCCGCCCTGTGCTGGGGGCTCGTCCTGGGGCTGTTGCTCCACGGTGTGCCGCGCCGGGCCGACGGTACGTTCCACATCGGGTTCGGCGAGGTGTTCTCGCCGTTCGTAGGGGCCTGCGGCGTCACGACCGTGCTGCTCTTCGCCGCGCACGGGGCGGCCTTCACAGCGCTGCGGTCCGCGCCCGGACTCGCCGCGAGAGCGGGGAAGTCGGGAGCCGGCCTGGTGCGCGCGGCCGGCGCCGCGGGAGCCTTCGCGCTGCTGCTGACCCTGCTCGGCGCCGGTGCTTCGATGACCAACCCCGTGACGTCGGCCGCCCTCACCGGCCTGTTCGCGGCGGCACTCGGCGCGGCCTGGTGGAGTCTGTCCCGAGGACACCGTGTCCGTGCCTTCACGGCCACCTGCTGCGCGGTCCTGCTCCCCGTGCCGCTCGTAGGTGCCGGGCACTACCCGTACGTCCTGACCAGCGCCTCGGAATCGGGCCTCACGGTGCACGAGGCGGTCACGGACGCCGCCACGCTGAAGATCCTGACCGGGTTCGGGGTCGTGCTGGTCCCGGTGGTCCTCGCGTACCAGGCGTGGAGCTGGTGGGCCTTCCGGGGGCGGACGGGCCGCCGTCACCCGAGTTACTTCTGAGCCGGGCGAACGACGAGAGGACTGCAAGGATGAAGCCGGTCGAACGCCGTCTGATACGCGAACTCCCGCCCCTGCGCCGCCACATGACGCGTTCGGCGGCGTCCGCCCTGGTCGGCGCCGGGCTCGTCGTCGCGCAGGCCGCCCTGCTGGCGACGGTGCTCGCCGACGGCTTCGCCGGGCACCGGGTCCGGACGGCGCCGGTGGCCGCGCTGGGCGCCGTCATGGCGGGGCGCGCGGTGCTGACCTGGGTCCGAGGGGTCCTCGCCCAGCGCGCCGCCGCCGACGCCAAACGCGCCCTGCGGGACCGCGTCACCGGCCGGCTGCGGCGCGCCGGCCCCCTGCGGACCGCCGACCACCGCCACGGTGAGACGGCCACGCTGCTCACCCGCGGCCTCGACGCCCTGGATCCCTATGTGACCGGCTATCTGCCCACCCTGGCGGCCACGGCGGTGGTCCCCCTCACGATCGTCGCCTGGCTGTTGTGGACGGACTGGACCTCGGCGCTGATCATCCTCGCGACGCTGCCGCTGATCCCCGTGTTCGGCGCACTGGTCGGCATGCACACCGCACGCCGCACCGCGCGGCAGTGGCGTTTGCTCGCCCGGCTGGGCGGCCACTTCCTGGACGTGGTGGCCGGACTGCCGACCCTGCGGGCGTTCGGCCGCGAGCGGCACCAGACCCGCGTCGTGACCGAGATGGCGGACGCACACCGGCGGGCCACCCTGCGGACGCTGCGCGTGGCGTTCCTCTCGTCCTTCGTCCTGGAGACGGTCGCCACGCTCTCCGTCGCGCTGGTGGCCGTACCGGTCGGGCTGCGACTGCTCGGCGGTGGGACGGACCTGCGTACGGCCCTGACCGTCCTGTTCCTCGCCCCCGAGGCCTGCCAGCCGCTGCGGGCCCTGGGCGGGGCCTTCCACGACAGCGCCGAGGGCGTGGCGGTGGCCGAGCGGGTCTTCACCGTGCTGGACGACGCGGACACGCCCACGGCACGCCCGTGCCGCGCCGCCCCGGCGCCGGATCCCCGCACCGCCCACCTGCGCCTCGACGGGGTCACGGTGCACCATCCGGACCGGGCCGAGCCCGCCCTCAAGGACGTCTCCCTCCACGTCCGCCCCGGCGAGCACGTGGCCCTGACCGGACCGAGCGGCGCGGGCAAGTCCACCCTGCTGTCGCTGCTCCTCGGCTTCGTGACCCCCGCTTCCGGCCGGGTCCTGGTGGGCGCCACCGACCTCGCGGACCTGGACCCCGACGAGTGGCGCGCCCAGGTGGCCTGGGTGCCCCAGCGCCCGCATCTGTTCGCGGCGTCCGTCGCGGACAACATCCGCCTCGGGCGCCCGGACGCCAGCGACGCCCAGGTCCGGCGCGCCGCCCGCGCCGCCTTCGCCGACCGTTTCGTCGAGGAACTGCCCGAGTCGTACGCCACCGTGCTCGGCGAAGACGGCGCCGGACTCTCCGCCGGCCAGCGCCAACGCATCGCCCTGGCCCGCGCCTTCCTCAAGGACGCTCCGGTGCTGCTCCTCGACGAACCGACCGCGCACCTCGATCCCGCGAGCGAGGCCGCCGTCACGCGGGCCACGCTCGCCCTGATGCGGGGCCGCACCTCGCTCGTGGTCGCGCACCGCACCAGTCTGCTGCCGCACACCGACCGGATCGTCGCCGTACGAGCGGGCACCCTCGCCCCGCGCGACCCGGCATCCGCGCCGGCCGAAGGGCTGCTCGCCTCATGACCCGCCACGCCGAACGCGCCCCCCGCGCACCCCGGCCCACCGTCCGCCTCCTGCGCCACCTCCTGCCGTACGGGCGCCGACTGCTGCCCGCCGCGCTCGCCTCGGCCGGCAGCGAACTGGCCGCAGCCGCGCTGACGGCGACCGCCGCCTGGCTGATCACCAGGGCCGCCCAGCAGCCGCCGCTCGCCTCGGTCGCCGTAGCCGTCGTCGCCGTACGCGCCCTGGCGCTCGGGCGGGGAGCGCTCCGCTACACCGAACGCCTCCTCGGCCACGACGCCGCCCTGCGAGCCGTCGCGGGCTTCCGCACCCGGGTGTACGAGGCACTGGTGCCGCTCGCCCCGGCGGGTGCCCCCGCCTTCCGCAGCGGCGACCTGCTGACCCGCCTCGTCGACGACGTCGACGCCGCGCAGGATCTGCTGCTGCGGGTTCTCATGCCGACCGTGGCCGCCTGCGCGGTCACCGCGACCGCGACCGCGGTGGCCGCGGCACTGTTGCCGCAGGCCGGCGTCCTGCTCGGCTCGCTCCTGCTCGCGGCGGGGCTCCTCGTGCCCGCCCTCGTACTGCTGCTGTCCCGGCACGCGGGCCGCGCCGAGAAGGCAGCGCGTGCCGAACTCGCCGTTCTCTGCGTGGACATGACCCGGGGAGCCGAGGACCTCGCGGCTTACGGCGCCCTGGACCGTGTCCACGAGCGGGTCCGCGCCACCAGTGCCCGGATCGCCGCGCTGGAGCGCCACAAGTCCCTGACCACCTCTCTCGCCTCGGCTGTGGTGCTGCTGCTCCAGGGCACCGCCACGGTCGGCGCCACCTGGCTCGCGCTGCGCGCCCACGCGTCCGGCGCGCTGCCGGCCGTGCACCTCACCGTGCTCACGGTCCTCGCGCTGGTCTCCTTCGAGGCCCTGGCGCCGCTGCCGGCCGCCGCCCGGCGCCTGACCGAGGTACGGGCGTCGGCGCGCCGGCTGGCCGACCTGTTCGACACACCGCACCCCGTCACCGACCCGCCGGTTCCGGCCCCCCTGCCCGGCGGCGAGCCGCTCGGTGTGGAGATCACCGACCTGTGCGTACGACACCGCCCCGGCGGTCCGCCGGCCCTGCGAGGGGTGAGCCTGAGCCTGCCGCCCGGTCGCCGGGTCGTGCTCACCGGCGCCAGCGGGTCCGGCAAGTCGACGCTGATCGCGGCGCTCATGCGGTTCGTGCCCTATGAGAGCGGCAGTGTCCGCCTCGGCGGGCGCGAACTGCGCGAGTACGCGGGCGCCGACGTCCGCCGGGTCATCACCGGCATGACCCAGGACGCGCATGTCTTCCACACCACCGTCCGCGCCAACCTGCTGCCCGCCCGCCCCGACGCCACGGACGCCGACCTGCGCGAGGCCGCGCGCAGGGCCAGGCTCCTGGACTGGATCGAGTCCCTGCCCGAGGGCTGGGACACCCTGCTCGGCGCGGACGGCGCCACGATGTCGGGCGGCCAGCGACAGCGCCTCCTCCTGGCCCGGGCACTGCTCGCCGACCCGGCGGTCCTCGTCCTCGACGAACCCACCGAGGGGCTGGACCCGGACACCGCGGCCGCCGTACTCGCCGACATCCTCGACGCCACCCACGGCCGCACCACACTCCTCGTCACCCACGAACGAGCGGGCCTGGAAGGGGCCGACGCCATCGTGACCCTGTCATCCGGGCACGAAGACGAACGCCGGTGTCGCAGGAATACCGGTGCCGGCAGCCAGAGTTGATCACGGACATGACTCAAGGACCCGCGCCCCGTCCCCTGACCGACGACGTCCTCTCCGAGCTGCTCGCCAAGCAGCAGTTCGGGACCCTCGCCACGGTGAAGCAGAGCGGTCATCCCCACCTGACCACCATGCTCTACGCCTGGGATCCCGAGGCCCGCGTCGTGCGGCTGTCCACGACGGCTGACCGCGTGAAGGCGAAACATCTGCGGCGCGACCCGCGGGCGGCACTGCATGTACAGGGCGGCGACGTATGGTCGTTCGCCGTCGCCGAGGGCACCGCCGAGGTCTCCGGGATCACGACCGTGCCCGGTGACGCGGTCGGCCGGGAACTGCTCGCGATGCTCCCGCCCGCCGCGGCACCCGAGGACACGGACGCCTTCCTCGAGCAGCAGGTCGCCGAGCGCCGGATCGTGATCCGCCTGCGGGTGGAGCGGCTCTACGGGACGGCCCTGGACGTCAACGGCTGACGCCTCTCTGCCGGGACGCCCGGTCCGGCAGTCCGCGGCGGCCCCGGTGACGCGGTCGGCCGAGTCCGGCCCCACCACCCGGCGAACTCGCCTGCCGACACCTGGACCCCCGCTACGGGGTGTACTCGGGTGTTCCGACCACGTGGCGAGGTGCCGTGCCGGGCGTCGTGGACCCGGGCGGATCCAGAAGAAACCCCTGGGTGGGCCTGGCACCGCTGGGCGTGCACGGCGAGGCGCCGCTGGGAGCGTCGTGCGGGCCGGCGCGCTGCTTGCGGCGCAGCCGTGGCTCCCCGCGGCCTCGACCCGGCACCGGGAGGTTCCGGCCGATATGGTGGATTACGCGGCGGGGGACGTCCGGCTCGTCGCGATCCGCCGGATCGGCAGGCGTGGAAGAAGTGAGGCCGATGATCTCCGACATGGTTCTGGTGCCCACCAGCGAGGTCAGGCTCTCCGGTGACCTCGTCGTCCCGACGGCGGCGCGGGCCGTGGTGCTCTTCGCGCACGGCAGCGGCAGCTCCCGGCACAGTCCGCGCAACCGGATGGTGGCCGCCGAGCTGCGTACCGCCGGGTTCGGCACGCTGCTGATGGATCTGCTCAGCGAACGGGAGGAGCGGCACGACGCGCTGACGGGCGAGCACCGCTTCGACATCCCGCTCCTCGGCCGGCGCCTCGTGGCCGCGATCGACTGGCTGGGCACGCAGCCCGACACCCGCGGCCTCCCGGTCGTCCTGTTCGGTGCCAGTACGGGTGCCGCCGCGGCGCTGGTGGCCGCGGCGGAGCGGCCGGACCGGGTGCTGACCGTGGTGTCCCGGGGCGGCCGGCCCGATCTGGCGGGCGGAGCCCTGGAAGAGGTGCGGGCCCCGGTCCTGCTGATCGTCGGCGGCCAGGACCAGCAGGTGCAGGAGCTGAACGAGGAAGCGGCCCGGCGGTTGCGGGCCCCCCATTCCCTGTTCGTCGTTCCGGGAGCGACGCACTTGTTCTCCGAACCCGGCGCCCTGGAACAGGTCGCCGAGGCCGCCAGGCACTGGTGCGACGACCAGCTGCGCACCCCGGGGGAGCCGGAGCGGCCCGGGGAGGCCACGCAGCAGGACGAGTGACCGGCCGGGCCCCCGCTCGGGCGGGGGCCCGGGTGAGGCCGTCCGGGAATCCGTCCGTCAGCTCGGACTCGGCCTGCCGAAGTACTCGGCGTAGCGGGTCGGCAGCTGGGACAGGAGGTGGTCGAGCTGCCGGTCCGGGACCGCGTCGGCGACCGTGGACAGGACGGCGTCCGCGTCCCACTCCGCGGTGCGCGGCCGGGCGCCGGTCTGTACGGACACGCGCCGGAGGAACTCGTCACAGTCGAACGACTCCGGACGCCCCCGGTCCAGATGCAGGGCCTCGTCCAAGGGCGCGGGCAACCGGGCCGCCAGTTCGTCGGCCTCCTCCGGGGAGATCCGGGTCGCGAGCACCCAGAGCACCGCCTCGCAGACCTGCTCGGCCTCCTCCCGGCTGCGGTACTCCCCCCGGTCACGGACCTGGGCCAGGAACTCTTCCAATCGCACGGCGGCCTCCCAATGTCGTCGCACGCCATCACGGCGAGCCGCTCCCTTCCAGTCTGCCCCGGAGGGCGACGTCCTCGACAGCGTCACCTCGTGACGATCAAGAGGGAGCGGCCCGGACCGCTGCGGCTACAGCTCCGCTCGCACCGTGCGGGCGGCGGTCACCAGGTTCTCCAGGGAGGCGCGGGTCTCCGGCCAGCCGCGTGTCTTCAGGCCGCAGTCGGGGTTCACCCACAGCCGTTCGGCGGGGATCGCCCGCAGGCCGGTGCGGAGCAGCTCGGCGGCTTCCCGGGTACCGGGTACGCGCGGGGAGTGGATGTCGTACACACCGGGTCCGGCCGCACGGGGGTAGCCGTGGGCGGCCAGTTCCCGGGCGACCTGCATGTGCGAGCGGGCGGCTTCGAGACTGATGACGTCGGCGTCGAGATCGTCGATGGCCTGGACGATGTCACCGAACTCGGCGTAGCACATGTGGGTGTGGATCTGGGTGTCCGGGCGTACGCCGCCGGTGGTGAGCCCGAACGCCTCGGTGGCCCAGGCGAGATAGGCGGGGCGGTCGGCGGCGCGCAGCGGGAGGGTCTCGCGCAGCGCCGGCTCGTCGACCTGGATCACCGCGGTTCCGGCAGCCTCCAGGTCGCCCACCTCGTCGCGCAGCGCGAGCGCGACCTGCCGGGCGGTCTCGGCGAGCGGCTGGTCGTCGCGGACGAAGGACCAGGCGAGCATCGTGACGGGTCCGGTGAGCATGCCCTTGACGGGCCGGTTCGTGAGCGACTGGGCGTACGTCGTCCAGCGCACGGTCATCGGCGCCGGCCGCGCGATGTCACCGGCGAGGATCGGCGGGCGGACGTAGCGGGTCCCGTACGACTGGACCCAGCCGTGCCGGGTGGCGAGGTAACCGGTGAGCTGTTCGGCGAAGTACTGGACCATGTCGTTGCGTTCGGGCTCACCGTGCACGAGGACGTCCAGTCCCGTCTTCTCCTGGAAGCCGATCACCTCCCGGATCTCCGCCTTGATGCGCTCCTCGTAGCCGTCCGCGCCGATCCGGCCGGCACGCAAGTCGGCGCGCGCCGCGCGCAGTTCGGCGGTCTGCGGGAAGGAACCGATGGTGGTCGTGGGCAGCAGCGGCAGGCCGAGGCGGGCGCGTTGGGCCGAGGCCCGCTCGGCGTACGGCTGGGAGCGGCGGGTGTCGGACTCGACGACGGCGGCGGCACGGGCGCGTACGGCCCTGTCGTGGGTGAGGGGGGAGCGCGCGCGGGAGGCCAGGTCGGCCCGGTTCGCGGCCAGTTCCGCGCTGATCGTGTCGATGCCGTGGGTGAGGCCCTTGGCGAGGGTGACGATCTCGGTGGTCTTCTGCCGGGCGAAGGCGAGCCAGCGCAGGATCTGCGGTTCGATGTCCCGTTCCGCCGCGGCGTCGAGGGGCACGTGCAGGAGGGAGCAGGACGCCGATACGTCGACCCGGTCCGCCAGACCGAGCAGGGTGCCCAGGGTGGCGAGGGACTGCTGCAGGTCGTCGACCCAGATGTTCCGGCCGTTGACGACTCCGGCGACCAGGCGCTTGCCGGGCAGACCGCCGACGGCTGCGAGGGCGTCCAGGTTGGCGGCGGCCGCGTCGGTGAAGTCGAGGGCCAGGCCTTCGACGGGTGCCTTGGCCAGCACCGGCAGGGCCTCGCCGAGCCGGTCGAAGTAGGAGGCCACCAGCAGCCTGGGCCGGTCGGTGCGGGCGCCGAGGTCGCGGTAGGCGCGGGCGACGGCGTTCTGTTCGGCGGGGGTGCGGTCCTGGACGAGGGCGGGTTCGTCGAGCTGGACCCACTCGGCGCCGGCCGCGCGCAGGTCGGCGAGGATCTCGCCGTACACCGGCAGCACGCGGTCCAGGAGGGTGAGCGGGTCGAAGTCGCCGGACACGCCGGGTGCGGGCTTGGCCAGCAGCAGGTAGGTGACGGGCCCGACGAGGACGGGCCGGGCGGTCAGACCCAGGGCGAGGGCCTCCCGCAGTTCGGTGACCTGCTTGGCGGAGTCGGCCGTGAACACCGTGTCCGGGCCCAACTCGGGGACGAGGTAGTGGTAGTTGGTGTCGAACCACTTGGTCATCTCCAGGGGTGCGACGTCCTGGGTGCCGCGCGCCATGGCGAAGTAGCCGGCGAGGGGATCCGCGGCGACGGCTTCCCGGTGGCGTGAGGGGATCGCGCCGAGCATGACGGTGGTGTCGAGTACGTGGTCGTAGTACGAGAAGTCGCCGGTCGGCACCTCGTCGATGCCGGCGTCCGTCAGCTGCTGCCAGGTGCCACGGCGCAGTCCGGCGGCGGTGGCCCGGAGGGAGTCGGCGGTGACGCGTCCCTTCCAGTAGCCCTCGATCGCCTTCTTCAGTTCCCGGTTCCGGCCCTGGCGTGGGTAGCCGTACACGGTGGCTCGTGCTGCCGCGGCTGCGGACTTGCTGGTCACGGAGATCTCCTTCGCGAGATGAATCCCTGAGATCCCGGGGCGGGACGAGAGCGCGAAGGGATGACGGACCCGACGGCGGCGGCCCACGGCCGTCCGTGCGGTTGTCTACGCCGACCCGCCCTCGAGGTCACCGGGATGTCCGCGTACGGACAGTCCCGCACGCGGGCAGGTGGCAGGTCTTCGGACTCGCGGGCGCGCCCTTGCCTGTACCAAGGCGAGGACACCTACTGGCCGTCGCTTCCCAGGCCCGGTGCGGACCCAGTGCGTATGACGGCGGTCGTTCCCGCTCACCGCTGCGGGGCAGTCCCGGATTCCCACCGGGTTCCCTCTTACGACGCGTCCCGCCTGGCTGACGGGGCGAACCAGCTGCAGGAGTCAGCCTAAGGGGCGGCCCGGGGGCGCGGTGGATCGTGTCCGGCATGCGGAGGGTGAGGTCGGACACGCGGCCGAAGGGTGTGAGCGGGGCCAACGGTGGGAAATGGCACGGGCTTTCACCTCGGCGGTGCGCACCGAGGCCAGGGAAGCCGTCGGTCGGGAACTGCCCGCCCCGCTCGGCTGCCGAGTGCCGTGGAACGGCTCGCCCGTGCAGGGCGGTGCCGTGGATGCCCGACAGCAACACCGCCCCCGTCCGCCTCGCGTCGACACCGAACCGGCGCCGCGTCGCACGGTCCGCATGAGCCGAGCGCCCGTGTCGTCTCCGAGCGTCCGTACCGGCGCGGCCCGGCCACGCCGGGTCGTCGAGCACGCGATCTCGGGTCCGTTCGCAGGCCGGGCGAGGAATCGCGGCGAAACCCGCACCGGCACGGTGATCCGGGCGGTGGCGTCGCCCGGCCCGTGCACACCGAGCAGGACCGGTACGGCGGCGCGGGTCGGGAGCACCGCGGCCATGAGCGGGACGCCGGGCCCGCGTCCATCGGCATGCCGCACGTGACCCACGTGCCGACGCCGACCTGGTCGGGCGCCGGACCCCGGTCAGGACTGCCTGCCGGGCCCGACCGGCCGGACAGCGGTGTATGCCGGCGACCAGCGCGCCCGCATCCTTGCCGGCCCGCCTCCCGGCCGCGATCCGGCCGAACCGCTCGTCCTGGGTCCGGGCGCCGTGGTGGGGCCCGTCTGTCGCGACGACAGGGAAACCCTCGGCGGCGCAGCGGCACACGGCACCGGGGCGGTCTCGTGCTGCCGGCCCCAGGGGACGAGGGCCTCGGGTGCCTGCCGGTGCCCACAGCACGCCAAGCGGTCATCAGCGTCGGCGGGCGGTCTGTCGGCGCCGGCGCGCCGGCCCGCTCGGAGCAGCACGATGCCGCAAGTACAAGATCCGGGCCCCCTTCCATTCTCCGTGGGGTCCCGATACCCCTGGAGAGTGAGAAGCCGGGCCGGACGGCCACGACGCGGGGAGGAATCGGCCATGAGCGAGGAACGGTTCGAGGACGGCTGGTACGTGGACGAGCGGTGCACGAACTGCGATGTCGCACGGCAGCTCGCCCCCGGCCTGATCGGTGAGGTCGACGGTCGCGCGGCGGTGCTGCGCCAGCCGCGCGACCGGACGGAGGTGAGGCAGCTGCACGCCGCCGCCTACGCCTGCCAGACGCGGTCGATCCGCCCTCCGGGCGGGCGGCTGGACACAGAGCTGGACCCCTTCCCGATGGCCCTGGACGACACCGTGTACCTGTGCGGACACAACTCCAGGCAGACCGCGGGGGCCAACTCCTACCTGTTAGGCCGCCCCGGCGGCACCGCGATGATGGTGGACACCCCGCGCTGGAGCACCGCGCTGGCCGCGCGCTACGAGGCGCTGGGCCCCGTCACCGACGTCCTGCTCACCCACCGCGACCACGCCGCGCACGGGCGCCGATACGCCGACCACTTCGGTGCCCGGCTCTGGATCCACGAGGGAGACCTCGATGCCGCCCCGGACGCCGACGGGGTGCTGCGGGGCACCGACCCGGCCGAGATCGCCGAGGGCGTGATCGCCCACCCCCTGCCCGGCCACACACGCGGCAGCGTGCTCTTCGTCGCGGACGAGCGGTACTGCTTCAGCGGAGACAGCTTCTACTGGTCGCGCACCACGGGGGACATCGAGGTGGTGGAGAGCGTCACCTGGTACTCGATCGGTGAGCTGGCCGCCTCCTTGGCCCGGACCGCCGGCGGCTTGCGCTTCGAGTGGCTGTTGCCGGGCCACGGCGACCGCCGTCGTCTCCCCGCCGACGAGATGGCCCGGCGACTGCGGCGGCTGGCGGTCCGTACCCGGGAACTGCGGCCACAGCCCATCGATTTCACCGCGGTGCGCTGGTGAGGCGACCGCCGGAGCGACCCGTGCGGGTCGCTCGGCGCCGTGTCCCCCGCGCCCTGAGCTGATTCCGGGGGCACGGGTGGAAGCATGCGGTGCCATGCGTGCTGCGTACATTGAGGAGCTGGGGTCCGCGGACGTCATCCGGTACGGCGAGATCGCGGCTCCCCGGCCGGGTCCCACCGACGTCCTGGTGAACGTGCTCGCCACCACGGTCAACCCGGTGGACACCTTCGTACGGTCGGGGCGGTTCCCCACACAGGTGGTCTTCCCCTTCGTCGTGGGCCGCGACCTGGTCGGCACGGTGGCGGAGGTGGGCCCCGGCGTCACGGGCTTCCGCGCCGGGGACCGGGTGTGGTGCAACAGCCTCGGGCACGGAGGACGGCAGGGCGCGGCGGCCGAGCAGGCGGTGGTGGCGGCCGATCGGCTCTACCCCCTGCCCGACGGAGTCGATCCGTACGCGGCGGTGGCGGTGGTCCATCCGGCGGCGACCGCGTATCTGGGGCTGTTCGTCCACGGGCGGCTCAGTGTGGGCGAGACCGTGCTGGTCGCCGGCGCCGCGGGCAGTGTCGGCAGTGCGCTGGTCACGATGGCGGTGCGGGCCGGCGCCCGTGTCCTCGCCACGGCCGGCGCGCGGGACGCGGAGTACTGCGCGGACCTGGGCGCGGCCGAGGTGTTCGACTACCGGGATCCGGAACTGACCGAGAAGATCCGCAGGGCGGCGCCGGCCGGGCTCGGTCTGTGCCTGGACACGGCGGGCGTCAACGACCTGGAGACCACGGTCGAACTGCTCGCCCGCAGGGGCCGCGTGGTGCTGCTGGCCGGCCTCGGGACCCGCCCCGTGCTGCCCGCCGGGGCGCTGTACCTGAACGACCGCTCCGTCGTGGGGTTCGTGATCTCGCACGCGACACCCGACGAACTCGCCGCAGCAGCCGCGTACGTCAACGACCTGTTCGGCCGGGGCGCTCTGCGCCCACGGAGCATCGAGGTCTTCCCGCTGAGCGCGGCAGCCGACGTCCACGCCCGGGTGGAGAGGGGTGAGCTGCGGGGGCGACGCGCCGTCCTGCGGACGGACCTCACGGCCACGGACCCCGGCCGGCCGTCTACGATCATGGCATGATGGTTGAATATAGAACAACGCTTCCGGGAGGCGGTCCACGGTGAGCAACGTCGAAACGACACCCGCGGAAGTGCGCTGCGGTGCAGCGGTGGACGGCCCGCGACCGGCCGGGACGGCGCCGGTCGAGGTGCTGACCCCGCGCGACGTCCCCCTCGGCGGCCCCCGGGCGATGACCGTACGGCGGACACTGCCGCAGCGCGCCCGCACCCTGATCGGAGCCTGGTGCTTCGCCGATCACTACGGCCCCGACGACGTCTCGACGACGGGTGGCATGGACGTCGCCCCGCATCCGCACACCGGGCTGCAGACGGTGAGCTGGCTGTTCACCGGGGAGATCGAGCACCGGGACAGCATGGGCAGCCACGCCCGCGTACGACCCGGCGAGCTGAACCTGATGACGGGCGGACACGGCATAGCCCACTCGGAGGTCTCCACCCCGCGTACGACCGTCCTGCACGGCGTCCAGCTGTGGGTGGCGCTGCCGGAGGAGCACCGTGACACCGAACGGGACTTCCAGCACTACGCACCGGAGCCCGTGCTGACCGACGGGGCCCGGATCAGGGTGTTCCTCGGCTCCCTGGCCGGGTGCGTCTCCCCGGTGCGGACCTTCACGCCCCTGCTCGGCGCCGAGATCGTCCTGCAGCCACGCGCGAGCGTCACGCTCGCCGTGGACGCCGGTTTCGAGCACGGCCTCCTCGTCGACCAGGGCGAGGTGCGCCTTGCCGGCACGCTGCTCGGATCCGCGCAGCTGGGCTACGTCCCTCCGGGCGTCGGCGCGTTGACGCTGGTGAACGAGTCGGACGGCATCGCGCGGACGGTGCTGCTCGGCGGACCGCCGTTCGAGGAGGACATCGTCATGTGGTGGAACTTCGTCGGGCGCAGCCACGAGGACATCGCCAGGGCCCGGGACGACTGGCAGAACTCCTCCGACCGCTTCGGCGCCGTCGAAGGGTATCCGGGCGACCGTCTGCCCGCGCCCGCGCTGCCGAACGCCGTCATCACCCCGCGCAGGAACCCGCCGCGCCACTCACCGACCGTTCTCTGACAGGCGCTCGATGAGCCGGCCTTCCGCCGCCCCCACCGTCGCGCGGAACGACGCCGAGGACCATGCGACGTCCTGGCCGACGGCAAGCACGCCGGCCTGACCGTCCACTTGGTCGAACACGCCGCTTGTGTCCGGCCGTCATCGCCGGGGGAGCGCGGCGGCTCAGAACGGGTAGTCCGCGATGTCCGGGCGGACGGTGACCCATTGCGTCTCGGTGAACGCCTCGGCATGGGCGGCGGCTCCGCCGACCGGGAGCCGGTGCCGGACGCCTTGACCCCGCCGATCAGCATGGCCGCCGGCGCTCTCGCCGCACTGTGCGTCCCGGTCAAACCCGAGGCGGCCCAGGAAAATCGCTTACGGCCCAGCGGTGAGATCATTATAAAATCGCCCTGGGAGGCGCGTCGGCCAGACCACCGGCAGCGCCCCCGTGCCGAGCCACGCAGGACGCATCGAACGACGCATCTGACGTAGTGCTCCCTCACGACTTCCGACTTCTCTGGAGAGCCGATGCGTTGTGCCGTCCCCTTGGCCGCCGTTGCCGTTCTGCTGTGCGCGGGCTGTGCCGCGACCGGTGAAGGGACGGGTGACGCGCGGCCGAAGACCGGTTCGACCCCGCCCGGGGCCGCCGTGCGCGCGGCCGTCGCCAGGACCGGTGCGACGTCCGCCCGTCTGCACGAACGGATCGAGGTCGCCGGTGAGGGGAAGGTGTACCGGCTCACCATCACCGGCGGGTTCGACTTCGGCCGCGGCCGGGGATCCGTCGCCGTCGACTTCCCCGGTGGCGCCATCTCGCACAGCGACGAGACCTTCGCGGACGGCAAGGTCTACATCGGGGGTGCCTCCGGCCCCGACGGCGGGAAGTGGGGGGTGATGCCCCGTGACAAGGCCGAGGCACACGCCGCGCTGCGGGCCCCGGCCAACGACCCGGAGCACGTCCTGAGGCAGATATCCGCTCTGCGGAGCGTCTCCCGTGAGGGGGAGGAGACCGTCCACGGGGTACGGGCCGTGCACTACCGCGGGACGCTCGACCACAAGACCCTCACCCTGAGGATGGCCCGGGATGTGCGCGCGAAGATGGACCGGGCCCGGGACCTCCTGGGAGACGACATCCCGGTGTTCGCCGACGCGTGGGTCGACGGCCGAGGGCGCCTGGTGCAGACCCGCATGACACTGAACCTGGCCGGCGGCCGCGTGGAGGCGACGATGGAACTGTCCGGCCTCGGCACACCGGTGTCGGTGAAGACCCCTCGCCCCGACGACACGGTCCCCGTCAGCATCAAGGGCGGAGTCCTGAACGGCTGAGCGAGGCGCGGTGGGCACAGCCCACGACACGCGGACGTGTCAGCGGGACACGCCGGCCGGGACGGCTTCACATCCCGCGGCGAGGGCCGACGCCGCGAAGGCGGCCGGCCCGTGGCCGGTCGTGAAGTCCCCGCCGTCCACGGCGGCCAGGACCGCCACCAGGTGCGCTTGGGCGGACTCCGCTCGGCGCACGGACGTACCGGTGCCGCGGCGCTCAGCGCAGCCGCGGGCAGAGACCGGTCGAGCGGTGGCGGCTGCTGCTGCCGGCACCTCGGCCCAGCGGGCGCCCGCCGTACCCGCGTCCGTCGAGTGCGGCGATGACCGGCGCCCTGTGCGGGAAGGCGGGTGCTCCGGCGGCGGCCGGCAGGTGGACCGGGACCGGCAGCCAGTGCCTGTGGAACCGGCGAATGCCGGTCGTAGGCGCCGTGGAAGGCCGGATGCAAGGCGGGCGGCCCTCCTCGTCCAGTGAAGTCACCGGCTGGACGGGGGAGTCGGGCGGATCAGTGGGTGGCTCCCTCGGTGGCCTTCAGGTCGTGGCCCGCGGGCGTGCCGGCGGCGGCCAGCAGCAGGGCGCGCAGTCCGTGGGCGACCGTGGTGGGCTCCAGGGCCGGGGCGGTGCCGTCGGTGACCTGTTCCGGCGCCCAGGGCACGTGCACGAAACCACCCCGGGCGTGCGGGAATTCGGTGGCGAGGAGGTGACCGAGGCCGTACGCGACGTGGTTGCAGACGAACGTGCCGGCCGTGTGGGAGACGGCGGCCGGCACACCGGCGGCACGCAGCGCGGCGACGCAGGCCTTGACGGGGAGGGTGGAGAAGTAGGCGGCGGGACCGCCCGGGACCACGGGCTCGTCGATGGGCTGGTTGCCGGCGTTGTCGGGGATGCGCGCGTCGTCGACGTTGATGGCGACGCGTTCGACGGTGACGCCTGGGCGCCCGCCCGCCTGGCCCAGAGACAGGACCAGGTCGGGGCGGGCGGCGCGGACGGCGTCGCGCAGGGTGTCGACGGATGTGCCGAAGACACAGGGGAGTTCGGTGGCGGTGACCGTGAGTCCCGCCGGAGGCTCGGCGGCCACCAGGGACGCGGCCCGCCAGGACGGGTTGACCCGCTGGCCGTCGAAGGGGGCGAAACCGGTGATGAGCACGCGGGTCATGGCACTTCCTTCACGAGGGGCGTCGGCCTGCTCAGAACGCGAACAGCGCCATGGTCACGGTGGAGCAGACCAGCAGCGGAAGAGCCGTCGGGATCTGTGCCTTGATGGGCCCGTACTGGTCCCTCAGCTCGAGCAGGGTGGCCGGGACGATGTTGAAGTTGGCGGCCATGGGCGTACACAGCGTCCCGGAGAATCCGGCCAGCATGCCGATCGCGAGGACCGCGGGCGGATTGCCGTGCATCTGCTCGATGAGGACCGGCCAGCCGATCGCGGCGGTCATCACGGGGAACGCGGCGAACGCGTTGCCCATGATCAGGGTGAACAGGAACATGCCGACGCAGTACGCGATGACGGCGAGGTACTTCGAGTGGTCCGGCAGGACGTCGTGCACGATCTTGCCGACCTGGGTGCCGACCCCGGCCAGTGCGAAGATCGAGCCGAGCACGGCGAGGAGCTGGGGCAGCAGCAGGGCGGACCCCATCGCCTCCAGCATGGAGCGGCCGGAGTGGAGCGGCACGGACAGCCTCCGCTCGCCGGTGACCAGCATGCCGACGACGAGGGCGACGAGACAGCCGGCACCGAGTCCGATCAGGGTGGCCTTGCCCGTCTCGAACAGGCCGGACGTGTCGAGGAGGGAGGCGCAGACGATGGCGACGAGCGGGATCGTCAGGGCGGGGAGGAAGATCCTGCTGCCGAGCCGGGCGGCGGAGGCCTCGCGTTCCTCGGTGGTGCTGGTGACGGGGGTGCCCTTGCCGAGGAAGTTGAATCCGGCGAGCACGATCAGGGCGAGGACCGCGGCCCCGAGCGGTTCGGCGGGCAGGGTCCAGCCGCCGTTCTTCGCGGTGGCGTCGGCGACGCCGGTGCCATAGGGGAAGGTGAGCCCCAGCAGGCCCCAGAACGCGGCGGACGTCCACCGCTTGGGGTTGCTGCGGTCGGCGGCCATCTGCACGGCCATGACGACGAAGACGAGCCCCACCAGCCAGTAGAGCCACTCGACCTTGATCACTTGCTGTTCTCCTTCGGAAGCGGCAGGTCGTGTTCGGCGGCGGCGAGGGCCATCTCCCGCTGCAGCCGCCGGTCCAGGAGCAGCAGGCGGGCGCCGTGGACGAGGAAGGCGCAGACGGCGAGCGGTATCGCCCACAGGGCCAGCTGGGTCGGCTCGAGGTCCTGGTGGTACGTCGAGTTGACGAAGCCGGTGATCAGGAGGATCGAGCCGATCGCGATGAAGCAGTCCTCGCCGAAGAAGAGACCCACGGTGTCCGAGGACGCGGAGTAGGAACGCACCTTCTCCCGGAGGCGCTCGGGCAGCGCCGCTCCCGCCGTGCGTTCGGCGGCGGCCTCGGCCATGGGCGCGACCAGCGGCCGTACCGTCTGCGCGGGACCGCACACGCTGGTGAGGCCGAGGGCCGCGGTGATCTGACGGATCAGGAGGTAGGCGGTGAGGAACCGGCCGGTGCTCAGGCCGCCGAGCCGGCCGATGAGCCTGCGTGCCTGTTCGCGCAGGCCGTAGCGTTCCAGCAGGCCGATCACGGGGAGGACGACGGCGAAGACGGTGACCGAGCGGCTGTCGGCGAAGGACCGGCCGAAGGCCGCGAGGACCTCCAGCGGGTTCATTCCGCCGATCAGTCCGGTGAAGACACCGGCGACGCCCACCACGAGGACGGGATTGCGGCGCGTGACGAATCCGAGGATCACCACGACCACGCCGAGGAGAACGATCATGCGGCTGCCTTAGGCGTGAGCGGGCTGGACGCCCGAGCGGCGCGGATCCGGGGGACCGAATCCGTGAGGGATGCCCGGGACCCTAGAGGATCGTTCAACGATCGAACAAGAGGTAGGACCGGAAATCCATCTCTTGTCGGATCGTTCAACAATCGCCTACGTTGGAGGTGTGATCGACCTCAACGCAGACCTCGGTGAAGGCTTCGGCCGCTGGACCCTCACCGACGACGACGCCCTGCTCTCCGTCGTGACCAGCGCCAACGTCGCCTGCGGCTTCCACGCCGGCGACCCCTCGGTGATGCGCCGCGTCTGCGACCTCGCCGCCGCACGCGGCGTCCGGATCGGAGCCCAGGTCTCCTACCGCGACCTGGCCGGCTTCGGCCGCCGCGCCATGGACGTGCCCGGCGACGAGCTGGCTGCCGAGATCGCCTACCAGATCGGGGCACTGCGGGTCTTCGCCGAGGCCGCCGGTGCCGAGGTGGCCTACGTCAAGCCGCACGGCGCCCTGTACAACCGCACCGTGCACGACGCCGAACAGGCCGCGGCCGTGGTGGCCGGCGTGCGCCTGGCGGGCGGAACACCACCGGTGCTCGGCCTGCCCGGGTCACGGCTGCTCGCCGCCTCCGAGGAGGCGGGCCTCACCGCCGTACCCGAGGCCTTCGCGGACCGTGCCTACACCCCCGCCGGCACACTCGTGCCGCGCCGTGAGCCGGGCGCGGTGGTGACCGACGAGGACGCGGTGGTCCGGCGTGCGCTGGCGTTCGCGGTGGACCGGACCGTACGGGCCGTGGACGGTACGACCGTCCCGGTGGCCGCCCGCTCGCTGTGCGTCCACGGCGACACCCCGGGCGCCGCCCGGATCGCCGCGCGGGTCCGTGAGGCACTCGACGCGACCGGCGTCGAGGTGAGGGCGTTCGCATGACCGGCAGCCGGCCCGTCGAGGGGCGCATGACCGGGAGCCGGTCCGTCGAGGTGCGTCCCGCCGGGCGGCACGCCCTGCTCGTCGAACTGCCCGACGGCGAGCGCACCGGGGCCTTCCACACCGAACTCCTGCGACGGCGTGCCGCGGGAACCCTGCCCCCGGTCGAGGAGATCGTGCCGGGCGCGCGGACCGTACTCCTGGACGGTGTCACCGACCCGCGGGAACTGGCCCGCCGGATCGCCGACTGGGACCTGCCCGGCCATGCGGCCGACGACGGGGCGCTGGTGGAGATCCCGGTGCGCTACGACGGCCCGGACCTGGCCCATGTGGCCGCTCTGTGGGGTATCGACGCCGACGAGGTCGCCACCCGCCACTCCTCGTACACCTACCGCGTCGCCTTCTGCGGCTTCGCCCCCGGCTTCGGCTACCTCACCGGCCTGCCCGCCGAGCTGCACGTACCGCGCCGCGACACACCCCGCACCCGGGTCCCGGCCGGAGCGGTCGCGCTCGCCGGCCCCTACAGCGCCGTGTACCCGCGTGCCACCCCCGGCGGCTGGCAGCTGATCGGGACCATGCCGGACCCGACCCCGCTGTGGGACCTCACCCGGGAGGAACCGGCGCTCCTCACACCGGGAACGCGGGTGCGGTTCGTGGACGAGGACGGCACGCCATGACCGTCAAGCTCGCCGTCGTACGGTCCGGCGCCCTCACCACCGTCCAGGACCGCGGCCGGCGCGGCCATGCCCACTTGGGCGTGCCCCGCTCCGGCGCGCTGGACGCCCCCGCCATGCGCCTGGCCAACCTGCTCCTCGGCAACGCCCCCGACGCCGCCGTCCTGGAGACCACCCTGACCGGCTGCGCCCTGCGCCCCGACCACGGCGTGAGCGTCGTGGTCGGCGGCGCGCCCTGCCCGGTGACGGTCGCCGGCCGGCCGGCGGGCTGGGGAGTGCCCGTACGGGTGCCCGCGGGCGCCGTCCTGAACGTGGGCGGTGTGACGGCGGGCGTGCGCTCCTACGTGGCCGTCGCCGGCGGCATCGCCGTCGAACCCGTTCTCGGCAGCCGCGCGACGGACCTGCTCTCCGGACTCGGCCCGGCACCCCTGCGCGACGGGGACGTCCTCCCGCTGGGCACTCCCGCCCGGCAGCCGGTACCGCCGGACAGCGCTCCCTGGCCGGCGCCGCCCACCGAACTGACCCTGCCGCTGCGCCTCGGCCCCCGCGCCGACTGGTTCACGCCCGCCGCGCTGCGCACCCTCACCTCGGCGGCGTACCGCGTGTCGCAGCACAGCAACCGCATCGGCCTGCGCACCGAAGGACCGTCGCTGGAGCGGGTGTCGAGCGGCGAGCTGGCGAGCGAGGGCATGGTCCTGGGCGCCGTGCAGGTGCCTCCGGACGGGCGTCCGGTGGTGTTCCTGCACGACCACCCGACGACCGGTGGCTACCCGGTGATCGGCGTCGTCGCCGAGCTCGCCCTCGCGGCGGCAGCCCAGGCCGCGGCGGGCACACCGATCCGCTTCACCCTGGGGTGACCCGCCGGCAGGACGGGTTCGCCGGGGTTCGCCTCCCGACGGCGGGCCGGGCGGCGGCGTGCCGGGCGATCGGCGGTGGGCGATTCTGGAGGGGTGGGTCGAGTCCCAGCCCGTCGGATTCCGCCGGACTACGCCGCCTCGGGCCGCCGGGCGGTACGCGTGACGCTGGTCGCCGCGGCCGGTTTCTACCTCTTCCGCTACGGCCTCGATCGTCCCGTGGCGGCCACGTACGCCCTGTTCGCGGCCGTCGCCCTGGGCGGACTCGCCAAGATCCCGGGCACCGGCCGGCAGCGGGCCGCGACCGTGCTGCGGCTGCTTCCTGTGTGCTGGGTGCTGGTCGTGGTCGGGACCTTTCTGTCGGTGCGGACCTGGAGCGCCGTCGTCGGCATGCTGGCGGTCGGCTTCGCGCTGGCCTTCGCCGCCGTGGGCGGCCCGCGCCCGGCGGGAGCGGCGCCGGGCCTGCAACTCCTCTACATCCTCCCGTCCTTCCCGCCGTACGCTCCCGGCACGCTCGCCGAGCGGCTGATCGGCACGACCACCGGACTGGCCCTCTTCATCGCCGCCGAGGCACTGATCCTCCCCGAGCCCAGCCCGCCGTCCTACCGGGCCCGGGCCACCCACGCCGCGCGCACCGCCGCACACTGCGCGACCCTCCTCGCGGCACCGCCGTACGCCCTGACCGACCCGGACATCCGGGCAGCCTGGGAGACCGCTCGGTCACTGCGGTCCCTGACCGTGCCGGAGGCGGAACGCCCGGCCGGACCAGGAGTGCGCGACCGTGCCCTCGCCCACACCGGCCTCGCCACGCGCACCCTCCTGAGCCGCCTCGTGCAACTGCCCGCCGCGCCGGGCGGGCACCCGGGCCCCGAGGTGACCGCCGTGCTGCAGGCCGTGGCACGACTGGCCACCGCGACCGCGACCTGCCTGAACGCCGGGGCTTCGCCGGTGGCGCCGTACGAGGTCCTGGTCAGGACGCGTGCGCGCCTGTCGGCGGTGTCCGCGAGCCCGGCCCCGACCGGGTCTTTCGCACCCGCGGACCCGGCCACCCCCGAGGGTTCGGCGTCCGCGGGCCCGGCCACCGCCGAGGCACCGGACGGCCCGGCTCTCGCCGAGGAGACCACGTCCGGTGCCCCGGCTCTCGCCGAGGACACGGCGTCCGATGCCCCGGCTCTCGGCGGGGGTCCCGCTCCCGCCGGGGGTTCGGCGTCCGATGGCCGGGCTCGTGTCGGGGGTTCGGCGTCCGATGGCCGGGATCCCGCCGGGGGTTCCGCGTCCGAGGGCCGGGCCCCTGCCGGGCCTTCGGCGTCCGCCGGTCTGGTCCCTGTCGGGGATTCCACGTCCGCCGACCCGCCTCCCGCAGGGAATTCCGTACCCGGAGCCGCTCGCGCGCCGGAATTCCCGGCCGCCGTACTGCGCCGGCACGCCGCCGTCCTGGAGATCGCCGACGCCGCACTCGCCATGGCCACGGCGGCCGATCTGGCGGTCCACGGCAGACACGCCCTGGTGGGGATTCCGCACGGACGCTTCTGGTACGCCAGAACCCGGGCGCCGATGCTGTGGTGGCACCGGGTACGGGGCCATGCCGGGCGCCGGTCGGTGTTCTTCCAGAACGCGGTCCGCATCGCCCTGGCCCTGACCGCCGCCCGGCTCGTGGCGGGGGTGGACACGCTGCCCCATGGATTCTGGGCCACGCTGGCCACGCTCACCCTCACCCGCACCACCATGGACGAGACCTGGCACACCATCCGTCTGGCACTCGCAGGCACCCTGGCGGGAGCCCTCGTCACGGCCGGCGTACTGAGCCTGGCCGGGACGGACACCGCCGTCTACGCCGTCGTACTGCCCGTGTGGATGCTGTGCGCCTTCACGGTCGGTCCGGTCAAGGGCGTGGGCTGGGCGCAGGGCCTGTTCACGGTGCTCGTGGCGCTGGTCTTCGCGCAGTTGGCCCCGCCGACCTGGAGACTGGCGGAGGTCAGGATGCTGGACGTGCTGGTCGGCAGCGTGATCGGCGCCGTCTTCGGCCTGCTGGCCTGGCCGCGCGGCGCCCATGACGAGATGCGCCACGCCGCGGCGGAACTGATGCGCCGGGCCGCCGAGATCGTGGTGGCGACCGGCGCCTCGGTGGCGGGCGGTGGCGCGGTGGCCGCCTCCTCGGGCGTCCCCGGCCACCGGTCGCTGCAGCGCGCGATCATCCTCGCCGAGTCCGCGTACGCGCAGTTCCTGAGCGAGCCGGTGCCCTTCGGCGGGACGGCGCGCCGGGCCGGGCTGCGTGCCGTGGACTGGCAGGCCACGCTGATGGCCGGTCACCACACCCTGTGGGGGTCCGACCGGCTGCTGACACCGCCGCTGACCGGACTGGGCCCTGCGGCGGCCGGGTCGGTCAGCGGGATGGGGGAACGGGTGGCCGGGCGGATGCTGCTGGTGTCGGCCGCGCTGGATCCCGGAGCGGACACCCCCACGGCGCGGATTCCGCTGGTCGATCCGGACCTCGAGGGGCGCGGCACCGAGCCGCCCGGTGCACCGCGCCTGTACTACGCGACGGTGTCGTGGCTGGACTCGCTGATGACCGACCTGAGACGGATCCCACGGGGCAGCCCCGAGACCGGACCAGGCCCCGAGACGCCGTGACGGCGCCGCGCCACCGGCGGACCGGGACGGCACCGGAACCGTTCGGCCCGGACCGTTCGGCCCGCACCGTTTGACCCGGACCACGGCGGGGACCCGCAGCCGCATGTCCGAAGCATCGCGCGCGGCTGCGCCGCCGGGGCTGCCGGTACCACCGCGTTGAACGCCGTGACCTACCTGGACATGGCACTGCGCGGCCGGCCTTCGAGCAGCACTCCCGAAGCCGATGGTGGAGAGGGTCACCGCCGGGGCCGGACACCCGGTCCCGGACGGGGAGGGACGCGACAACCGGCTGTCCGGGCCGGGAGCCCTGGCGATGACCCTGACCGACGCACCGCTGGCACGCCTCGGCGTCAGCGACCCCCGCACCTGGCCGGCCACCGAACGGACCGCGGACGCGATCCCGCACCTGGCCTACGGTCTGTTACGGGGTCATCGCGTCCGCGTGAGGATGCGCCGAAGCCAGCGGGTACGGGCGGCGCGGGCGTCCTGGCTGAGAGCCGCACCCGGTGCGAAGGTGTCGAAGCCGTGGAAGGCACCGGGCCACACATGCAACTCGGCATGGCCGCCTGCCCGCCAGATCGCCTGGGCATAGGCGACGTTCTCGTCCCTCAAGGTCTCCGCCGACCCGACCTCGATGTAGGCCGGGGGCAACCCGGACAGATCCGTGGCGCGGGCGGGAGCGGCGTACGGCGGCAGGTCCGCGGCGCCGCACCGGTCGCCCAGCGCCGCCTGCCAGGCGGTCGCGTTGGAGGTACGGTCCCAGAGGTCGATGCCGGCCATCTGGTGACTGGAGAACGTGTCGTTGCGGTCGTCGAGCATCGGGCACAGCAGCAGTTGCCCGATCGGCGTGGGCCCGCCCCGGTCGCGGGCGAACAGGGCGAGGGCCGCGGCCAGTCCGGCGCCTGCGCTCTTTCCCCCTATGACGACACGGCCGGCGTCGATGCCCAGTCCGGCCGCGTGCGCGGTCAGCCAGGCCAGTCCGGCGTAACAGTCGTCCAGTGCCGCGGGGTACTGCGCCCCGGGTGCCAGCCGGTATTCGACGGAGACCACGGCCAGTTCGAGGGGCACCGCCCACTCACGGAGGAGCCGCGGAAGGACGGACCACGCGTTTCCCGTGATCATTCCGCCGCCGTGCATGTAGTACAGCAGGGGCAGCGGTCCCGCGATCCCGGCGGGCCGTCCGCTCACGAGCGTGACGTCCGGCCCTCCCGGCGGCCCCGGCACACGCAGCTCCTCCACCTCGAAACGGCCGTCGGCCCGCAGTTCCCGGACCGTCGGCCTGGGCCGGGCCGCCGCATCCCGCTCCTGCCGTTCCGTGAGGTTCTGCGGGGTGAAGGGCTCCCGGTCCGCCTCCGCCGAACCGTTGAGCGCCGCGGCCAGTTCGGGGGCGAACGGAGGCGCGCTCCAAGCTGTCGAGGCAGGGCCGGAGTCCGGCGACGGCATGTCATCCGCGAGGTTCATACGGCGTAGCCAACCACCTACCGGTACCGGCCGGGAGACGGGCCGGAGCAGGCACCGCCGCGCTCTTCCGGGCGGCCGGCACCCGCGTGCCCCATGCCGGGTGGGCTGATCCCCGCCGGCCCTCCGTCCCCCGGCGGTCGTCTCCCGTGAGCCTTGGCCGCAAGGCGTCGGGCCTGGTAGGCATGGCTTGTGCGATTCGAGAGTGTTCCCATGCCGGCGGCGGTCGAGGCCCGACCCCGTGACGCTCGTGGGTATCCGGTGCCGGCGATCACTCCCTGGGAAGGGGAGGAGCCCCAGTTCGCGCTGACCGACTACGAGCGCAGCGCCGTGTGCGCGCGGAAGCGTCTGTGCTCGGTGTGCAACCAGGGCATGCCGCAGGGGCCGGTGTGGCGTGTGGTGGGCGCGGCGGAGAGCGCGGCGATCGGGGAGGCGCTGGCCGCCGGGCGGCCCTACCGCAATCTCGCGCCGACCCTCGAAGGGCCGGGGCACCGGGCGTGCATGCTGTACGCCTCCATGGTGTGCCCCTATCTGGCCCGGCCCAACGCCCGGCGCGGCATGTCGGCGGCGGAGCCCGACGACATGACCTCTCATGTGGTGCGGGGCACCGTCCGGGGTGCCATGGGGGCGGTGGTGGGGTTCGCCGAGTACGAGTACGCCGTCACCGGCAGCCGGGTGCTCTTCCGGTTCCTCGACGTCGTTGAGTTCCTGCCGCACGACACGTCCGACGCGCACCTGGACGAACTGCGGGCCGAGCTCGCCCGGATGGCGAAGTGACCGGCACCTCGCGCCCCGGACGGGCCCGGCCCGTTCCGTGGACCTGGGTCAGGGGCGGTACGCCGCCAGACCGACCGTCGAGGTGACCTTGGTCGGGTGACCCGAGCCGTCGGCCGGCAGAGTCACCGTGCCGGACGGGGTGCGCACCGCGAGGGTCTTGCCGTCGGGCGACCAGGCCGGCTCGGTGTAGTCGGTCGTGGCGTGCGGCGTGAGGTCCTTGATGTGGTTGCCGTGCGTGAAGTCCTCGACCAGCACGTGGTCGTGGCCGGCGACCGAGCGCACGAAGACGACCTCCTCCTCGTTCGGGGACAGGTCCGGCTGGGAGCCCTTGGTGAGCTTGCTGCCCTGCTGGCGGAGGTAGTCGTCCCGGATGTAGACGTCGCCGGTGTGGTCGTTGGCGTACACCGAGGTGCCGTAGTGGCCTGCCGCGTTCGGCCAGACGTTGCCGGTCTGCGGAAGCGCACCGTCCGGACCGGGCTCGCCGTACAGGGACAGCGTCTTGGGCGTGCCGTGGACCGCCTTGGCGGAGATGACCTTCAGCCGGGAGACGTTGTTCGCGCGCGCCGCGAAGATGAGGTTGTCCTTGGCGGGGATGTTGTTCTGGGTGTCCTTCGCGGTCACCTGCCACGTCGGGTGCGACCAGTTCTGGTTCCCGGGGTTCTTCGCGACGACGACGCGCCCGCTGCCGTCGGGGTTGGCGATGTCCAGGTTGCCGGAGCCGTCGACGAAGGCGGCCTTGGCGCCGTCCGGGGACCAGGCGAGGTCCCGGACGGGTACCCCGAAGTTCACCTTGTGGCCGCCGATCAGCACGTACTTGGTGCCGTTGCTGACGGTCAGGGTGCCGTGCGAGGCGCTGGTGGCGGCCGAGGCGGCGCCCGAGGCGCCCAGCAGCGCCGAGCCGGTGACGGCCGCGGCCACGGCGATGGCGGCGGCCATGGTGCGGGTACGGGTGGTCATGGCGGGATTCCCCCAGGGAACGTCGACAGGTCAGGTCGTTGGATGCAGCTGTGGCAGAGCCGCTCCGGCGTCGTCCTGGTCGCTGAAGGCCACGCGACCGCCTGCCGCTCTGTTCGACGACGAGCCTGACAGGCCATGATTCTCGAATCGTCCGTTCAGCGTCACAGGGGCGTAACACCGTGAGGACCGGTACCGCTGGTGAGCGCGGAGGGTCCAGGGACTAGGGTCCCCCTGACCGCGCAGACCATGCGCGTGAACCTCCTTCTGACCAAAGGACTTTGATGAGACGAAGATCCCTCACCGGTACGGCCGCGGCGTTCCTGTCCGCCGCGGGTCTGGCCGCGGCACTGCTGGGCGCCGCCCCGGCCGGCGCCGTCACCGGCCAGCCGGTGATCACCCTGGACGCCCCGGAGCCGGTCGCCCTGCCGGCGGCGCCCGCCACCGCGGACGTGCACCTGGAGTTCCAGACCAAGGCGAAGAACCTCCAGGCGGACGACGTCACCCTGACCGTGGACGCCCGGGGCCTGTCGAAGATCGCCAAGGTGACGTTCTCGGGCAACTGCACGGTCAAGGCCCTGGTGGCGACCTGCTCGGAGTCGCTCGAGTCCGACTCCTCTCCCACCACGCACATGGGCGCCATGACCGGGCTGACCCTGACCCCGCTCAAGGGGGCCGCGCTCGGTGCGGCGGGCACGTACGAGGTCACCGGGCGGTCCGCGCACGCGCAGATCGTGGGCGGCACCGGCAAGGTCGAGGTGGGCGGCCCCTCCTTCGGCCTCGACAGGCTCACCGACCACACCGACCTGAAGGTCGGCAGCACGGTGTCCGAACCGGTCCGGTTCAGCAACGTGGGCAACCGACCCGCCAGGGGCGTCCAGACCGCCCTGGCCGCCTCACCCGGCCTCGACTTCGCCGACCACTACGCCAACTGCAAGTACGGGTCCAACGGCACCATCCGCTTCGCGGAGTGCTATCCCAAGGGCGCGATCGGCATCGGAGAGACGGCGGCCCTGGCCGCACCGGTGCGGCTGCGCGTGAACTCGACGGCGCTGTACACCTACCTCGACACCCGCACCGCGCCCCTCGGCCAGCCGGGCTGGCCGGAGGGGCAGGGCATCAAGTGGACCTGGGGCAAGGGCGCCACACTGAAACTCAAGGTGATCAAGGCGGGCCGGTGGTCCTCGGCTCCGGCGGGCTCCGTCTCCCTGCCGCAGACGGGCGAGGTCACCGACTACTGGATCGCTTCCCTCAAGGCCCGCAACACCGCCGACTTCGGTGTCACCGGCGCGAGTGCCCGGGCCGGGCGGGGCAAGAACGCGACCTTCGCCTTCCACCTGTCCGCGAACGGCCCGGCGACGCTGTACGACCGCAGCGGCGGTGAAGGAGTGCCCTCCGTCTGGGTGACGCTCCCGACCGGTACCACCGCGGTCGGCCACTCGGCCAACTGTGCTCCGTGGCAGGAGAACAATCCGACGGCCGAGGCGCACGGCCCGTACGTCTGCGGCCCGTCGGGCCTCGTCCTGCCCAAGGGGACGGTCACCGGCTTCACCCTGACCCTCCGGGTCGACAAAGTGGTCACCCGTGCCAAGGGAGGCGTCCAGGTGGTCTGGGGCCCGGATCCGTCCCACTCCCGCCGGCCGGCGTTCGACCCGAACAGCCGCGACGACTCCGCGGCCCTCACGCTGAACTGAGCCGCGACGGCCACGGCGCGCACACGGCGGGGGTCGCCAGCTCGGGCGACCCCCGCCGCCGCACCGACGACTTCTTCCGGCCTCGGTGGTCCCACCGTCGTCGACCATGCGGACAGGCCGTTCGGTCACGCCGATCCCGGGGCCTGGGCCGGTGCCATCGCGAGCCGGCCCATGCGCACCGACCCCGGGGGCAGCCGGGGCCTCGACGACTACTTCACGCGGGACTACGCCCGCAGCATCGGCGCCGAGATCACGGACCGCAACAAGTTCGGTTCCCGGCGTGGCCTCTGGCAGGACCGCGGGTGGCAGGGCTGGTGGGGCGCCGAGCCCCCGTTCCACACCCCGGTGTTCGTCATGACCCACCACGAACGTCCTTCGTTCACGCTCGCCGACACCACCTTCCACTTCGTCGACGGCGACCCGGGCACGGTCCTCGAACAGGCACGGGAGGCGGCACAGGGCAAGGACGTGCGACTCGGGGGGCGGGGCCACCACCATCCGCGAGTTCCTCGACGCCGGCCTGGTCGACACCCTGCACCTGGCGGTCTCACCGGTGAGGCTCGGAGCCGGGGCACGCCTGCGGGAGTCCCCCGACGAGCTGCTCGACCGCTTCCACCTCGATGCCGTCCCCAGCCCGAGCGGCGTCACGCACCACCTGTTCTGGCGCACGTGGCGCGAGGGTCTCCGGCCGCACGGTACCTCCGCGGCGCCGTGGCCGGTCCGTGGGTACCGTGACGCGAGCCGATGTCCCACCGGAAGGTGACCTGCCGATGCCGCAGCCCGCCACAGCCACCCCCTCAGGCGAACCCCGCGACCCGGTTCTCGCCGAGGTCGTCCGCTCCGGATTCGTCGAAGGGCGGCACCGGGGGAGTGTGGTGCTGCTCGCCGCCGACGGCTCGGTGGAGTCGGCCGTCGGTGACGTGACGTCCCCCGTCTTCCCGCGTTCCGCCAACAAGCCGATGCAGGCGGCGGGCGTGCTGCGGGCCGGTCTCGACCTCGCGGGAGAGCGGCTGGCCCTGGCGGCCGCGAGCCACTCGGGCGAGCCCTTCCACCGCGACCTGGTGCGAGCGATGCTCGACGAGCACGGGCTGACCCCGGACCACCTGCAGTGCCCGCCCGCCCTCCCGCTGGACCAGGTGGAGCAGGAGGCCCACCTGGCAGCGGGCGGCCGGCGCGACCGCGTGGCCATGAACTGCTCCGGCAAACACACGGCGATGCTGGCCGCCGCCGCGCTCCGGGGCTGGCCGCTGGAGTCCTACCGTGACCCGGACCATCCGCTGCAACTGCTCATCCGCACGGTCGTGGAGGAGGCGGCCGGCGAGCCGGTGGCCGCCGTCGGCGTGGACGGCTGCGGGGCGCCCCTGATGGCGATCAGCCTGACCGGGCTCGCCCGCTCCTTGCGCTCGTACGTCCTCGCCGCGCCCGGAACGCCCGAACGGCGGGTCGCCGACGCCATGCGCGCCCACCCCGAGTACGTCGCCGGCACCCGCCGCCACGACACCTGGCTCATGAGGGAGATACCCGGCGTGCTGTCGAAGGCGGGCGCGGAAGCCGTCCAGGCTCTGGCACTGCCCGACGGCCGCTCCCTGGCCCTCAAGATTGACGACGGCGGCGTCCGGGCCCTCGGCCCGGTCCTCGCCCGCGCGTTGCGTCTCATGGGCGTGACGGAACCGGTCATTGACCGCGTCGGGCGTACGCCGGTGCTGGGTGGGGGACGCGAGGTGGGAGAGGTGCGGGCGGTGTTCTGAGAACACCACTATGCGGCATTCGTCCGGCAGTCGCAGCTGATGCGCCATCAACTCCCTTTCAAATTGCGGGATTTACCGTCTATTGGCATGGCGAACGGCTGTTGTCTGCCGTTCCCTGACCGTTCAACTGGGAATCCCTGTGAGTGTTGTGTGCTCTCCCTAGCCTCCTTGAGGTTGCGGAAAGAAGGGGTTCATGAACGACTCACTCCTCGCGGTCCGGGCTCGCGGGATCACCAAGTGTTTCGGTGACGTCGTCGCACTCGACGGCATCGATCTGGATGTGGCGCAGGGGCAGATCCACGGCCTGGTCGGACCGAACGGTGCCGGCAAGACGACACTCCTCGGGCTCCTGCTCGGCCTGGCCGTGGCCGACACCGGCCACCTGGAGATCCTCGGGACGCCGGTGGGCCGGACGTTCACCGCTCCCGACGGTGTCGCCGGGTTCGTGGACGGGCCGGGCCTGTACCCTTCGCTCACCGCCCGGCAGAATCTCGCCGCGCTGGCCGCTCTGCGCGGCCAGGACGCGCGGACGGCGGGCATCGACGACGTGCTCGGCCGGGTCGGGCTGACCGATGTCGCCGACGACCGGGTCCGCGGCTTCTCCCTGGGCATGCGCCAACGGCTCGGTCTGGGCGCCGCGTTGCTCACCAAGCCGCGGGTCCTCGTGCTCGACGAGCCGTCCAACGGCCTCGACCCGGCCGGCAAGAAACACGTGCACGGTGTGCTGAGCGGGCTCGCGGCGGAAGGCACGGGCGTCGTGCTGTCGAGTCACCGCATGGACGACCTCGAGGCACTGTGCTCCGAGGTCACCATCCTCGCCACCGGACGGGTCGTCTTCTCGGGTCCCCTGGGCAAGCTGGCCGCCGAGAACCGTGAACTCGACTACCGCCTGGTCACCTCCGACCCGCGGGCAGCCCGCCGACTGGCCGCCGAGACGCCCGGGATCCAGGTGGCCGACGGCACGGGAAGGCGCCAGGGGGGCGACGCGCTCGTCGTACGCGCGCTCGTGCCCGACCTCGACGGACTGGTGGCACGGCTCGTGCAGTCGGGCGTCGCCCTGCGCGAACTCGCCCCCGTGGTCTCCCCCCTCGAGGCCGCCTTCCTGGCCCTGACCGAGCAACAGGACGCCACGGCCCAGCCGCAGACCCGGCCACGGGAGGCCGGCCGATGACCGCGACCACAACCCCCACCGCCGTGGCCCCCCGCCCCGCCGCCGGTGCCGGCCGTGTCTCGGTGGCCCGCGGCTACCGCTTCGAACTGGTCAAGCTCGTCTCGCAATGGCGGATCCGGCTGCTGGTGCTCGCCTGCTGGATCGCACCGGCGCTCTTCGTCGCCGGAGTGAGTCAGCAGAGCACCCTCCCCTCCGACACGCTCTTCGGCCGCTGGATGCTCGCCACGGGGTGGGCCGGGCCCCTGGTGATCCTCGGTTTCTCGGGCACCTGGGCGCTCCCGCTGCTGACCTCCGTGGTCGCCGGTGACGTGTTCGCCTCGGAGGACCGGCTGGGCACCTGGCGTCACCTGCTGGTGGCGGTCCGCTCGCCGCGTCGGATCTTCGCCGCGAAGGCGCTGGCGAGCCTCACCGTGATCCTGCTGCTGGTGCTCGGGCTGGCCGCTTCCAGTACGGTCGGCGGACTCGCGGCGGTCGGCAACCGGCCACTGGTCGGCCTCGACGGCCACCTGCTGACCCCGGGGGACGCCGCCGGCAAGGTGCTGCTCGCCTGGGCCTGCGTCCTCGCCCCCACCCTGGCCCTCGCCGGGATCGGCCTCCTCGGGTCCGTCGTCCTGGGACGGTCCCCGATGGGACTGCTGCTGCCGGCGGTCGTCGCCCTCGTGCTGCAGCTCGCCCAGATGCTGCCCCTGCCCGTCGCCGTACGACTCGCCCTGCCCAGCTGGGCGTTCATCGCCTGGAACGGTCTGTTCACCAGCCCCGCACAGCTCGGCCCGCTCCTGACCGGCATCGGTGTCAGCCTGGTGTGGGCCGTGACCGCCACTGCGCTGGCCCATTTCCTCTTCCTGCGGCGGGACTTCACCAACCTGACCGACGACGGCTCGGGGCGCCGCGCGGTCACCGCCGGGCTTCTGCCGCTCGCCGGGCTGGTCGCCGCGACGGTCGCCGTGGTGGCGGCGGCGACCGGGGCCACGGGCTCCGGGATCTCGCAGGACAAGGTGCAACGCTCGCTCGCCACGGAGTTCGCCCACCTCTATCGCATGCAGACCGGGCAGCTCAACCGCCCTGCCGTCACCGAAGCG
This sequence comes from Streptomyces sp. NPDC001135, assembly GCF_053598395.1. Classification (NCBI taxonomy): domain Bacteria; kingdom Bacillati; phylum Actinomycetota; class Actinomycetes; order Kitasatosporales; family Streptomycetaceae; genus Streptomyces; species Streptomyces sp. NPDC001135. Next base: position 143,747 of record NZ_JBSFKD010000013.1, on the reverse strand, counting down.
CAGCTGAAGGCCACGGCGGCGTGCGACAAGGGCAGCGTCAGGGTCGCCGCCGAGGGACCCGGCAACGACTGGCGTTGCGTCGTCTCCTGGCACCTGCCCGGCGTCGAGGCCACCGGGACGGCCGTGTACCAGCTCGACGTCACCTCGGACGGGCGGTTCGTGGCCGACGGCGACGGACCGAAGGAAGTGAACGGCTACTTCCTGGTGCGGACCCCCACCGGGGACGCACCGAACCCGCTTTGGCAGTTCGACGGCAACGTCGGACTTCTTCGCACCTCGAAGGGATGACTTCATGCAGGTAACCCGCAACCGCCGCCGCGCCGGGAAGACGGTTCCCGGTAGACGGACGGGCCGTCGGAGCACCCTCACGGCCGGCGCCACCGCGGTCGTCCTCGCCGTCACCGCCGGCATCGGTTACGCCCAGACGTGCCAGTTCGGCACCGACCAGGTCGGCCAGGTGACCGATCACGGCCAGGTCATCTCCAGCGACCAGTACATCGCCCCGTACGGCGACCGCCTCGTCCTCAACAACGGCAAGATCATGTCGTCCTCGGTCAGCCCGGACGGCACCCACCTCGCCGCCGCGGTCACCGACGGCGGCAGCGCACTGGCCGTCGTCGACGTGCAGAACTGGAAGGTGCAGCAGGTCGTCGGCACCGCCGCGTCGTCGACCCCGCGCCTCAGCAGCAACTCCGTGGGCCAGGAAGGCCCGACGTACTCGCCCGACGGCAAGCAGCTGTGGCTGGGCCAGACCGACGGCTACACCAGGTTCACGGTCAACCCGGACGGCACGGTCGCCAACCCGACGCCGGTCAAGATCCCGGCGGACGGAGCCAAGCGCGCGCTGGTCGGTCAGGCCGTGTTCTCGCCCGACGGCTCCACCGTGTACTCCGCGGTCAACGGCCAGAACCGGGTGGTCGCCATCGACGCGGCGACCGGAGCCGTCAAGCAGAGCTGGCCCGTGGGCAACGCTCCGCGCGACATGGTCCTGGCCGGCGGCAAACTCTACGTCAGCAACGAGGGCGGACGCCCGGCCCGTTCCGACGACACGACCATGAACTCGTACGGAACACAGGTGCCGGCCGACCCGGAGACCGGTGCCACCACCACCGGCACGGTCAGCGTCATCGACCTGGCGAACCCGACCGCGGACCCCGCGAGCATCGACGTCGGTCTGCACCCGACCGCCCTGTACGCCAGGGGCAGGGCCCTGTTCGTCACCAACACGGCCAGCAACGACGTGTCGGTCATCGACACCGCCCGGGACAAGGTCGTACAGACCATCTCGACCCAGCCGTGGCCCGAGGCGTCGGTGGGCTACGAGCCCAACGCGGTGACGCTCACCGACGACGGTCGTCTGCTGGTGACGCTCGGCCGCGCCAACGCGGTCGCCGTCTACCGTTACAGGAGCCCGCTGGAGCCGGTCGGTCTCGTCGGTCTGCTCCCGACGGACTACTTCCCGGCGGAGATCACGACCGTCGGCGACCAGGTGCTGGTCTCCAACACCCGTGGTATCGACGCCCGCCGCCCGAACAACCCCGCCGGGCACGGCACCCACGACACGACGTCGAGCGTGCAGCAGTTCACGCTGCCGGACGACAGCGTCATCAGGTCCGAGACGGTCAAGGTCTTCCGGCAGAACGGCTGGACCCCCGGCTCGGTCGAGCTGGCCAAGGGCAAGGGCCACGCCCGCCCGATACCGGTCCCGGCACGGCTCGGCGACCCCTCGACGATCAAGCACGTCTTCCTGATCGTCAAGGAGAACCGGACCTACGACCAGGTCTACGGTGACATGCCCGAGGGCAACGGCGACCCGTCGGTGACGCAGTTCGGCGAGAACGTGACGCCGAACCAGCACGCGCTGGCCAGGCAGTTCGGCCTGTACGACAACACGTACGACATCGGCACGAACTCCGCCGAGGGCCACAACTGGCTGATGCAGGCCGACGACCCGGAGTACACCGAGTCCTCGGCCGGTGAGTACCAGCGCAGCTACGACACCGAGAACGACGCCCTCGGCCACCAGAAGTCCGGCTTCATCTGGACCGGTGCGCAGGCGGCCGGGAAGACGGTGCGGGACTTCGGCGAGTTCCAGTCGATCGAGAGCAAGCCGGCCGACGCGACCTGGCAGAACCTGTACTGCGACGCCAAGGACATGGACGCGACCGGTCGGACGACCGCCTACCCCATTCAGACGGGCTCGGCGATCCCCTCGCTCAACGCCGTGTCCGCGCCCGGTTTCCCGATGTTCGACCTCGACGTCCCCGACATCTACAAGTACGAGATCTGGAAGCAGGACTTCGAGAAGAACGGACCGGCGAACCTGAACATGTTCTGGTTCTCCAACGACCACACCGGTGGCCCGGCGAGCCCGGCGGCCCAGGTGGCGGACAACGACCTCGCGGTCGGCAGGATGGTCGACGAGATCTCCCACAGCCCGTACTGGAAGGACTCGGCGATCTTCGTCGCCGAGGACGACTCCCAGGCCGGCCTCGACCACGTCGACGGCCATCGTGCCCCGATCCAGATCATCAGCCCCTGGGCCCGGCACGGCACCGTCGACCACCACTACTACTCCCAGATCACGCTGATCCGGACCATCGAGCAGATCCTCGGGATCCACCCGATGAACCAGAAGGACAGCGCGGCCACCCCCATGACCCGCGCCTTCACCTGGCGCCCGGACTTCACGCCGTTCACCGCGCTGCCCAACCGGACCTCGCTGACCGACGGCCTGAAGACCCCGCCCACCTGCGGCGTGGACACCCCCGCGCCGCAGAACCCGAGCGCGGCGGCCGTGCCGTCGGCCAAGGTCCCGGCGGACAAGCAGAGGCTCGCTGCCGAGTGGGACGCCTGGAAGGCGAAGCAGCGCCTGACCGGCCCCCACGCCATACCCGACTTCGCCAACCCCGCGCAGATGAACCACTTGACGTGGTACCAGACGCACAACTGGGCCAAGCCGTACCCCGGTGAGAAGAAGATCTACGCCCCGAACGACGTGCCGGGTGCGTACCTTCCGTCGCCGGAGTCCGACGGCTGACCCACGCCCGCCCCCCTCGAGGTCCCCTGGCCGGCCGCACCGCCTGCCAGGGGGCCCGCTGTCCGCCCGGCCACGGTGAGTCCCGAAAGGGAACCTACTATGGGTGCATGAGGATGCGAGACGCCGACGAGACCTGCGGCATCGCCCAGGCCGCCCTGGTCCTGGGGGACTGGTGGAACGTGCTGGTGCTGCGGGAAGTCGCTCGCGGGCACGTCCGTTTCGACGCGCTCGCCGCGGAGATCGGCCTGTCCCGCAAGGTCCTCACCGAGCGGCTCGGCCGGCTCGTCGCCCAGGGCGTCCTGCACCGGAGCATCTACCAGCGCCGGCCGGAGCGCTACGAGTACCTGCTCACGGACGCCGGAGTCGCGCTGTTGCCGCTGCTCGTCGCCATGCAGGACTGGGGTGACCGCTGGGTGCTGGGCGACGGCAGCGTCACCGGGACGGCCGCGGAGGACAGCGCCGAACACGCCCGAGTGCACGCCCTGCCCGGCACCCGCGTACCCGAGGGACTCCGGCTGCCGGGCGCGCGGGGCGCCGTCCTGCCCCTGGTCGCCCCGGACGCGGCCGCGACCGTGCTCTTCACCTACCCCGGCACGGGAGTCGAGTGGTCCGAGGCGATCCCCGGCGCCGCAGGCTGCACACTGGAGAACCGGCTCTTCCGGGACGCCTGGCCGAAGTTCCGGCGGTCGGGCGTGGAGGTGCGCGGCATCAGCACCCAACTCCCTTACGAACAGGCCGACTTCGCGCGAACCGAGGGGCTGCCGTACGACCTCCTCTCCGACGCCCGGAACCAGCTGGCCGCCGCTTTGCGGCTGCCGACGTTCCGTGGCGCGGGACGACTGCGGCACAAACGGCTGATCCTCATCGTCGACGCCGAGCGCGTCGTGCGGCACGCGCTCTTCCCGGTCGTCGACATCCCGCACGCGGTGACCCAGACCCTGCGCCTGGCCGCGGACTGCGCCCGACCTGCGACCTGAGCCCCCTCGGGGTCGCACCGGGGCCGGCTCCGAGAGTGGCTGTGTCCTCCTGGACGTGGTGCGTGCCCGGCGCAGGCCCGCGCGCCGCTCGGCCGGTACGCCCCGCTCTCAGCCGAACAGACTCCGCACCCTGAGGGTTTCGACGCGCCGCCAAGTGCCGTCCGGCAGCAGCAGACACTCGCCGTCCGCGCCGCGGGCCCTGACACGGACGGAGCCGACGACCGGCTGTGCGGCCGATCGCCGCGCTTTCGTGCCCGACGGCAGACGGGCACCGCAGCGGGCGCGCCCGGCACGGGGGTCGACGCGGCTGCGCTTGTTCCTGTTCCGCCTGTTCATCGTCCCGCCATTGTCCCTCCTCGACACGGAGACGGCCGCTTCCGGCGTCACTGGACCGGGTACCCGGTCCAGCGGGGTCGAACGGCACCACCGCGCCCCCCCCCGGGCCGCCGACCGCGCCCGGGGCCCGGCTCAGCGCTCCGAGTGCCCCGCTGAGCCCTGGGGCTCCAGATGGGAGGCGAGGACCGCCGCCTGCACCCGGCGCTGGACACCCAGCTTGGACAGCAGCCGTGAGATGTGGTTCTTGACGGTCTTCTCCGACAGGTACAGCCTCTTGCCGATCTCGCGGTTGGTCAGGCCGTCACCGATCAGGGCGAGGATGTCCCGTTCCCGGGGCGACAGGCCGGCCAGCTCCGGCGGCACCGAGGAAGCCCCGGCCGGGTCGGCCCGCAGGGAGCGCATGAGGCGCGCCGTGGTCGCGGGGTCCAGCATCGACTGCCCCGAGGCGACGGTGCGGACCGCCGAGACCAGGTCGGAACCCTTGATCTGCTTCAGGACGTATCCGGAGGCTCCGGCCATGATCGCGTCCAGCAGGGCTTCCTCGTCGTCGAACGAGGTCAGCATCAGGCACGCCAGTTCCGGCATGCTGTCGCGCAGTTCCCGGCAGACCGTGATGCCGTCACCGTCGGGCAGGCGGACGTCGAGCACGGCGACGTGCGGACGCAGCGCGGGGCCCCGGGTGAGTGCGTGCTCGGCGGTGTCGGCGTCGCCCACCACGCGGATGTCCGGTTCGGCGTCGAGCAGGTCGGTCAGCCCACGTCGCACGACCTCGTGATCATCCAGCAGGAACACGCGGATCGGGTCCTGCTCGCTGAAGGTGCGTGGCTCGGTCATCGGGACCTCTCGTTCCCCGGGGGCGGACAGACTGCGGACTGTCCATGCGGCCGATCATCACGTGTCGGCCGCCTCCGCACCAGGGGCCGACCGGCCCCAGTCACTCCACGGTCGCCGCGCGCCAGGTCGAACCGCACGTCCACCACCCCCTCGACGGCCCGCACCAGGCGCGCGGCCACCGGGACGAGAGAGGTGTCGCGCAGGCGGCCCGTCAGCGTGGCGACGCCGTCGTGGACCTCCACCTGGACGGCCGAGGCCGGCGGCGGGAAGAGGTACGACACGAGCTCCCGCCGGACCTCCTCGGCGATGTCCTCGTCGTCGCGCAGGAAGACCTTGAGCAGGTCGGCGCGGCTGACGACGCCCGCCAGCAGATCCGCCTCGTCCACCACCGGCAGTCTCTTGACCCCCGCGTGTGCCATGGCGCGCGCGGCCTCGGCGAGGGTGGCGCCGGCCCGGACGGTGACGGCCGGGGAGGACATGAGGTCTCCCGCGGTGAGCGCGCCGGCCTTCACGACGTCGACCGGCCGACGCGGCCGGAGGTCGCCCGTGACGGGGTCGTCCCGGAGTTCCTCCTTGGGCAGCAGGTCGGCCTCGGAGACCACGCCGACCACCCGCCCCTCGCCCTCGATCACCGGCAGGGCGCTGACCCGCCAGTCCTGCATCAGCTGCACGATCTGCTTGAAGGGAGCCCGCGGGCCGATGGCGGCGACCGTCTGGGTCATGACATCGCTGACGAGGCGCGGGGTGCCGTACATGATGACTCCGAGAGGTCGGCGTCGGTCCTGCCACGACCAGCCTGTGCCGGTGCGGAAGCCGTGGCCAGGGGCCACCCGGCCCATGGATCCCGGACACCAGGGCCGGTCGGCCCGGCCCAGGGACCTGCGGCCCCTGACCCCGCGACGGCGGCGTCAGCACGCTGGTATCGGATCACTCGTCCGGGGAGGTGGGCGCCATGGCCCGAACCATCACCGTAGGTCTCGACGACTCTCCCGAAAGCCGGGCCGCCGCCGAATGGGCGGCCCGTGAAGCGCGGCTGCGCGCCCTGCCGTTGAAGATCCTGCACGTCTTCGAGCCCGTGCCCGTGCCCGTGGCCCAGGCCCCTCTGCTCGGCGCCGAGACCGGCCAGGACTGGTCCGAGAGGATCCCGGTCGAGGCGGCGGAGGGCATCCGGCTGCGCCACCCTGGTGTAGAGGTGATCACCGGCCGCGTCACCGGCACCCCGGCGCAGGCGCTGGCCGAGGCGGCGGACGCCGCGGAGCTCCTGGTGCTCGGCTCACGGGGCTTGGGCGGGATCGGCGGGTTCATGGTCGGCTCGGTCAGCCTGTCCGTCATCGCCCACGCCGCGCACCCGGTGGTGCTGGTCCGGGCCGGAGAGCAGGCCGCCGACGAACACAGGACGGATCCCGCGGGTGTGCCGTCGGCCGCGACCGCCTTCCGCCCCGTCGTCGTCGGCCTCGACATCGCGGACCCGGCCGGGACGCTCCTCGAGTTCGCCTTCGACGCCGCCGCGCGCCGGGGCGCGTCCCTCACGGTCGTGCACGGCTGGAGCGCGCCGCCCACCTCCTTCTACCGCTTCTACGGCGACGCGGAACTCTACGGCTCGCTCGCGCGCCGGCAGGCCACCGGGCTGACCGAGGTACTGCGGCCCTGGCGGCAGAAGTTCCCCGACGTCGAGGTGACCGAGGCGAGCCACTGCGGCAGCGCCGCACAGGTCCTCGTCGCCGCCTCCCGCGACGCTTCGCTGGTCGTCGTCGGCCGGCGCATCCGCAGCAGCCCTCTCGGTGCGCACATCGGCCATGTCACCCACGCCGTTCTGCACCACGTCGTCGCGCCCGTGGCCGTGGTCGCGCATGACTGACACACAGGTGAGACCGATGAACTCATTGATCGTGGTCGGCGTGGACGGCTCCGAGCCGGGTCTGCGGGCCGTGGACTGGGCGGCCGACGAGGCCGCCCTGCGCGGGGCGTCACTCCGGCTGGTCCACGCCTCGCTCTGGGAACGCTACGAAGGCGCCCTGCTCGCGCAGGAGCTGGACAAACCGGTGGAGGAGGTCATGGCCCTGGACGTCGTCGGCGTCGCCCGCCACCGCGCACAGCTCCGCCAGCCGGGCCTGGAGATCACCACCGATGTGCTGCCCGAGGAGCCGGAGTACGGACTCGTACGGGAGAGCCGCACCGCCCTCGCCATGGTCCTGGGGTGCCGAGGGCGCAGCCGGATCGCCGAGGCGCTCCTCGGCTCGGTCAGCCTGACGGTCGCAGGGCGCGCCCACTGCCCGGTGATCGTGCTGCGCGGCAGCCACGACAACCAGGCCCGCGCCGGGATCCACGGCCGTGTCGTCCTCGGCGTCGGCGAGAAACCGGCGGGCTCGGCGGCCGTACGGTTCGCGACCGAGGAGGCGCGGCTGCGGGGCGTGGCCCTGGAAGCCGTACGGGCTTGGCGTCGCCCCGCGCACGCGACCACCGGTCACCTTCCCCCGGACCCCCTCCGCGGGCGCCCCCGGCTCGTCGGCGAGCCGGCACGTCTCGAGCAGCGGGAAGCCGTCGAGGTGGTGGAGGAAGCGCTGCGCGACGCACCGGCCGGCCTCGAAGTGGAGCGCCGCACCGTCGAGGGCCACCCCCGCGACGCGCTGATCTCCGCGTCCTACGAAGCCGACCTGCTCGTCGTCGGTTCCCGGCGCCGGCACGGTCACCACATACCCCACCTCGGCTCCGTCGCCCACGGGGTGCTGCACCACGCCGCGTGCCCGGTGGCCGTCGTACCCGAATTCTCCTGACACACCGGACGGGATCTCCCGTACAGCACGGACTCCGGACGACTGCCCCCTGGTGCTGTCCGAGCCCCCCCCGCGTGCTGTTCGCCGCAGGCGCGCGGCTGTGACGGGGCGCCGGTGCGCGTGCTGCTGCGCGCAACACGTCTTCTGTCGGCACGGGTGCGGCGCGGGCCACCGCCCCGGGCGGCACGTCGCCGTCACGAGGAGCCGCTGACCCCTGGCAGAGGCAGCGGGAGCCGGGGGTGCACCTCGAAGACGCCCCCGAGTCCCGTGGCCCGGAGCATCCGCCGGAAGCCGGCGCTCTCCGTGACCAGGCGCAGCCGGCCCCGCCGCGCGAGTGTCCGGTTGCGCGCACGGCACAGGACACCGAGCCCGGTGCAGTCGATGAAGGTGACCAACCGCAGGTCCAGCACCAGATCGGGGCGTGAACCGGCCGTGAGCGCATCGAGTCGTTCCGCCAGCGTCGACGCGGTCAGCACATCTATCTCGCCCCGCAGGGACACGAAGGTCGTCCCGTCCGCCACACCGTGGGCCACGACCACTTCCCGTGCGGTGTGACGGTCCGGCAGGTGAGCGGTGTCGTTCTCGGACATGAGAAGAGCGAACCCGCGCCGCCGGACCGGGCGGAAGGGCCATCCGGCCCCCGCCTTCGGTCCGTCCGGGCCACCCGCGCCGTGCGCGGGGACCGCGCACCCGCGGTGGGCGCCGACCGGCCGGGCGCGAGGGCCTTGCGGCCCAAGCGGAGCCGTTCGTCCTCCGGCGAAGCTGAACGGGCGGGCTCCAGGCCGTGCCCGAGACCGCCGATCCCGCGATGGACCGACCGAAGACGGTGAGGAACGCCATGAAGGGCTTTGTCTTCCGGGGTCCCGGACAGGCGTCCTGGCAGGACGTCCCGGATCCCGGCATCAAGGAGCCGACGGACGCCATCGTGAAGGTCGGCGTCGTGACGATCTGCGGGACGGACCTGCACATCCTCAAGGGCGACGTGCCCGAGGTGCGACCCGGCACGGTACTCGGCCATGAGGCGGTCGGGGAGATCGTCGAGGCCGGTGACGACGTGCGCAGCGTGCGGCCCGGTGACCGGGTACTGATGTCCTGCATCACCTCCTGCGGCCGGTGCCGCTTCTGCCGGGAGCGCAGCTACGGCCAGTGCCGGGGCGGCGGTGGCTGGATCCTCGGCCACCTGATCGACGGCACGCAGGCCGAGTACGTCCGCGTCCCCCACGCGGACCTCTCCGTCCATCCGCTGCCCGGCGCCGTACGCAGCGAGGACGCCGTCCTGCTCGCGGACATCTTCCCGACGTCCTACGAGGTGGGAGTCCTCAACGGACGGGTACGGCCCGGCGACACCGTGGCCATCGTCGGCGTCGGCCCCGTCGGACTCGCGGCCATCACCACGGCACGCCTCTTCGCCCCCGAGCGGATCATCGCCGTGGACCTGGCCCCGGCCCGGCTGGAGGCCGCCCACCGGCTCGGCGCCGACGCGGTCGCGGACGTCCACGAGGCTCCCGGCCAGCTGGTCGCCGACCTGACCGACGGACTCGGCGCGGACGTGGTCATCGAGGCGGTCGGCGTCCCCGAGAGCTTCGAGCTGTGCACACGCATGGTGCGACCGGGGGGCCACGTGGCCAACGTCGGCGTGCACGGCCGGCCGGCCACCCTGCACCTGGAAGACCTGTGGATCAAGAACGTGACCATCACGACGGGCCTGGTGGACACCTACTCCACCCCGACGCTGCTGCGGATGGCCGCCGCCGGCCGGCTCCCCACCCGGCAACTGATCACCCACACCTTCCCGTTGGAGCACATGGAGGAGGCCTACGAGGTCTTCGCCAAGGCCGCCGAGACGGGCGCGCTCAAGGTCGTGCTCGGCGGGGAGCGGCACGACTTGGCCGTTCCCGCGGCCTGACCCGGCAGGACCGGCCCGAACCGCCCCCGGGTGATCCGGGCCGCCGCCCGGCCGCACCGTCCGGCGCCGGCCGCGGAGCGGATCGCCGGGAAGGCGTTCCCGGTCCTCCCGAGGGGGCCGGCCGCCCCCGCAGGGCGGGCGCGGCCAAGGTCGTCCCGGTGCGGTGGCCGGCCGCCTCTTCGGCTGACCGTGCCCATGGCGGAGGGATACAGTGGGGACGTCCCATCGGCGTCGGGCCCGTACGCCGAGGGACCGGGAGGAGCACGGTGGGAACCCCGGAGGAGCTCCGCGTACTGCTGCCGCAGCTGAAGCTCGATGAACTGCTGGAGGAACTGCAGGCCAGGATCGATGCCGCCCGGGGCACCCGCGACCGTGTGCACAGCCTGCTGGGAGCGGTGCTCTCCGTCGGCCGCGAACTGGACCTGGAACAGGCCCTGCACTCCATCGTCGAGGCGGCCGCGGCGCTGGTGGACGCCGAATACGCGGCCCTCGGCGTCATCGGGCCCGACGGCAACACCTTGTCGGCGTTCCACACCGTCGGCGTCACCGACGGCCAGATCGCCGAAATCGGCTCCTTCCCGGAGGGGCACGGCATCCTCGGTGAGCTGATCCGCCATCCCGAGCCCCTGCGCCTGGAGAAGATCTCCCAGCACTCCGCCTCGTACGGCTTCCCGGCCCACCACCCGCCGATGAACAGCTTCCTGGGCGTGCCGATCCGGGTCCGCGACCAGATCTTCGGCAACCTGTACCTGACCGAGAAGCGGGGCGGGGTCCAGTTCGACGAAGAGGACGAGTCGGTCCTCTCCACGCTGGCCGTGGCGGCCGGCGTCGCCATCGACAACGCCCGCCTGTACGAGGAGTCCCGGCTGCGCGAGCGCTGGCTGCGGGCGAACGCGGAGATCACCCACCGCCTGATGTCCGGCAGCGATCCCGACGACGCGCTCGGCCTGATCGCCGAACGCGCCCGGGAGATCTCCGGCTCGGCCCTGGCCGCGGTCGCGAGACCCCTGGAGGGCAGCGGTTCGCTCAGCGTGGAGATCGCTGTCGGAGTGGACGCGGAGGCGCACCGGGGACTGGTGCTGCCCCTGCACGACACCCTGATGGGACTGGCGTTCTCCACCGCCGCCCCGGTCGCCAGCGACGACGTCGGCCACGACGAGCGGATCTCTCCCGAACCCCCGCGCTTCGCGGGGCTCGGCCCCGCCGTGGCCGTCCCCATCGGCACCGGCGAGGGCGGCGCGCGCGGTGTGGTGCTGCTGGCCCGCGAGGTCGGCCGGCCGGTGTACACCCCCAAGGAGACCGAGACACTGCTGGGGTTCGCCGCGCAGGCCGCGATCGCGATGGAACTGGCCGAGCGCCGGCAGGACGCCCAGCGGATCGCGGTGCTCCAGGACCGCGACCGGATCGCCAGGGACCTCCACGACCTGGCCATCCAGCGACTCTTCGCCACCGGGATGACCCTGCAGAGCGCCGGCCGGTTCATCGAGCACCCGGAGGCGTCCGAGCGGGTGCTGCGGGCCGTGGACGACCTGGACGAGACCATCAAGATCATCAGGTCGGCGATCTTCGGGCTGCGCGCCCGAGAGGGCGGCAGCGGCACCGGGCTGCGCGCCAGGGTCGTCCACGTGGCCGGTGAGACCGCGGCGGTCCTGGGCTTCGCACCCAGTGTGCGCATGGAAGGCCTGCTCGACACCGATGTGCCGCGCGACATCGCCGACCACGTCGTCGCGGTGCTCTCCGAGGCCCTGACCAACGTCGCCCGGCACGCCCGCGCCGACCGGGCCGACGTGGCACTGACCACCGACGGCCGCGAGGTCCGCCTGAAGGTCTCGGACAACGGGGTGGGCATCCCGGCCGACGGCCGGCGCAGCGGACTGCGGAACATGGCCGAGCGGGCGGAACAACTCGGCGGGCATCTGGAACTGGCCACCCGTGACCACGCTGGGACCACGCTGGAGTGGCACGCCCCGCTGGCCCGGGAGTAGGCGGTCGCGCGCTCGGTGAGGGGCCGGCGGGGTAGCGTCTGGGGCCCACTCGGCCCATGACCCGGACGGCCCGAAGCCGCAGCCTGAAGGTGTCCGATGGCGGCAGCCGAGCCCATGGAGGACACCATGAACGGCACTCCGACCGTCGTGAGCGACGTGATGACACACCGGGTCGTCGCCCTGCGCACCGGCGCGCCCTTCAAGGACATCGTGAAGGTCATGCGTGAGTGGCGGATCAGCGCCCTCCCGGTGCTGAACGACGTCGGCGTCGTCGTCGGCGTCGTGTCGGAGGCCGATCTGCTGTGCAAGGAGGAGTACGGCGACGGTGCTGTCGGGCGGTACGGGCCGGCGGGCCGTCTCGCCGACGCGGGCAAGGCGGACGCGGTGACCGCGGGCGAGTTGATGACCGTCCCGGCCGTCACCGTGGCGCCGGACGCCCCGCTCGCCCACGCCGCCCGCATCATGGCCCGCACCCGGGTCAAGCGGCTGCCGGTCGTCGGCCGTGACGGCACCCTGAAGGGCATCGTCAGCCGCTCCGACCTGCTGAAGGTGTTCCTGCGGGACGACGTGGACATCGCCGGGGAGGTGCGGCGAGAGGTCGTCGTACGGCTCTTCGGACCGCACACCGAAGCGATCCTGGTCGAGGTGCACGACGGTGTCGTCACGCTCGCCGGGCGGGTCCGTGAGACTCCCCTGATCCCGCTGGCCGCCCGGCTCGCCCGGTCCGTGCCGGGCGTGGTCGACGTCCACTGCGCGCTGGTCGGACGGCCCCGCCACCCGGACCTCGACCCCGACCTCCCGGAGGCCGGCCGGGCTCGCACGGTGTGACGGCGCGAGGGCGTGGCCGCGCGGTTCATCCTTCTGCGGTGCATCCTCTGACGGCCGCACCGCCGACGGCCGCATGCGCCGTGCGCGCGGCGTCCTCCGCGGTGTCACCCCTCGCGGGGTGTGGTGAGCCGGCAGTCCACGCCCACCACACCCTCGACGCCTCGCACCAGGCGGCCGGCGAGCGGGATCCGGGCGGCGTCCCGGACCCGGCCGGTGAGCGTCACCACACCGTCGTCGACCATGATGTGCACGGGCTCGACCGGAGCGGGGAACAGCACATCGATCACCTCACGCCGGATCTCGTCGGCCAGGTCGTCGTCCGGGCGCAGGAACACCTTGAGCAGATCCCGTCTGCTGACCAGGCCTTCGAGTACGCCCTCGGAGTTCACCACGGGCAGCCGCTTGACGTGTCGCAGGGCCATGATGCGCGCGGCTTCGGGAAGCGTGGCGTCGGCGTGCACGGTGACGGCCGGCGTGTTCATCAGCTCCTCGGCGGTCACCGCCCCGGCCTTGGCCAGGTCGGACAGCCGGCGCGACTGGGTGAGACGGTCCGGATCGCTGTCGCGGAACTCCTCCTTGGGCAGCAGATCGGCCTCGGACACGAGCCCGATCACCCGGCCGTCGCCCTCCAGCACGGGAAGGGCGCTGACCCGCCACTGCTCCATGCGATCCACGATGTCCTTGAACAGGGCGCCGCGGCCCACCGCGACGACGGCGCGCGTCATCACGTCACCGACCCGGTGCGGGCCGATCCGCATGGACTCCTCCCCACACGGACGAGCGGTCATATCAGGTCGCCGCTGCCGTAGGGGGCGTACAGATCGAGCAAGCGGATCCGGGAGGCGTGCAGCCGCTGGGCGACCACCCGTCCGACCCAGCACGCTGCCGCCCGGCCGAACTCGGCGTCCTCGGCGCACATGGCCCGGACCGCCTCGGCATCGAATTCCCAGGCCCGCACCGGGCTCATCGCCTCGGCGCCCAGGTGCCAGATGTGCGGCGGGAAGTGCCAGGACCAGCCGATGAGTTCGCCGTGGCCCAGGGTCTCGATCACGGCGGGCCGACGGCCGGGCACATGCAGGTCGAGGGCGACGGTGCCGGTGCGAATGATCCAGAACCGGTCGGCGCGCCGGCCCTCCTCGAACAGGCGGGCCCCGGCCTCGAAGGAGACCTCGCGGGCGAGGCGCATCAGCCGTTCGCGGTGCACGGGCTCCAGAGCCGTGGTCATGGTGGTGGTGGAGGTCATCGCACCGGCTCCCTTCAGGGGTTTGTGCTTCCAGCCTGGTCCCGTCCGGCCCACCGCACCACGGGCCGCCAGGGCCCGACCGGGGGGTCCTTCGGCCCACTCTGCGGCGCCGGAGCCACCGGATGGCCGCCTCACGGAGCACGGCTGGTCCCGGCACCGCAGTGCGAGCGCGCCGTCGGCCGGCCGGTCCCGCGCCCCGAGATACCTTCCCGTCCGCTCAGCGCACGCATCGAGGGCCCCGCACGTCATTTCGTGCAGGGCCCTCGACAGGCGGCGGTACTTCAGTGGAGCGGCGTCGCCTCCTCGGCGCAGGTCACGGGCGAGGCCGGTGCCACGGCAGCGGTGCTCCGCGACGGCGCACCGGCTGCGCCGCGCGGCCGTCCGCGCGCGTCAGGAGCCGCCCTGTGACCGCGTCGCCGTCTTGGAGTAGGCGTCGTGCCACGCGGCCTTCGCCCCCGAGTCGCCGATCCGGTAGACGTCCACGACCGCCCCCACCGCGACGGCCAGCGAGAGCACGCCCACGACGATCCGCACGGGGAGTGCGGACCAGCGCGCGGCGCCGCCGTGTCCGGACCGCGCGGGAGCACTGCGCCCCGCCCACCACACGAGCGCCGCCAGCAGGAACAGACCCAGCGCCCACGGCAGCAGCCCGTCGCCCAGCTCGGTGTGCCGGCGTACCAGTGCGTCGTCGTCCACATGCTGTTCGAGCCACTCCCCGGCGTGCGTGGTCAGCGGAACGCTGACCAGGGCCACAAGAGCGAGCAGCGGCAGCAGGGGACCCAGCCGCCGGGCGGCCCGCGGCCACAGCGCGGCCGTCACCAGGGCCAGCGCGGTGAGGGGGATCAGCACGACGACCACATGGACCAGCAGGACATGGGTGGGCAGTCCGTTGACCAGATTCATCAGGGGGCTCCAGAGGGGGTGAGGGCGCGCCAGCCTGGCACAGCAACCTCTCAGTTGCCTCTCAGCCCGTGCGCGGCAGGAACGGTGTCGCCGCTCACGACCGTGATCATGCCTCGGGTACCGGGTGCCGTCGGGCGAACTCCTCCGAGAGCAGACCCATCACGACGAGATCGCGGTGCCGGCCGGAGAGGAACACGCGATCACGCAGCCGGCCCTCCTCGACGAACCCCAACCGCTGGTGCAAGGCGAGCGAAGCCGCGTTGTGCGCGAAGATCCGTGCTTCGCACCGGTGGAAACGCCGCTCGGCGAACATGAAGCGCAGCAGCAGTACGGCGGCCTGGGCCGCATAGCCCTTGCGCCGGTGTTCCGCGCCGATCGTGATGCCGTACTCGAACCAGCCCGCGCGTGGGTCGGCGTGGTACGAGCCGACAGCGCCGACCAGTTCCCCCGAGTCGACGGCCTCGATGGCGAGTTGGAAGCAGTCACCGCCGGGTGTGGCGACGGCCTGCTCCTTGGCCCAGGTGCGGAACCCCTCCGCGGAGCGCGGCGGGTTCAGCAGGTCTCCCAACTGCTCCTCGTCCTCGACGAACCGCATGAACGCGGCCCAGTCGTCGGGTTCGATACCGCGCAGGCGTATCCGCTCGCCCCTCCAGAACGATGTCATCGCGTCATCCGATCATGGTGCGAGGCGCGACGTCCAGGGCTTTCGCCACCCTCGGAGCAGGCCGGGAGCGCCGTCCGGCGGCCTCGGCCGCAAGCACGGGTCAGCCGGTGAACGGCGCTCGGCCGGTTGCCCGTTACGGCTTGCGGCGAGTCCTCCGTGCTCGGCGATGACCTCCGGGGCGGGCGAGCCCGGCTCCGGACGCCACTGCGTGACGGACACGACGCCCGGCTCGATGAGCTCCAGGCCGTCGAAGAACGCGGCGATCTCGTCGACGGTCCGCAGGTCGTACGGGACGGCACCGCTGTTGTTGTAGGCGTCCTGGGCCTGCTCGAAGACGGGGCGGCGATGGAGCGGGCCTGATCGTGGTCGGCGACGTGGCCGAGGATGTTGCTCAGGACCGGCGCGGTGGGGCGGCCGAAGTCGAGTGTCCGCGCGGCGGCCGCGAGGATGCGGTCCGGGTCGGTCACATCGGCGTCGATGTAGGCGGTCGCACCCTCGGGGGACGAGTGGAGCAGGGCGCGGGCGTGCGCGAGGACCGTCGGGTCGTTGTCGGCGTAGACGATCCGTGCCCCGGGGGCGAGCCGCTGGGCGACCTCGTGCGTGTTCTCGGCGGTGGGCAGACCGGTGCCGACGTCCAGGAACCGCCGGATGCCCGCCTCACGGACCAGATACGAGATGGTGCGGCGCAGGAAGGCCCGGCTGCCACGAGGAGTTCCAGATACGGGCGGAGTGCGGTACCGAAGTGTCGATCTGACGGGTCGCTGCGTCGGGTGTCGTCGCGGGGTCGGTCATCAGCCGTGTCCGTCTTTTCCGTCGTGACTGTCCGTCGTGGCGTGGATCATTCACGGGACAACCCGCGTCCGAACACCCGTTTCCCGCCTGCCGGTTGGCGTTCCCTGCCGGCGGACCGCGACGAGCGGGCTGACGGTGCGGGTGTGAAAGAACGAGCTTAGTGTGGGGATATGGGCGGCGGTGTGGTGACGCTGTTCCTGTGCGGGGACGTGATGCTCGGGCGCGGTGTCGACCAGATCCTTCCGCACCCCGGGAGCCCGGTGCTGCGCGAGGGGTACGTGACGGACGCCCGGTCGTACGTGGAGCTGGCCGAAGCGGTCAGCGGGCCGATCCCCGCGCCGGTCGACCCTGCCTGGCCGTGGGGCGAGGCGCTGCGGTTGCTCGACCTGTCCGTACCGGACGCCCGGATCGTGAATCTGGAGACGGCTGTCACCGAGAGTGCGGAGTTCGCGCGGGGCAAGGCGGTCCACTACCGGATGCACCCGGCCAACCTGCCCGCTCTGACGGTGGCCCGGCCCGACGTGTGCGTACTGTCCAACAACCATGTGCTGGACTTCGGCCGGCCGGGCCTGGAGGAAACCCTGGACTCGCTCGCTGGTGCCGGGCTGCGGGCCGCGGGCGCGGGACGCGACGCCGACGAGGCCCACGCGCCCGTAGCGGTCCCCGTCGGTCCCGGCCGCCGCGTCCTGGTCCTCGCCCTCGGGGCGCTGTCCAGCGGCATCCCGCCCGACTGGGCCGCGACGACGGACCGGCCCGGCGTCGCCTACGTCCGTGAGCTGTCGTCGTCGGCTGCCGAGGCGGCCGTCCAGCGCGTGCGGCGGTCGAAGCGGCCGGGCGACATCGTGGTGGTGTCGGTGCACTGGGGATCCAACTGGGGCTATCTCGTCCCCCGGGACCAGACGCGGTTCGCACGCGCCCTGGTCGACGGTGGCGTCGACATCGTCCACGGGCACTCCTCGCACCACCCCCGCCCCGTCGAGGTGTACCGGGGCCGGCTGATCCTCTACGGCTGTGGCGACTTCATCGACGACTACGAGGGCATCTCGGGCTACGAGGAGTACCGCGACGACCTCCGGCTCGGCTACCTCGTCTCGGTGGACGCGGACACCGGCTGTACGACCGGCACCCGGATGTTCCCCCTGCGGGCGCGGCGGATGCGGCTGGAGCCCGCGGCGGAGCGGGACCGCGCCTGGCTGCGCGCCACCCTCGACCGGATCAGCCGCGGCGTACGGATCGGTGTGGAGGCCGACGGCATGCTCAGCCTCGCACCCGGCGCCGCCGCCTCCGGACCGGGGTCCCGCCGCTGACCTCAGCGGGGAGAGCCTCACGCACCGCGGTGGCGGTAGGGCCGGAGAGCCGCGGGTACCCGTCCGGTCGGCAGACGTTTCCTGAGGAGATGACTCGGATGCTGTTCCTCGGACTGCTCCTGCTCGCGGGCACTGGCGCCTTCACCGCCCTGGCGATTCTCGGCAACATGTCCGGCGGGCCCGAGTACACCGTTTCCGTCCTCGGCCACGACATCGCCGCCATGAACGGTCTGGCCCTGTTCAGCTCCGGTCTCGCGCTGGCGCTCATCTTCTGTCTGGGTCTGGCGATGGCGGCCACGAGCGCCGTCCACCGCAACCGTCACCGGCGCCCTGGCGCTCCCTGGACACGCAGGCGGCAGGACGCGACCGCACTCGGCGGATGAGGGGGCCGGCGGGACCGGGGGCGCATGCCTGAACGCGGCAGAGGAGGTCGTCGAAGCGGCGTTCAGGCGCGGATGCCGGGACGGGTCACCCGTCAGTGGGGCGCGGCCTCGGTCCCGACCCGCTGCCCTTACGCGGGCTCTTCTGTGTCCCGTACGAACGCGCCCGCGCGCGCGGCGACCGCGGTGGCCTCGGCGGCCCGGTCGGCGGCGGCCTCGTCGAGCGGGCCGCCGCTGATGAGCAGGTGGTAGTAGAGCGGGGCGGAGACCGCGCGGACCACCTCCTGGGCGTCGGTGCCTTCGGGTACCTCGCCCCGTTCGACGGCCTGTCGGACGCACGGGGCCCATTCTCCGACGCGGGTGTCGTAGAAGCGGTGCAGGGCCGCGGCCGTCTTCGCGTCGCCCGTGGCTGCGGCGATCAGCGCCTTGAACAGCGCTCCCTGCCGGGGGTCCGTGAGGGTTCGCTGCACCAGACGGGCGTTGGCCTTCAGGTCGCCGATCAGTGAGCCGGTCTCGGTGCGCGGCGCGGACTGCTCGGCCATGTCCAGCAGAAGGTCGGCCACCAGTCCCGTCACCGTTCCCCAACGGCGGTAGACGGTCGTCTTGCCCACATCGGCTCGGCGTGCGATGTCGGCCAGGTCGAGCCCCGTGAAGCCCCGTTCGGTCAGGGCGTCTTCGGCCGCCCGCAACACCGCCTCCCGTACACGCGCCGTGCGCCCTCCGGGTCGTACGGTTCCCGGCCCAGCCTCGCCAGACATAACGGCACTCCAGTTCCATTAATCGCCACACACTGCTACGTTGGTGACTGCTAACGGAACTATAGCTCCGTTAGTCACCGTCTTCGGTCTTCGGAAAGGGTCTGACATGGAATACAGGCGACTGGGCGCGTCCGGCCTCATGGTTCCCGCGCTGAGCTTCGGGGCCGGCACCTTCGGCGGCCGGGGGCCGCTCTTCAGTGCCTGGGGCACCACCGACGCCCAGGAGGCGCGCCGCCTCGTGGACATCTGCCTGGACGCCGGCATCACGATGTTCGACACCGCTGACGCCTACTCCGCCGGCGCCTCCGAGGAGGTGCTGGGGGAGGCGATCAAGGGCCGCCGGGACCAGGTGATCATCTCCACCAAGACCGGTCTGCCCATGGGGGACGGACCGGGCGACGCGGGCTCCTCCCGCTCCCGGCTGATCACCGCCTGCGAGGACGCCCTGCGCCGGCTGGGCACCGACCATCTCGACCTGTTCCAGCTGCACGCCTTCGACGCCGGGACACCGGTGGAAGAGGTGCTGGCCGCCCTCGACACCCTCGTGCAGTCCGGAAAGGTGCGCTACGCCGGCGTCTCCAACTTCTCCGGCTGGCAGGTGATGAAGTCCCTCGCCACCGCGGAGAAGTACGGCCACCCGCGCTATGTGGCCCACCAGGTGTACTACTCCCTCATCGGCCGCGACTACGAGTGGGAGCTCATGCCGCTCGCCCAGGACCAGGGCCTCGGCGCGATCGTCTGGAGCCCGCTCGGCTGGGGTCGCCTCACCGGCAAGATCCGCCGCGGGGTACCGCTGCCCGCCGGCAGCCGACTGCACCGCACCGCCGACTACGGCCCGCCCGTCAGCGACGAACACCTCTACGGCGTGGTGGACGCCCTGGAGGAGATCGCGGAGGAGACGGGCAAGGCCGTGCCGCAGATCGCCCTGAACTGGCTGCTCCAGCGGCCGACGGTGTCCTCGGTCATCATCGGCGCCCGCGATGAGCGGCAGCTGCGCCAGAACCTCGGTGCCGTCGGCTGGAGCCTGACCGCCGAGCAGATGGCGAAACTCGATGCGGCGAGCCATCGGCCGGCGCCGTACCCGTACTTCCCCTACGAGCGTCAGGAAGGATTCGCCCGCGTGAACCCGCCGGTCTTCGCCGCGCCGCGCTGAGGAATCGCTTCCGCCACTCCCCACCGGCCCGGCCCGGCCCGGCAGCGTGCCGTTCACGGCCACCGGGCGGAGGAGCAGCCGCGCGTTGGTCTGGAAGACCACGTGACGGGGCTGTCGGCCGAGCCCCGCCGTGCCCCGGGACGCACGACGGTCTTGGCCTGCGGCGGAACGCCGGTGCCGGGCGGCCTGGGCGGCCCGCTCTCAGCGGGCGAGGCCGGTGCGGACGACACGGAACGCGGCTGCCGGGTCCGCGGCGCGTGTGACCGTTCGCCCCACGGTGGCGTGGGAGGCGCCGGCGGCGATGGCGGCACGCGGTGTGCCGGGGCGGGCATGGCCGGCTGGAGCGTCCCCGGGCAGGGTGACCCCGGGAGCGACGATCAGGGCATCGGTACCGAGCGCGCCGCGCAGGGCGGCGACGTCCTGAGGCGAGGCGATCACCCCGTGACATCCGGCCTTGCCCGCCAGGCGGGCAAGCCTGAGCACCTGCTCCTCCACGGGGTCACCGACGCCGATGGTGTAGGCGGGCACCTCCTGCCCGTACATCCGCGACAGCCGCGCCGCGAAGGCGGCCCGCAGCCGCCACTGACTGATCGTCGACATGGTTCGGCCTCCCGGTCGGGGGTCACACCACGTGGGCTTCGGGGCGGACGCCGGCACCGTGGCGGAACCGGTCGGCGCTGAGCGGGGAGACATCGGTGAACGGCTCGCGTTCCAGGTACAGGTCGCGTACGACCTCGCCGACCGCGGGCGCCTGGAGGAAGCCGTGACCGGAGAACCCGGTGGCGTACAGGAAGCCGCGCAGCTCGCCGGAGCGGCCGATGAGCGCGTTGTGGTCCGGTGTGACCTCGTACAGGCCGGCCCATCCGCCGGCGGTCCGCAGGCCGGCCAGGGTCGGGGCGCGGTGGCGGGCGACGGTGCGGAACAGCTCCAGCCAGTCCGGGGTCCAGGTGGTGTCGAAGCCGTCCTCCTCGCCGGGGTCGGCCAGCCCGAACAGCAGACCGTCGTCGCTGTTGTGGAAGTAGGCGCTCGAGGAGAAGTCGATGGTGAACGGGATGCGCGGGGCGGGCGGCGCGAGGGGCTCGGTGAACGCCAGCTGCCGTCGCACGGGCCGGACCGGGAGGTCGACGCCGGCCATGGCGCCGATCCGCGCCGACCAGGCCCCCGCCGTACGGACGACGGAGGAGCACGCGATACGGCCGTGACCGGTGTGCACGGCGACGACGCGGCTCCCGGCCGTGCCGATGCCCAGGACCTCGGTGCGGGTGGCGAGGGTGACACCGGCCCGGGCCGCGGCCCGCGCGTACCCCTGGACGACCAGTCCGGGGCGGGCGTGCCCGTCGGCGGGGGAGTACGCGGCGGCCACGAGTCCGTCGGTGCTGAGGTAGGGACACAGGCGCTGGGCGTCGTCGGGGCTGATCATGCGGCTCGGCACGGCCAGGCTGTTCTGCAGCTCGACGCCGGCCTCGAAGTCGGTCGCCTGCCGCTCGCTGTCGAGCAGGAAGAGGTAGCCGACGGTGTCGAGCCCGATGTCGGCGCCGGGCCGCCGGGGAAACTCCCGGTAGGCGTGCAGGCTGCGGTTGCCCAGCTCGATGTTGAGCGGATCGGAGAACTGGGCGCGGACGCCGCCGATCGGCTTGCCCGAACTGCCGCAGCCGAGATCGCTGCGCTCGACGACGACGATGTTCCGCACACCGGCCTCGGCGAGGTGGAACGCGGTGCTCACCCCCATGACACCGCCCCCGACGATCACCACATCGGCAAAGTCCGGGACGGTACGGAAGCCGGAGGAGGACAACGGCCACTCCCTTCCAGAGGCCACCCGGGTTCCTTTCCAAGGACGGGCCGTCAGTAACAGGGTGATGCCCTTCAGCTGCCAAGGCCATTGACTCCAGGAACCGTCATTGGTTGAGTGGCTCAGCCACTGAACCACTGTGTCGCTGGAGGCCCGGGAATGGAAGCACTGCCACGCGAGACGATCGTCGACGTGCTGGAGAGGAAGCTGCGCGAGGACATCCTCGCCGGCCGCCATCCGGCCGGGAGCTATCTGCCGCCCGAACGCGAACTCGCCGACGGGTTCGGGGTCACCCGCACCACTCTCAAGCACGCCTTCGGCCGGCTGGCGCACGCCGGCCTGCTGGAGACACGTCACGGAGTGGGCACGCGCGTACGGGACTTCCTGCGCCTGGGCGGGGCGGACCTGCTGCCGATGCTCGTGCGCCACAGCCCCGACTGGATCGGCGAGATCTTCGAAGTGCGCCGCAGCATCGGCGCGTTGATCGCGGAACGGGCCGCGGCCCGCGCCACGGCGGACCAGATCGTCGAACTGCGCCGGCTGCTGGCGGCCGTCGGGGAGGCGGACGGCGGCGACCCGGCACAGCTGGCGGACGCCGAGGTGCACCGGGCACTGGCCCGTGCCACCGGCAACCGCGTGTACGTCCTGCTGACCAACACGCTGTTCAACGCGTACATGCCGGTGCGCGCCGCCCTGGCCGGGCCCTTCGAGGACGCCCGCACCGCTCACGACCGCCTGGCGCCCGTGGTGGAGGCGGTGGCGGCCGGCGCCCCGGACACGGCACGCACCGCCGCCGGCGACTACCTGTCGGCGACCGAACGCATCATGCTCGAGGGCCTGGCACGGTCCGCAGGACGCGGGGAGGCCGCCCGGTGAGCTCACGCGGAACAGTGTTCCGGGAAACCATGCTCGGCCGTGTACGCCTTGTCGGCGAGGAGACCGACCGCCCCCTGCGGCTCGACCTCGTGGTCCGCGCCGACCAGGTGCTGCTGCCCCATCGGACGACGCAGGCGCGGCTGACGGGACGGATCCGGATAGCCGGACGGGCCGACGACAGCTTCCTCGTGGGCGAGTTGGAGATCTCACCGCTGGCGCGCCGCAGGATCCGCTACCGGCTCCGCTTCGGCCTGGAGGGCCGGTGCCTGCTGCTGGACGGCTGGAAGTCGGTGTCGTTCAAGCGCCCCCTGACCTCCCTGACCGTACTGCCGTACACGTTGTACGAGGACGGTGAACGCGCCGGTGCGGGCACCCTGCGCTTCCCTCTCGCCACAGGCCTGCTGCCCTTCCTCGCCGGCTTCCGGTTCCCCCGGGCCGCCGAGCCCGCCACCGACCGGGATCCGGCGCCGCGCTGGGACGGCACGCCGGGGCGGACGGAGGTCTGGTACACCACCCTGACCGACCCCGTGACGGGCACCGGCGTCTGGCTGCACCACGAGCTCGTCGCGCCCAGCGACGGTTCACCCGCCTACGCGCACGGCTGGGCCGCCGTGTTCCCCAAGGACGGCCCGGTGGAGCACGCCCGCTTCGGCCCCACCCCCTGGGAGCGGCGATCCCGGGGATTCGGCACGGAGGGCATCCGTGCCGTCCCGGGCCGTCTCACCGGCTCGGCCGGCCCGTTCAGCTGGGCGCTCTCGGAGCGGCCGCAGGGCCCGCCGCTGTACACGTTTCCGCGCTGGTCGTGGAGACACCCGTGGCTGCCCGCCTCGCACATGCTGCCCGCCGTGCGCTCCCACTACAGCGGAACCGTCCGCCACGGCACCGGCGAGTTACGGCTCGCGGACGCGCCCGGAGCGAGCGCCCGGATCTACGGCCACGGCAACGCCCGTCGCTGGGCCTGGCTCCACGCCGACCTGGGCGGCGGCGACGTCCTGGAGGCCGTTGCCGCGGTGTCGACACGGCGAGGACTGGACAGGCTGCCCCCGCTGGTGTTCCTGCGCCTGTACCGAAACGGTCGGACCTGGCCGCGGCGGGCGGAGCGGTCCGCCGTGGGCTGGGCGGGCATGGGCCGGTTCCGCGCGGACATCGGCCTGCCGCAGTGGCGGATCGAGGGCCGCGCCGGCCTGCGGCGGATCCGGGTGACGGTGACCCAGCCGGCGGAGCGGACACTCGCACTGGACTACACCGATCCGGACGGTTCCGCCGCGGTGTGCCGCAACAGCGAGAGGGCGGACACGGTGGTGCACCTGGAGCGCTGGCGCGGCGGGTGGCGGCCGGAGGCCGTATGGCGGCTGTCGGGCACCGCCCACGCGGAGGTCGGCGAGCGATGAGGTTCCCGACGTCCCCCACCGTGGACTCCCCGACGTCCCGCGCCCTGAGCGGACTTGTCGCCGCCGTCCTCGCCGACGACGGCACGGCCGCGTGGACCCGGGCCGTACCCCGGCGTGTCGCGGCACTCCTCGACGCCATGCCCGCCCCGGCGAGGCTCGCCGTACGCGGCACGGCCGCGGCCATCGACGCCTATGCCGTCGCCCGCACCGGCAGGCGACTGTCCTCGCTCGATGCGGCGGGGCGGCAGCACGTCATGGCGTCGCTCGCCGCACGCCGGGCACTGCTGCCACTGCTGGACGCGGTCAAGGTGCCGGTCATGCTGGCCGCCGGCACCGAGCGGACACTGCACCACGACGCGGCGCCCCCGGTGTCCGCCCCTTCGGTGTCCGCCCCCGGTGATCCGCCGCTCGACTGCACACCCTCCGGCCACTGGCCCACGCGGTCCACCGCCGACGCGGTCGTCGTCGGATCGGGCGCCGGCGGGGCGATGGCCGCGCGGACGCTCGCAGCGGCCGGTCTGAGCGTCGTCGTGGTCGAGGAGGGCGACCACCACACCACCGCGTCGTTCACCCGACGGGCTCCGCTGGACCGCTTCATCGACCTGTACCGGGACGGCGGCGCGACGATCGCCGTCGGCAGCCCTCCGCTGGTCCTGCCGGTGGGCCGCGCGGTCGGCGGTACGACCGTCGTCAACTCCGGCACGTGCTACCGCACCCCCGGCCATGTCGTCACCCGCTGGCTGAGCCGGCACGGATTCGCGGCGGCCGAGGGCTTCGACTCCCGCCTCGACGAGGTCGAACGCGCCCTGCGGGTGGCACGCCAGCCGCTGGACGTCCTCGGCGACAACGGGCTGCTCGCACTCGCCGGGGCCGAGCAGCTCGGCTGGTCCGCCGCGCCGCTGCGGCGCAACGCCCCGGGCTGCCGGGGATCCTGCCAGTGCGTCGTGGGCTGCCCCACCGGCGCCAAACAGAGCGTCCAGCTGTCCGTGCTTCCCGAAGCCTGCGCGTCGGGCGCCCGCATCCTGACCGGCGCCCGCGTACGGCGTGTCCTCACCGACCGCGACCGGCCGGGCGGCCCACGGGCCGCCGGGGTGCTGGCCCGCCGCCCGGACGGCAGTGAACTGGAGATCCTCAGCCCGTTGGTCGTGATCGCCGCGGGGGCTCTGCACACGCCGCCGCTGCTGCGCCGCTCCGGCCTGGGCGGACACCCGCGGCTCGGTCACCACCTCAGCGTCCACCCGGCCGTCAGCGTCGCGGGCCGCTTCGGCCGCCCCGTCGCCGGCGGGAAGGGTGTCCTGCAGAGCGTGGGAGTGGAGCACCTGCGTGCCGAGGGCATCCTCATCGAAGCCACCGCGGCGCCACCCGGCATGAGCTCCTTCGTCCTGCCCGGTGTCGGTCGCGAACTGCGACGCGAACTGGAGGAGACGGACCGACTGGCCACCCTCGGCGCCATGATCGCCGACCGGCCCTCGGGCCGCGTCCTGGGGAGCGACCGTACGCTGCTGCGCTACGACCTGGCCGAGCGCGACGCCGGGCGGCTGCTGCGGGCCCAACGGGCCATGGGGCACCTGCTGTTCGCGGCGGGCGCGGAGGAGGTGCTCACGGGCGTCCCCCACGCCCCGCGCGCCCGGACCCCCGCCCAACTGGAGGCACTGCTCGACACGGTGAGCGCGCGCCACCTCCACGTGTCCGCGTTCCACCCCACGGGCACGGTGGCGGCCGGCACCGACCCGGAACGGTCACCGGCCGACCCCGAGGGACGCCTGCGGGGCGTACACGGCGTACTGATCGCCGACGGCTCCGTACTGCCGAGCTGCCCGGAGGTGAACCCGCAACTGAGCATCATGGCCGCGGCCCTGGCCGTCACCCGGCGCTGCGCCACGCGGTCCTGAGCCCGGAACGGTCATCGGGGCGTTCGCGAAGGCGTCCCGGCTGTCGCCGAAGGCGCTGCCTCTCTACGACGACCTCGGCGTGCTGGATCCCGCTCGCGTCGACCCGGTGACCGGGTACCGCCGCTACGCACCCGAAGAACTCGGCCAGGCCCGACGAGCGTCGCGGCCTGCCCGGTCACGAGGTTCGCGACCGGGCCGTGGCCGGGGGAGTGGGCCACGATGTGCCGGGCGAGACGACGGACCGTGTCCTCGGCGACGGAACACAGCACCTGGTCGAGACCCCGGGAGGCGAGGACCACCCGGTAGGCCCGTGGCAGCCGTGTACGGTGCCGTCTTCGTGCAGGACGAGGAAGAGGCCGCCGTGATCGCCTGTGCGCTCTGTGTACTGCTCGGGTGATGTGCCGGTGGGCGGGAGCATCGTGCCGCCGAGCAGGTCGGAACCTGTGACTGTCCGGTGCCATGCCTGCTTGGGCGTGCGCTCCGTCATCCGCGTGGGCGTCAGTGTGCGACCGGGCACGGACAATCGACCCGGCTGCCCTGCCCTGGCGGCACTTCCTCGCCGCCCTTCCCCCTTCGTCCGGACCGCCGGGCCGACCGCCCGCCGACGACCCGGGAGCCGGCGGAAAACCTCTCGCGCCATGGCCGGCGAGGGCGGAGACTCGTCCCATGGCGGACATGGGGTCGTTCCGGACAGCGGTCACCGCATGGGCAGCCGGCGGCCCCGGCGACCCCGCGCGTGAGCTGGCCGATCGGCTGCGTGTCCGGGCGGCCGTGCTGCTCGAAGGGCCGAGCGACGTCGCAGCGGTCGACACTCTGGCCGCGAGCCGCGGCCGGAACCTGGCGGCCGAAGGTGTCTGCGTCCTGGCGATGGGCGGTGCGATGAGCGTCGGACGCTTCGCCCGCCTCCTCGGGCCACCCGGCCTGGGTCTCTGCCTCACGGGACTGTGCGACGAGCGGGAGCGTGGCTACTACGCCCGCGGCTTGGAGCGGGCCGGTGCGGCACAGCGGGAGTTCTTCGTCTGCGCGGCGGATCTCGAGGACGAGCTCATCCGCGCGCTGGGCGTGACCCGGGTGGAGGAACTGGTCCGGGCGGAGGGCGACCTGCGCGCCCTGCGGACCTTCCTGCGCCAGCCCGCACAGCAGGGCCGCACCTCGCAGCAGCAGTTGCGGCGCTTCCTCGGCACGAAGAAGGGGCGCAAGATCCGCTACGGCCGCGTCCTCGTCGAGGCCCTCGACCCGGACCGCACGCCCGCCCCACTCGACGGCCTGCTCACCAGCCTCTGACAACGCGCGGGCCGGTCGGGTCGGGCGCTGGAGCCGCAGCGCCGGGCGATGCCGGCGGCCGGTCCGTCCGAGCACTCCCCGGCACCTGGCTACCCTGCCACCGGTCGGACATGACATCGTGGCCCACGGTTGACCCTTGCCGGCGCGGGATCGCTGACCGGATACCTCTACCGCGAGGGGCAGACAGGACCGTGGGGGTGGACTCTGGTGACGAGGTGGCAGCAGCCGCGGCTGCCGGTACGGGGGCGGCGCCGGCCGGTTCCCGGTGCGCGCCGGGCGCAGCGAACGCAGGCGGTGTCCGAACTCCGGGCCCAGGGGCTGTACGGCCCCGAACTCCGCGAGGTCCTCCCCGGGTTCGCGGGCCTCGGCCTGGCCGTGCTCGTCCCCGTGTGCCTGCTCGTCTGGCTGCAGCACACATCGGGCGTCGTCGGACTGGCGCTCGGCGTCCTCGTACTGGCTTCGAGCGCCGTAGTGGCCCTGCGCGTGCGCCGCGCGGTCGTGCGCCGACGTGGCGGCCGCTACACCGCTGCGGAGCTCGCCCTGCTCGACGAGCGCGGGTTGGCGGAGGCGGCGGCGCGCATCCTGCAGCGCGACGGCTGGCACGTGGTCGACCTGACCCTGCAGAAAGGGAGGCGGCGCCTGCACGCCCGGGACCGCCAGGGGCGCCAACTGGACGTCGCGTTCCGCTCCGAGACGACGGCCGAGCAAGGCGAGAACTGGCGTGCGACCCTCGTCGAGACGGGCCGCCCGGGCGCCGGCCGTCCGATCCAGGTCATCGTGCACCCCGGCCGCTTCAGCCGCGCAGACATGCTGTGGGCCTCCCGCCAGGGTGACGTCCACCTCCTGCACGGCCGGCGACTGCGGCGCTGGGCGACCGGCGCTTCCCTCGACGAGTTGGGGCTGCCACGCTGACGGTCCCGAGCGGCGGGGGACGGAATCAGGACACCCGGGTCCCGAACACGGCGTTGTGACGGAGCTGTTGGGCGCACCACCGGAAATGTCCGTCGCTGTCGTCCGTGCCGAACAGATCGTAGGTGGTGAGGGCGTAGACGGCCTGGTAGGCCGCGAGGGCGGCGGGCGCGTAGCCGAGCTCCTGTGCGAAGAGCCGGGTGAGGTCCGCGGTGTGCGCCCTGGCACAGGGGCCGTACATGTCCCAGACGGCTGCGGTGACCGCCGCTTCGAAGGCCGGATCGCCTGCCGTGGTGAAGAAGCCGAAGTCGAGTACGGCGACGGGTCGTCCGGCACCGTCGGTGTGGATGTTCGGCGGGACGAGGTCACCGTGGATCGCCGTGACCGGAGCGTCGGGAAGCGACCTGAGCGCGTTCAGCGTGCGTGCGACTCCCGAGTCGAAGTCCGGCACCCGCACGGCCAGGGCAGTGCCGTGCCGGGCCACGGCGCGGGCGACCAGCGCCGCGAGCGCGTCCTGGAAGCGGTGGTGGCCCTGCCACAGCGGACGGTCGTCGCCCCGCACGGTCATCCGGCGCATCGCGTCTGTGCCCGGCACCGAGGCGAGGCCACGCAGGACGGCGAGCAGCGCGTTCCTGTGCCGGACGGACAGCTCTCGCTCGTGGTCCTCGTGCGCGGACTCGCCCCGTACCGGGACACCGGGCAGTTCCCGCTCGTACGTGACGACGACGCCCTGGTGCTCCTCGACTTCGAGGATCTCCGGGGTGGCGAACGGCAGCGGGTGCTGTGCGAGGTCCGCATACACCTGACGGGTGACCGCGGTCGGCGGCCGGCCGGTCCACACCTTGGCGACCCGACCGTCTCCCAGGCGGTAGACGATGCCCTCGACGCCGGAGCCGATGCGGTGGGCGTTCGGGTGCCCGCGGTCGGCGAAGTACCCGGGCCACGAGTCGGAGGTGGGGGAGGATTCCGCGTTCAGGACGACTCCCGCCGGACAGGTTCCTGTGTCACCGCACCCGGCACCACCTCCGGCCGTCCTGCGCAACGGTTCTCCCGCCACCGTCGTACCGCCGTCCGTACGGCCTCTTCGTCTTCGACGGCATGGGCACCGGATGCCCCCGCGGCGCCGAGGATCACCTCACCGTCGGTGACCAGCACACCCCCGGCCCACGGGACGGAGTCGCCGTCGTACAGGTGCTGGATGGTGTCGACGATTCCCCCGGGCAGGTTGATCAGGCCGGAGGGCTGCAGGGCACGTAGCGCGGTGCGCGCTTTGGCCACCGCGATGCGGCTGGTCATCGGCATACCACCGTCGGCCCGCCGTAGGACGATCACCTCTGCGGCGACGTCGACGACGGCCACCGCCAGCGGGGGGAAGCCGCGCTCCGCACCCACCGCCAACGCGGCTTCCACGATCCGATCCGCTTCGGCCAATTTGCCCCCGGGCGCAAGCCAGTTCACCGCCGCCTGCTGGGCGAGGCGGTGATCGCCGCGCAGCGCTGTTACAAGACAGCGACAGTACGCCGATGAACGCCTGCATCCGCAGTGACGTCACTCCAGATGTCTACATCAATCAGCATGTAGTGCATTTTTCACTCACATGCTGTTCCAGTCATGGAAAGGGACATATCTGTGATGGTCTCGAAGCGGCGCTCTCTGCGTACTGCCGTCGTCGGTGCCCTCGGCGCGGCCTCCCTCGCTCTCGCCGGCACCGCGATGGCCGCCACCCCGGCCACGCACACCGCGACCCCCGTCGCCGCCGCGCACAAGGCCCAGGCGCCCAAGGCCGGCATCACCGCCACACCGTCGGCGTCCTCCGTCCGCGCCTGGCAGCTGTTCCGGGTCACCGGCGAGACGACCGGCCTCAAGGCGGGCAGCAAGGTGACCCTGCAGCAGAAGCAGCACGGCAAGTGGGTCAGCCTGCCCGCGTCCGCGCCCGTCGCGCGCGACGGCTCCTACTCGCTGCGCGTCGAGCTCGGTCTGAAGGGCACCAACGACCTGCGCATCGTCAGCGGCACCACGGCCTCCCCGGTCTTCAACGTGACGGTCCGCTGAGCCGCACCGGCACCGCGGCTGCGGCAACCCGCCACCGGCGCGGCGACGGTTCTGCCCGCTCCGGTGGCGGGCAGAACCCTCCGGTGAAGGAAGACCGGTCGCCGAGTAGGCCGGCAGCAGGGCCGGAGGGCGGCCCCGGGCCCTCCGCGGCGGTTCCCGTGTCCCGGCCGCGCACAGCGCGCGCGGGGCCGTAGTACCCCGGTACCACCTGCGCGGCACTGTTCAGCCCCCGGTACCACCGGATCCGGGAGATCGCGGACTTAGCGTGGCGGAGGAGGCGTCAGGTGTGCCGGACGCCGCAGTCCGAGAGAGAGAACACGCATGATCGACGCACAGCAGCTCACCAAGAGGTACGGGGAGAAGACAGCCGTCGACGGTCTCGACTTCGCTGTGAGGCCGGGTACGGTGACCGGCTTCCTGGGGCCCAACGGGGCGGGCAAGTCCACGACGATGCGCATGATCGTCGGGCTGGACGCGCCGACGAGCGGCTCCGTCACGGTGAACGGGCAGCGCTACGCCCGTCATCAGGCGCCGCTGCAGGAAGTCGGGGCGCTGCTGGAGGCCAAGTCGATCCACCCGGGCCGCTCGGCCCACCAGCACCTCAGGGCGCTCGCGCTGACCCACGGGATTCCGCGCCGCCGGGTCGACGAGGTCGTCGAACTCGCCGGTCTCGGAAGCGTCGCGAAGAAGCGGGCCGGGGCCTTCTCCCTCGGCATGGGACAGCGGCTCGGCATAGCGGCCGCCCTGCTGGGCGACCCGCAGACGGTGATGCTGGACGAGCCCGTGAACGGACTGGACCCCGAGGGTGTGCTCTGGATCCGCAATCTGCTGACGTCGCTCGCGGCCGAGGGACGGACGGTGTTCGTCTCCTCGCACCTGATGAGCGAGGTGGCCCTGGTCGCGGATCACCTGATCATCGTCGGGCGCGGCCGGCTGCTGGCCGACACGACGGTGCAGGACCTGGTCCGCGAGGCGGGCGGCGACACCGTGAAGGTCGCCACGGACGACCCCGCGCGGCTTCGGGACGTGCTGGCCGGGCCGGGCGTGGAGATCACCGGCCGCGTCGGCTCCGAGGAACTGCAGGTGACCGGGGTGTCCGCCCGCGAGATCGGGCTGAAGGCGGCCGAGCACGGGATCCCCCTGTTCGAGCTGACCACGAAGGCGGTGTCGCTGGAGGCGGCGTTCATGGAACTGACCAGGGACGCCGTGGAGTACCACGGCTCCACGACCGGTACCGACACCTCCGGGAGCGCGGCATGAGCACCCTCACGGCAACACCCGAGACCCCTGAGACCGCCCGGACCGCTCCGGCCCGCCCCGTCTACCGGGTGACCGGACGGCGCGTGCTGTCCTCCGAGTGGGCCAAACTCTGGTCCCTGCGCTCCACCTGGATCACCCTCGGCCTGGGCCTGCTGTTCCTCGTCGCCTTCGGCGTCATCGCCGCGAGCCACTACAAGTCCAACCTCGGCTCCGGCCGGCACATGGACCGCGACTTCGCCACCGCGACGGCCGCGAGCCTGTCCCTCTTCGGTACGAACTTCGCGCAGCTGGCCCTCGGTGTGCTCGGCGTGCTGGTGACGGCGGGCGAGTACTCCACCGGCATGATCCGCTCGACCCTGGCCGCGGTACCGCGCCGGCTGCCCGTGCTGTGGTCCAAGGCGGCGGTGTACGGGCTGGTCGCGCTGGTGATCGCCACCGTCGGCGCGTTCGTCGCCTTCCTCGTCGGCAGCCGGATCGTCTCCGGTACGCCCGCCGCCATGGGCCTCGGCCACGCCGGCGTCGTACGCAGTCTGCTGGGTGCCGGACTCTACCTCGGCCTGGTCGGTGTGATCGGCACCGCCCTGGGTGCGCTCCTGCGGTCCGTGGCGGGCGCCATCTCGGTCCTGGTCGCCGCCCTGATGCTGGTACCCGGACTGACCTCCCTGCTGCCCACCTCGTGGCAGGGCGACATCGACCCCTATCTGCCGAGCCACGCGGGCGAGTCGATCTTCGCGCTGACCCATGACTCCACCACCCTGTCGCCCGCCGCTGGCCTGCTGGTCCTCCTCGGCTGGACGGCACTGGCGCTGGCGGGTGCGGCGTACCGGCTGCTGCGCGACGACGTCTGAGCCCCCTGAGCCCGCATCGTCGGCCGGACCCGCATCATGGGCTGGTGAATTCCGTGACCACCGATGACCTCGGCGGGATGGGGCCGCTGGTCGCCCGGCTCGGCCGGGCCGGCCAGCGGCTCCGGCTCGCCGACCGGGCCCGTCCGTGGGTGCTGGACACCGCGGTGGTGGTCCTGGTCTTCCTGCTGTTCTGTCTGCCGGACCTGCTGCACGCGGTCGGCGCGGTCGGCGGGGACGGCGACGGCCCGCGCCGCTTCCGTCTGGCGTTCACCCGGCTGCCCACGGCCGGCATGCTGGCCCTGCAGGCCGGGCTGGTGCTCCCGTTGCTGTGGCGACGGCGGGCGCCCGCGGTGGCCTTCGGCGCCGTCGCGGCCGTGTTCGTGCTCCAGTGGGCCCTCGGCGCCGCACTCCGTGCGGACGTCGCCCTCTTCGTCGCCCTGTACAGCCTGACCCTGCACGGGCGGCTGCGGCAGCTGCCCTGGGCCTGCGCGGCCATGGCGGCTGCGCTGGGCCTGGTCGCGGCGCGGGTCGCGGCGGCGGTGTCGGTCTGGGACGCGCTGTTCTTCCTGCTCAGCACGGCCACCGCGGCCCTCGCGCTCGGCCTGGTGATCCGCATCCGGCGGGCCCAGCTGGCCGGGCTGCGGGACCGTGCGGCCCGGCTGGAGATCGAACGCGACCAGCGGGGCAGGCTCGCCGTCGCGGCCGAAAGGGCACGGGTGGCCCGTGAGATGCACGACATCGTCGGCCACAACCTGTCCGTCATCATCACGCTCGCCGACGCGGGTGCCTACGCCACGGCCGTCGCCCCGGAGCGGGGAGCGGAAGCCCTGCACCTCATCGGCGACACCGGCCGCCAGGCCCTGAGCGAACTGCGCCGGGTGCTCGGCGTGCTGCGCGAGGCGGACGGTCCGCGGGGCGAGCCCGAACTGAGCCCGCAGCCCGGGCTCGCGGACATCGACGCGCTGTGCGAGGGGGTGCGCGCCGCCGGCCTGGAGGTCGTCTACCGTAGCGCCGGTGACGTCGACGTCCTCGACAGCGGGGTGCAGCTCACGGTCTACCGCATCGTGCAGGAGGCGCTGACGAACACCCTGAAGCACGCCGGCGCGGGCGCCCGTGCGAACCTGGCGATCGTCGTGGAGGACACGCGGCTGACCATCACCGTCGAGGACTCCGGCCCACTCGCCCCGGCCGGAGTTCCCGGCACGGCGAACGAGGAAGGACACGGCCTGGTGGGCATGCGGGAACGAGCGGCTCTCTACGGCGGGCACGTCAGCGCGGGTCCCGTCGGCACGGGATGGGCGGTGCGGGCCGAGCTCGACCTCGCTCCCCGGGAAGGCGCCCGATGACCACCGTGCTCGTCGTGGACGACCAGCCGCTCCAGCGGTACGGCTTCCGCATGCTCCTCGACTCCGTGCCCGAGACGGAGGTGGTCGGCGAGGCCGCGCACGGAGGCGAAGCCGTACGCAGGGCCGCCGAGCTCCGTCCCGACGTCGTCCTCATGGACGTACGTATGCCGGGCATGGACGGCATCGAGGCCACACGCCGCATCGTCGCGTCCGGTGACCGCTCCCGCGTCCTGGTGCTGACCACCTTCGACCTCGACGAATACGTTTACGCGGCCCTGCGTGCCGGAGCCAGCGGCTTCCTCCTCAAGGACGCCCGCCCCGAGGAACTGCTCGCAGGCATCCGCGCCGTCGCCGTCGGGGACGCCGTGATCGCCCCCGCACTCACCCGCCGCCTGCTGCACGAGTTCGCCCGACTGGTGCCGGCCCGTGCCGACGGCTCCGCCGAGGACCCGCGGCTGGCCTCCCTCACCGACCGCGAGCGCGAGATCCTCGTCGCCATCGGCAAGGGCTGGACCAACGGCGAGATCGCCACACGTTTCGTCCTGTCGGAGTCCACGGTGAAGACACATGTCGGCCGCGTCCTGTCCAAGATCGGCGCCCGTGACCGCATCCAGGCGGTGATCTTCGCCTACGACCACGGCCTGGCCCGTCCGCACCCCGGCTGAGCCGGTGGTCCGGCCTTCGGCCGGCAGCGCGTGGGTGGCGGCAGTCGGGAGGTGTTCAGGTGCCGGGTGGCACGGTCGGGCACGCCGGTCTGGGGCTTACCGGCGTGTCCGTGCTGATGAGCGGCCTGCCGGCCGTCGTCCTGGAGGTCCAGTTCCGCACGAGCGCCCACCGCGCGGGCGTGTACTGGCTCGCCGTGGCACTGATACGTTCGCCCTGCACCGCCGCCGGTGACCTGGTCTCCGAGCGCATGGACCTCGGGTACTGGCGGTCCGCCGTCCTGTTCGCGGCACCCATCGCCGCGGTGGCCATCGCGCACTTCGCGCCGGGCCTGGACACCGTCTGGAGCTTCTGGATCCCCTGCATCCTCTGCATCCTCACCCGCCCCCTCGGCGCCTCCCTCGGTGACCACCTCTCCCAGCCCACCGGCGACGGCGGCCTCGGGCTGGGCACCGTCGTGACCAGCGCCCTGTTCCTGACGGTCGTCCTCGGGCTGGTCGTCCACCTGTCCGCCACCCGCAGGGACGTCTCCGAACCGGTCACGCTGCAGGCAGGCTGACCGTGAACCTGGCCCCGGGGGTGTGCCCGGGGTCGTAGGACACCTCACCGCCGACGGCGCGGGCCAGGCGACGCGCGAGCGGCAGCCCCAGGCCCGCGCCGTCGTGCCCGTCGCCGTAGTCGGCGCGTCGGCCGGGATGGAACAGGTCGCCGACGAACGCCTCCGGCACGCCCGGGCCGTCGTCGACCACGTCGATGCGCACGGCACCGGGTTCGCGCCGCGCGGCGACGGTCACGCCGGAGCGGGCGTAGCGGACGGCGTTGGCGAGCAACGGGCCGACGATCCGTTCCAGGAAAGCGGGGGCGACCCCCGTCTGAAGACCGGGGGCCGCGGGCGCGACGGTGGCCTTCACGTCGTCCGGTCCGCCGAGGCCCTGGACCATGCGGTCCAGGACGGGAACGACGTCGGTCGTGCCGGGTGCCGCGGGCGGGTTCAGCGCGTTGTCGCGCGCGTCGTTCAGCAGCGTGTCGCAGATCGTGCGCATCGACTGCGCGGCCTCGGCGATCACTTCGTGGGTGGCGCGGGTCTCGGCCTCCGAGCGGTGGCGGGCCCGCCACCAGTCGAGTTCGATGACGATCCGGGTCAGCGGGGTCCGCAGTTCGTGGGACAGTTCGCCGGTCAGTTGCCGTTCGTGGCGCAGGACGGTGCGGATGCGGTCCAGGAGCGCGTCCAGGGAGGCGCCCAGGCGGGCCAGTTCGGCCGGGTGCTCCTCGGCGCCGAAACGGTCGTCGGAGCCCACGGCACTCCACTGGGTGGCCTGGTCGGTCATCGTTCGCACCGGGCGCAGTGCCCGGCCGACGGCGAGACGCGTGAGCACATAGGTGCAGGCGAGCATGACCGCGTCCAGGACCAGGGATCCGAGCAGCAGGGTGTCGGCCGAACTGCGGTAGGGACCGAGGTCCAAGGCGGTGACGACCGTTGCGTCGGCATGACGGCCGGCCAGAGGCCGGGAGCACAGACGGACGGGCTGGAGGCCGGGGGCGTGTACGGTCGTGCACCCCGGCTCGCGATGTGCGGCCAGCCGGTCGGCGGTCTCGGTGAGCGGACTGCCGGCCGTCGTCGACGGAGGTTTCTCGAGCAGTCGTGTGCCGGCGTAGATCCAGGCGTTCGCGTCGAGGAGACCGTCGTTGGAGGTCTCCAGGACGCGCGCCCGGCGGCCGCTGGTGTCGACGGTCGTGGCCACGGCGGCGGCCCGGTTGCGCAGTTCGTCGTCCGCCTGATGCTGCAGATGCCGGTCCGTCACGACGTTGAACACCACGGTCAGGACGGTCATCAGCAGGGCGGCGGTGGTCAGCGCCACGAGGGAGAGCCGGCCGCGCAGGGTGCGGGGCGACAGGCGGCGCAGGGCGCGGTCGACGGTCATGACAGGTGGTGTCCGATCCCGCGCGCCGTACCGATCGTCAGCGTGCTGCCCGCCTCGCGCAGCTTGCGACGCAGCCGCGTCAGGTACTGGTCCAGGGTGTTGTCGCTGACCTGCGCACCTTCGGGCCAGGCCGCCCTGATCAACTCGCGACGGCTGAGGGTGGAGCCGGCCGCGGCGACGAGCGGCGCGAGCAGCCGGAACTCGGTCGGGGTCAGCGCGACGCGGACGCCGTGCACGGTGGCGCAGTGCCCGACCGCGTCCAGGACGAGGTCCCCCGCCAGGGCCGTCGAGGTCGGCGCCGCTCGTCTGACGGCGGCTCTCAGCCGTGCGGCGAGCTCGGCGAGGTGGAAGGGTTTGGGCAGATAGTCGTCGCCACCGGCGGAGAAGGCGGACAGCCGGTCGGTGAGCTGGTGCCGGGCGGTCAGGAAGATCACGGGAGCGGGGAAGCCGTTGGCGCGCAGCGCCTGGCACACGTCCCGTCCGTCCGCGTCGGGCAGCCCGATGTCCAGGACGGCCGCCGCGACGTCGGGGGTGGCCAGCCGCAGGGCGGTCGAGCCGTCGGAGGCGAGGACGGGGTCGAACCCCTCCTCGGTCAGGCCACGGCGCAGCACATCGCGCAGAGCGTGATCGTCCTCGACGACCAGGACTTTGTGACGCATGATCTTCCAGTGACTCCTGGGCCACACGGCGGGTCGTGCCGGCGACGGGCGAGTGGGTTACGGCGCAACGAGCAGGGGACGCAGTCTCCCGGACGTGATCCACCGTGCCAGCGTCTCCGACTGTCTGCGCACCATGGTCATCAGCGACAGCCCGGCGAGCGCGCCGACGGCGATCCCGGCGACGACGTCGTGCGGATAGTGCGCGCCGACCCAGATGCGGGAGGCGGCCATCGCCAGTGCGGCCGCGGTCCCGACGGCACCCAGCCGACGTGAGACGAACAGCAGCGCCATCGCGGCGGCGGCTGCTATTGCCGCGTGGTTGCTGGGGAAGGACCAGTCGCCGGGGGCCGGACACGCCTCCAGCACCTTCACGTGCAGGCTCCGGCACGGGCGGTCCTCGCGCACCAGCAGCTTCAGCGCGGAGTCGGCGCCGTACGCGGCGATGACGACGACCGGTACCGCCAGCGCCCCCACCGCTGCCGCGGGCCCCCTCCGCCGGGCGCTCCACCAGCCGGCGGCCGCGAGGACAGCGAAGACCGCGAGTCCGTACGTCGACCAGAACAACACCAGGTCGTCCAGCCGGCCCGGCGCGTGCCGGGCCAGGCGCACCACGTCCAGATAGCCGGACCCGTCGATCGAGGACCCGTCGAAGGCGAGGGTCATCCGCGTTCCTCCCGGGCCCTGGCGGTCCGACGGGAGCGGAGGACCTCGGTCAGCAGGGGGATCAGCGACACGACGACGATCAGTCCGACCAGCGGCAGCAGGTAGCGGTCGACGTTCGGGATCGAGGAACCGAGCGCGTAGCCCGCCAGGGTCAGACCGAGACTCCACACCAGTCCGCCGACCACCTGCCACACCGTGAACGTGCGGACCGGTACGCCGAGCGCGCCCGCCATCGGATTGAGCACCGTCCGCACCACCGGCACGAAGCGGGCCAGGACGACGGCCTTCGCGTACCCGTACCGCTCCAGCAGTTCCTCGGCCCGCTGCGCCCCCTCGTGCAGCCGCGTCGAGCGGCTGCGGGCGAGCAGCGCCCCGCCCGCCTTCCGGCCGAGCACATATCCGCACTGCGCACCGGCCAGCGCTCCGAAGGCTGCGGCGACCAGCAACGGACCCAGGGAGAGGTGGACGGTCTGGTCGGCCGACCCCGTGCACAGCAGCCCCGCCGTGAACAGCAGTGAGTCCCCGGGGAGGAAGAAGCCGACCAGCAGCCCCGTCTCGGCGAACATCACCACGCCGACGCCCAGGACACCGAACGCGGCCAGCAGCGACCGGGCGTCCCATACGTTGACGGCCAGCTGCGAGGCGAGGTGCAGCGGTGTGGTCATAGGCCCCGGGCCTTCCTAGGAGTGACTACAAGCACGTAGACGATTCATGAACTGTAGACGAATGACGGGCGGGGTGCGTTCCGCGGGCGGTCGGGCGTCCGGCCGGGCGTCCGGCGGGCGTGGATCGCCCGGCACGCGACGGGCGCCGGTGAAGCCGCCGCCGGAGGGCTGCTCCGGCCGCGAGGCGGTGCTGATCCGATGCGTCTCCGCAGAGGCGTCGACGCGCAGCCGGGGCCTCAACGACGTCTTGGCGTGAGGTTTCCCACGCCCGCGGGGACCCGGGCACGGCCGGTCTCCACGGGCCGGAGGCTGACGACGGCGTCCAGACCGCCGCCGGGCGCCGCGTTCAGGCGGACGTCGCCTCCGCTGGCGTGGGTGAGCCGCTGGACCATGGACAGGCCCAGGCCGGTGCCGTCGTGGTGGGCGTCAGCGGCACGCCAGAACCGGTCGAAGGCCCGTTGGCGGTCGGTCTCGGTCATCCCCGGCCCCTGGTCGATCACATGCAGTTCGACCGCACGGCCGCCGTCGGCCGGTGCGGTGGCGGTCGCCAAGGTGATGGTGGTGTGGGGCGGGGAGACGCACAGGGCGTTGGACAACAGGTTGTCGAGGATCTGTTCGAGGGCGCCCGCCACCGCCCACACCGGGCCGGCCTTCGTGCCGGCCACGGCGATGCCGACGCGCTGGTCACCGGCGAACGCCGTCCAGATGGCCGCGCGGTCCGCGACGACGGCGTCGAGGTCGACGATCTCCGGGGTGATCGCCGAGTTCTCCAGTCGGGCAAGGGCGAGCAGTCCCTGCACCATCCGGCTGAGGCGTCCGACTTCGTCGATCGCGTCACTGAGGCTGTCCTGCGCGCAGGCGGCGAGGTGGGGCTCGAAGTTCTCCAGGCGCAGGCGCAGGGAGGTCAGGGGAGTCTTGAGCTCGTGGGACGCCTCGGAGGCGAAGGCCTGCTGGGCATGGAGCAGGTGCTGCAGCCGGGTGGCCGTGCGAGTGAACGAGGCCGTCACCCGGCGCAGTTCGGGCGGCCCGCGATCGGTGGCCGGCGGGTCGGTCAGGCGACCGTCGGCGAGTTGCGCGGTGGCCCGTTCCAGGGCCCGCAGGGGACGGGTGATCCAGCGGGCGAGCGCGAACCCGATCAGCGTGACCGCCGCCAGTACGCACAGGCCGACGACGGCGAGTGCGACCCAGGTGGCACGGACCTTCCCGGTGAGCGGCGCGAGCGGATAGAGGGTCCGCACGACGCAGGGGACGGTGTCGCTGGACCTGCCTGGCACGGTGGCGAACAGGACCTTGCCGTCCGGGACGAGGTCGTCGCGGATCCCGGTGGCGGGGCGGTCGCGGAGGGCGGAGGCGATGTCCGGCTGGGAGGAGAGGTTCCCGCCGGCCGCGGGGGTGGCGGAGTCGGTGAGCACCGTGCCGCTCCGGTCGGTGATGACCACCCGGCTGCCGGTGCGTCGCGCGTAGTCGCGGGAGATGGCCGCCAGGTCCGACGCCCGTCCGTGTTCGAGCTTGTCCTCGCACACGGTGGCGAGCGTCACCGCGCCCAGCTCCGCGGTGTGGGAGAAGCGGTTCAGCTCGTTGCGGGCGTAGACGAAGCCGAAGGGCACTTCCAGGGCCAGCAGGACGAGCGCCATGAGGCTGAGATAGCTGAGCAGCAGACGGCGGGTCATCGGACGCCTCCGCGGGGCTGGTGCGGTGGGGGCGGGACAGCGCCACGGCCACTGGGCGGGACGAGGCGGAAGCCGATGCCGCGGATGTTCTCGATCCAGGACGGGTCACCGAGCTTGCGGCGCAGGGCGGCGATGTGCACATCAAGGGTCTTCGTGGGGCCGTAGTAGTCCGGCTCCCAGACCGTGTCGAGAATCTGCTGGCGTGAGTAGACAGCTCCGGGATCCTCGGCCAGGCAGAGGAGCAGGTCGAACTCCTTGGGGGCCAGCGCGACCGGCAGCTCGTGCACGTGCACCTGACGGGTACGGCGGTCGATGCTCAGGGGGCCGATCCGCTGGGCGCCGGATGCACCGGACAGGTCACGACCGCCGGGGGCACCCATGACCGGACCGCCCGCGTCGACGGGCACGGTCCGGGTTCGTCGAGTCACGGCTCGGATCCGCGCCACCAGCTCCCGGACCCCGAACGGCTTCGAGACGTAGTCGTCAGCGCCCAGTTCCAGGCCGAGCACCCGGTCGGTCTCGGAGTCCCGGGCGGTGATCATGATGATCGGGACCGAGGAACGGGCGCGTAGCTCCCGGCAGACGTCGATGCCGTCCATGTCGGGGAGCCCCAGGTCCAACAGCACTATCGCCGGCTCCGCGGCGGACAGGCCGGCGGCACCGGTCCGTGCGTGTTCCACGGTGAACCCGAAGCGGCCCAGTCCCTCCATCAAGGGTTCGGCCACGCGGTCGTCGTCCTCGATCAGCAGCAGATGCATGACGACAGGCTCACAAACGGCAGCCGCATCGTGCTGGCCAACCGCGGCTGGGGTCCCTCGTCTCAGTGATCCTTCGGGTTTCTCCTGTGACCGCGCCATGCGCGGGACCTTCGATCGACCACGCCCGGAAATCCGCCGGACGGCGCATGATGGTTAAGAAACGTAACCGGACCCGCCGTTCTGCACGGTGATTCATGGTTCCGAGGTTTTAGCGAGTACTCGGCAAGTCCCCTGCGTGATCCGGATGTCCCCGGGGTTCGTGGTATTCGGCGCGGGTTTTTCTCAAAGCCCCTGCATTCCCGCTTGATTTGCGCTTACACACCCTCCCGTGGTGTCCGTCGTGCGGCGACCTGGCCGCCGCTGCCCGCATGCATGCCCCGACCGCGGCCGCCGTCGACCACTCCCTCTACCACGCCCCCGACGGCGTCCCCGGACCGGAGCGCATCCGCTGCATGCGCCGCACCATGTTCGTCGTCCCCGGCCATCTGGCCCCGGTGATCCGGTCCGCCACCACCGCCGACGACGCCCACCGTCACCGTGCCCGCGCCACAGCCCAGTTGCGCGAGGGCCTCGGCTGGGAGGAGCACCGTTGCGCCGCGGTGGAGCAGGCCGTCCTGGAGGCCCTGGCCGTGCGCGGCGGGGCGACGGCCGTCGAACTCGCCCTCGACACAGCGGACTTGCGTGAGCAGTTCGTCGTCTTCCCCGGCAAGGCGTACGAGTCCCGGCAGCGCGCCAGTACACCCGTCCCGGGTCTGCTGGCGGC
Source organism: Streptomyces sp. NPDC001135 (assembly GCF_053598395.1). Lineage (NCBI taxonomy): Bacteria > Bacillati > Actinomycetota > Actinomycetes > Kitasatosporales > Streptomycetaceae > Streptomyces > Streptomyces sp. NPDC001135. The sequence continues at coordinate 102,454 of NZ_JBSFKD010000013.1, read as the reverse complement.
GGAGGGACACATCCGCCGGACCCGGCCGGCCGGCTCCTGGACCTCCGCCCAGTTCCGCCGGGTCGGCGCCCGCCCCCTGCCGCGTGTCCCCGCGCCGGAGGCGAAGGGCACGCTCGCCCGCCACTGCATCGCCGCGTTCGGCCCGGTCACGGTCGAGGACCTGAAGTGGTGGACGGGCTGGACCGTGACCGGCACCCGCAAGGCCCTCGCCGCCACCGGCGCTCAAGCAGCCGAACGCGACGAGGGCACCGGCTACCTGTTGCCCGAACACCTGGAAGAACTCCAAGAGCTCGAAGCCGTGAAGGCCACCGAGGGTCCCGATCCCGCGGCAGCCCTGCTGCCCGGCCTGGACCCCACCCCCATGGGCTGGCGCCACCGTCACTGGTACCTCGACCCCGACCACACCAAGGCCCTCTTCGACCGGAACGGCAACATCGGCCCGACCATCTGGTGGAACGGCCGCATCGTCGGCAGCCGGGCCCAGCACGCGGACGGGCACATCAACCACCACCTCCTGACCGATCCCGGCAGCGAGGCCCGCACCGCCGTCGAAGCCGAAATCCACCGCACCCTCGCCTTCCCTCGACGGCACCCGCGTCACCCCCTGCTACCGGACCCCTCTCGAACGCCGCCTCGCCTGCGCCGTACGGTAGGTCCGAGAGGCCGGAGGTCGTCGAAGAAGCCGGCCGGCGCATCCTTCACATGGCCGCTCACAGCGACGCGAGGTTGTCGGCCAGGTCGGTGAGGCCGAGTGAGCCCTGGGTGAGCGCGTTCATGTGCCAGGTCCGCAGGTCGAAACCGGCGCCGAGACGGCGGCGGGAAGCCTCACGGCCCTCCAGCCACGCGCGCTCTCCCAGTTTGTAGCCGATGGCCTGGCCGGGCCGGCCGAGGTACCGGTCGATCTCGCTGGTACGCCGGGCGGTGTCGCTGCCGTGGTGGGCGGCCATGAACGCGGTGGCGAGGTCCGGTGTCCAGCGTTCGCCGGGGTGGAAGCCGGAGTCGTCGGGGATGACCAGTTCCAGGTGCATACCGATGTCGATGATCACGCGGATGACACGGAGCATCTGCTTGTCGAGATAGCCCAGGCGGCGGGCGGGGTCGGTGAGGAAGCCCAGTTCGTCCATCAGACGCTCGGCGTACAGGGCCCAGCCTTCCTTGTTGGCGCTGACCGCGCCCAAAGTGATCTGGTAGGGGCTGAGGCGGTCCGCGGCGGCGGTCCACCGGGCGGTCTGCAAGTGGTGCCCGGGCACGCCCTCGTGGTACCAGGTGCTGACGATCTGCCAGGTGGGGAAGGTCTGTTGGCCCAAAGTGGGCAGATACGTGCGGCCGGGGCGGCTGAAGTCCAGGCTGGGACCGTTGTAGTACGGAGCGCCCGCACTGCCGGCGGGAGCGATCCTCGTCTCCACCCGGCGCAGGGGCCCGGAGATGTCGAAGTGGGTGCCGTCGAGAGCGTCGATCGCCTCGTCCGTGATCTCCTGGAGCCAGGCGCGGATGTTCTCCTCGCCCACGATGGTGTGCCCGTGCCGGTTCAGGTGGTCCATGGTCTCGCGGGCGCCCGCGCCCGGAAGGACCCGGCCGGCCTTGGCCTGCATCTCGGCGACCGTCCGGTGGAACTCCTCCCAGGCCCAGGCGTACGCCTCGGCGGGGTCCACGTCGGCGCCGTTGGCCCAGCGGGCCGAGCGCAGGTAGCGCTCACGGCCGACGGCGTCCGGGGTACCGGCCGCGGCGGGCAGGTAGGTGTCGACCAGCCAGTCACGGAAGCCGGCCACGGCGGCCGTCGCGCGGCCGGCGGCGGCGTCCAGTTCGGGCCTGAGCCGGTCCGGCCCGCCGGCCACGAACGTGGCGAACCAGCTCGCGCCGCCGACGTCCTGGCCGGTCCAGGCGGCGAGTTGCCCGATGACGGCCCGGGCCTGGCGGGGCGCGCACAGCAGCCCACGGGCGATGCCCTCGGTCAGGGTCGCCCGGTAGCCGTCCAGGGCGCCGGGCAGGTTGCGCAGCCGCCCGGCCACCGTCGCCCAGTCCTCGTCGGTGTCGGTGGGCATCAGCGTGAAGATGCCGCGGACCTGGTGCAGCGGCGTGTTGCCGTTGCTCAGCCGGCGGAAGTGGTCCCCCGCCTCGTGCAGGGCGAGTTCCGCGGTCAGCCGCTCCCGCAGCAGCCGGGCGCAGTTGCGCTCGACGTCCTCGAACACCACACCGTCGTTTTCGGCGTTCCGCTCGGTGGCGTCGAGCGCGCAGAGCGTGCGACGGGCCACTTCGGCGAGCGCCTCGAAGCCTTGCGGGGACAGGTCCGGCTGCCGGTCGTCCCCGGGACGCAGGCCGAGCCGGGTCGAGACCAGGGGGTCGAGGGCGGCGACCTGCGCGACGTGGTCGTCGGCGATCCGGCGCGGGGTGCTCAGCTTCTCGGGCATGCCGCTCATGCTGGCACCGTCGCCGACCGTGTCAGCCACGTGCCGTCGGCTTTCGGCCGCTGGCCCACGTATGCCTGAGCAACCGCTTCGAGGCAGTTGAGCGCCGTTCCGCGACGGGCGAGGGTGATCCCATGAGTCACGGCTTACGTCGCATGTGGGCCTGGCCAGGACGGATCCGGCAGCCGCGACGACGGAACGTGGAGCCGGCGGTTGCCGCTCATGCCGGGGCGGGCGGGATGTTCTGGTTGGCGTGGAAGAAGTTGCCGGGGTCGTAGGTGCGCTTGATCGCGGCCAGCCGGTCGTAGTGGTCGCGGTACGTGCCCCGGACGCGGTCGGTGCTCTCCTGTTCACCCAGGAAGTTGATGTAGGCGCCGCCCATGGAATGGGGGTGCAGGTCGGTCCAGTAGTCGACGCACCACTGCCGGATCAGGCCGGCGTTGGCGGGTTCGGGGTCGATGCCGGCGATGACCCCCGACCATGCGGCGTGCCGGTAGGCCCAGGCCGTGTCGCCGGGCCCGATACGGCGGGTCGCCCCGTCGACCGGGTACAGGTGCATCGTGCTCAGGCCGGTGGGGAGGTTCTGCCCGTACTTCTCATGCACCGCGATCGCGTCGTCGGAGATGGCGTCGAAGAAGTCGCCGCGCCAGTACCACTGCAGCCCCTTCGGGAGCAGCTCGTCGAACATGGTCTGCAGGGCGGGGTAGGGCATGGGCGTGGTGAAGTGGAAGGCGGGTGGCCCCGGCGCGTTCACCACGGTCAGCACCTTCTCCAGGCGGTCGCCTTCCAGGTCGCCGGTGTAGCACCACACGACCCCGCACATCTTCTGCCCGTGGATCGGCTCGGGGAAGGGCGGTCCGGGCGGAATGGTCAGCAGGGCGAAGAAGCCGTAGAGGTCCTCGGGTGCGGCGGGAATGAACTCCCGGTACCACTGCAGCACTTCGCGGGTGCGGTCCACCGGCCAGACGGTCACCGCGACACCGACGGCGTCCACGGGGTGCAGCCGGAACGTGAACGAGGTGACCACGCCGAAGTTGCCGCCGCCGCCCCGCAGGGCCCAGAACAGGTCCGGGTGGTCGTCCTCGGACGCGGTGACGAACGTGCCGTCGGCGAGGACGACGTCGGCGGCCAGCAGGTTGTCGACGGTCAGGCCGTACCTGCGGGTCAGGTACCCGTGCCCGCCGCCGAGGGTGAGACCGCCGACCCCGGTGGTCGACACGATCCCGGCCGGCGTGGCGAGGCCGAAGGTGTGCGCCGCGTGGTCGAGGTCGCCCAGCTGGCTTCCGCCGCCCACCCGCGCGGTCCCCGCTTCCGGGTCGACGTCCACCCAGCGCATCGGCGACAGGTCGAGCGTCAGCGCGCCGTCGACCAGGCACAGCCCCGGACCGCTGTGGCCCCCTCCGCGCACCGCCAGCTCCACCCCGGTGTCCCGGGCGAAGGAGAGCACGTTCCGTACGTCCGCCACGTCGACGCACCCGGCGATCGCGGCCGGCCGCCGGTCGATCATGGCGTTGTAGATGCTGCGGGCCGCGTCGTAGCCGGGGTCTCCCGGAGCGAGGACGGGTCCCCGCAGGGCCTCTCGCAGACTTTCAAGAGCTGGTTCGTTGATACCGCCCATGGTTGCACCCCTGCTCACGCACGTGACGCGTGGACGGACGCGGGCGCGACGTCCGGGCGGGCTGCGGGGGCGTAGACGCGGATCCGTACGCGCCTGTGATAAGGACCGGCAGGGTGGGGCACCCACCACCGGCAGCGTGCGGCACCCCGTCGTCCGCCATTGTCCGTCCGCCCGCCGGCTGTCGCACCTCGTGAAGGACGGGCCCGCATGACGCCCCGGATGCCCGCTACGTCGTGACGGGCGTGTCGGTGGTGTACTCGTCCGCGTGTTCGCCGGTGACCAGGAAGACCATGCGTCGGGCGACCGACACGGCGTGGTCGGCGAAGCGTTCGTAGTAGCGGCCGACCAGCGTGACGTCGACGGCGGTCTCCACGCCGTGCCGCCACCGGCCGTCCATCAGGTGCCGGAAGATCATGCGGTGCAGCTCGTCCATGCGGTCGTCGTCCTGCTCCAGTTGCAGCGCCGCGTCGACGTCCCTGGTCAGGAGCACCTCGGCGGCCTGCGCCATCAGGCGCTGCGCGAGCTGGCCCATTTCCAGAACCGTCCGGTGCAGGTCGTCCGGTACGGCGCGCCCCGGGTACCGCAGCCGGGCCAGCTGGGCCACGTGCCGGGCCAGGTCCCCGCACCGCTCCAGGTCCGCGCTCATCCGCAGGCTGGTCACCACGGTGCGCAGGTCGGTGGCGACGGGCTGCTGCCGGGCCAGCAGGGCGATCGCCCGGTCCTCGAGATCCCTCTGGAGGTCGTCGACCTTCACGTCGGCCGAGATGACGCCCTCGGCGATCTGCAGGTCGGCGTCGAGCAGAGCGGTGGTGGCGCGGCCGATCGCGGAGCCCGCCAGCCGGGCCATCTCCACGAGCCCGTCACAGAGCGACGCCAGTTCCTCGTGGTACGCCTCTCGCATCGTGTCCCTCCTGCAGCTATGTGCCCCCCGCATCCCCCCGGTGCCGGACGCGCGTGCGGTCACTCCGCCCGCCGGCCGCATGGGGTGCCTCACCGAGGCACCTGTCTGTTGCCGTGAGCGAACCCACCGACATGGAGGCCCAGCCCGTGCCGATGGGCCCGCTGGGTGCTGGGTGTGCGGCACAGCGCGATGAGCGCGGCGTCGTCGTCGAGGCGTCCCTCGACGTGATCGAGCAGATCGCGGCGGATGTGGTGCACAAGCTTCTCCGGGCTGGTCCCGGCCCACTGGGCGGCCCGTTCCGGGAGCGGATAGAAGACGCCGTCGGCATCCCGGGCCTCGATGACGCCGTCGGTGTAGAGCAGGAGCGTGTCACCGGGCTCGAAGGAGAACACGTCGACGGTGTAGTCCCCGGGCGCCGTCCCGTGGATCCCGAGCGGAGGCGCCGGATGCACGGGAACCGTCACGGCGCTCCCGGGACTGAGCAGCAGGGGCGGGGGGTGGCCGCAGCTGAGTATCCGGGTGAGGTGGCCCTCGTCGGAGATCTCCACCAGCATCACGGTGGCGAACCGCTCGCCCAGTTCTTCGCCCGGTTCGAGATCGGGCAGGTTGCGGGCCACACTGCGCTCCAGGGCGGCGGCCAGTGTGGGCAGCGAGGTGTGGTGGTGGGCGGCTTCGCGGAAGGCTCCGATGAGGAGCGCGGCCTCGCCGATGGCGGACAGGCCCTTGCCGCGCACGTCGCCGATCATGACCCGTAGGCCGCTGTCGGTGGGTGTCGCGGCGTACAGGTCACCGCCGATCTGCGCCTCGGCCTCGGCGGCCAAGTACAGGCAGGCGATCTTCATCGAGCCGATCTGCTCCGGCAGCGGCCACAGCAGTACGTGCTGCGCGGCCTCGGCGATCATGCGCACCTGCTCCAGCTGGCGCGTGCGCCGCTCCCGCATCACGCAGTAGAACACGGTCAGAGCCGACAGCACGGTCAGTGCGAGGATCTGCACCAGTACGTTGCGCGAGAACAGCACACCGAAGTGCCAGCCGATGTACGCCTGCGCTCCCACGGACAGGAACCCGATCAACCCGGTCAGCCAGGCGCCGGCGAACGACGCGGTGATCGCGGGGGCGATGACCAGCAGCGGTCCGAGATGAACGTCGGCCGGGACCAGCTGGTCCGCCACCGTGATGACGACGATGAGCACGATGGGGATCACCAGCAGCGCATGACTCGACTGCCATGGCTGGCGCACACCGGCAGCAACGTCTCGCCGGACATCCACGTCTTCCACAGTGCACCATCGGGACATGACTGACGAGCCCCGCCGGCGATCGCGGCCCGGCCGCTGACCCGATGCCGGTCACCGGGAGAGGGCCCTGCTTCAGGCGTACGCTCCCGGGCCCGTCGTCTTCGCGTGGCGACGGGCCCAGCCGGTGGCTGCCGCGGAACCGCGGACGTGCTGGGAGACGGCCGTTACCTGAGTTCGATCACCAGGCCGAAGTCGTTGCCCGGGTGCCAGCCGGTGACGATCTCCGGGCTGTGGTGGGTGTCGTCGGCCCAGCTGTAGAAGTGCTCCCAGGTCACGTCGTCGCCGTACCAGTGGTCGTAGTCCGTCTCCGCGTAGGCCTGGACCGCCTTGCCGTCGTGCTTGGTGTCCCACAGGTAAAAGGCGCCGGAGGCGTACGACTTGCCGTTGACCTTCTTCGTGCACTCCATGTACTTCGCGGAGCCGCCGGTGATGTGGATCTCCTTCCAGCCGGAGCAGTTGTCGGCCGCGGCCCCCACGTGCCCGGCCGACCGAGCGGACAGGGCGGGCAGGGCGGCCGGTGCGGCGGTCGCGGCCGGGGCGGCGGCGAGGCCCCCCGCCAGGGCCAGTCCGGCCGCTGCGAGGGCGATGCGCTTGCGGGACATCATGGTCGGTCATCCTCTCCGTCGGCCGGCGGACGGTCCCCCCGTCGGGTCCCTTGGCGGTCCGTCGGCACGACACCACCGTGCCCGGTCGCCCCGCCCCACCCCAGCGTTCTCGGGCACATGAGGCGCTCACGGGATTTCCACCCCTGTGACCTGCTGGGACACCCCAAGCGGCGGGGATACGGCGGGACGGCGGGACCGCCGGCGGCCGGAGGCGGGCCGGCAGCCGAAGACATGCCGGCCGGAACTCGCTCCCGAAGAAGTGTTATCCGGGGTGCATCGAGCGGTCTCCCAGGTATCGGACACAATCGTTCGGCATCGAGGATGGGAAGCACTTTTATGAGCACGCAGGACGCGATGGAGACGGCGGTACTGGTCACGGCCGCCCGAGAGGGCGATACGCAGGCTCAGGACGCTCTGGTCAACGCGTACCTCCCGCTGGTCTACAACATCGTCGGCCGTGCTCTGAACGGCTCGGTGGACGTCGACGATGTGGTCCAGGAGACCATGTTGCGGGCTCTGGACGGGCTGGACGGGCTGCGGACGCCCGAGCGCTTCCGGTCCTGGCTGGTGGCGATCGCGATGAACCAGGTCCGGGTGCACTGGGAGCACCGGCGCTCCGCCCCGGGCGCGGTGGAGGAGGCCGAGGACCTGGCCGATCCCGGTGCTGACTTCGTCGATCTGACCGTGGTGCAGCTGCAGCTCGCGGGACAACGCCAGGAGACCGCGCAGGCGACGCGCTGGCTGGAGCCCGACGACCGGGGACTGCTGTCACTGTGGTGGCTGGAGTGCGCCGGCGAACTCACCCGGGCCGAGGTCGCCGCGGCCCTGGACCTGTCGCCACAGCACACGGCGGTCCGGGTGCAGCGGATGAAGGCGCAGCTCGAAGCGGCCCGCGTGGTGGTACGAGCGCTCGACGCACGGCCGCTGTGCGAGGAACTCCGGACCGTCCTGGCCTCCTGGGACGGCCGGCCCTCGGCTCTGTGGCGCAAACGAATAGCCCGGCACGCGCGCGGCTGCTCCCGCTGCAGCGGACTGTGGAGCGGACTGATGCCCGCGGAAGGGCTGCTGGCCGGCCTGGGGCTGGTCGCGGTGTCCTCCACACTGCTGGCCAAGCACTTCTCCGCTTCCGGGACGCTTGCCCCGGCTGGTTCTGCCGCACCGCTCGACGGCGTCGGCGGCGGTACCCCATCGAGCCCCGGCACAGGACGACGCGGTGTCCGGGGCACGGGCGCCGGCTCGCGCAGCCAGTCCCGCCGACGCCGGCGGATGCGGCGCCGTGCCGTCGGCGGTGCGGTCGTCGCGGCCTGCGTCGCGGGAGGCGGCCTGTGGTACTTCGGCACGGACTCCGGTACCGGCCCCGACCGGACGAACGCCGAGCAACGAGCAGCCGTACCCGTGCCGGACCTCTCCACGCCCACCACCGACGCCGGATCTCCGTCGGCCTCGCCCTCTCCGTCTCCGTCCGCGACGAAGAAGCCGAAGCCGCACCCCGCCAAGACTGCGGGCCCCACCAGGAAGAGCACCCCCACTGCCCGGCAGTCCACCCGGCCGGCTCCGGCCCCGGCGCACACGACGCGGAGTTCCCCGGTCCCCACCGGCACGGTCGACCAGGTGGTTGCGCTGGTGAACAAGGAGCGGGCCGCCGCCGGCTGTGGTCCGCTCGCCGAGGATCCGCAACTGCAGAAGGCCGCACAGGGCCAGTCCGACGACATGGCCGCTCGCCATTTCTTCGACCACACCAACCCGGACGGTGCCGACCCCGGACAGCGCATCACCGCCGCCGGCTACCGCTGGTCCACCTACGGCGAGAACATCGCCCAGGGGCAGCAGACGGCCGCAGCGGTCATGGAGTCCTGGATGAACAGCCCAGGCCACCGAGCGAACATCCTCAACTGCTCCTTCAAGGACATCGGCGTGGGCGTCCACAAGGGCACGGGCGGCCCCTGGTGGACGCAGGACTTCGGCGCCAAGCAGTGACGCACCTCGGACGCGGTCCCGGCGGGCGGGTGCTGCGGCCCTCGCGTGCACGGCCGGTCAGCTCATGAGGCACCTCAACGCCCCACCGGGCAGGGCCAAGTGCAGTGTGCCACTCGAATCGGCTCCGCTTCCCGCCGCACGGAACGCGCGGACCGCGTGGAAGGCTCCCGTCTCCCGCCATCCGCTGGGGCCCGGCGTCCGTCGGTCACGATCCTGCGGCGGAGGGATCACGAGCCGACCGCTGACGGTGGCCCGGCGCCGGTATGCGTCGTTGATCCGGCATGAGCGCTGCGATGGAGGACGGAGACGGTACGGCCTTCGCTCAGCTGACCGATGCCTCTCGTCCGGACGACAGGGGAGGGGACTGCCGCTGGTGCCGGGCCCTGTTCGGGCATGGCGATCAGCGGCACGCGTCGGCCCGTGCGGGCCACGACCTCACCGGCCGACTGGTCCAGCTGCGCATGGTCATACTGCCGGTCGCCGTGCTCACGGTCGTGGCCGCGGTCCTGGCGGAGATGCTCGGCTGAACCCGTCTTCACCTCGGGGAGTGCGGCAGCACCGCGTCCGCGGTGAGCAGTTCGCCGTGCGGGCGGTGGTGACCTGGTCTGCCACCAGTTCCTCGAGGCCAGGGGCCGACGCCGGCCGCCGGGCCGTCCACGGTGACCGAGCAGCGTTTCCTCGTGTCGGCCGGGATGCCCACGCGGCCCTCCCGCAGGTCCTCGGCGAGGTCGTTGAGGAGGTGCGCCGGGAGCGTCGTACCAACGGCCGCTGGCGGTCGTGGTCCCCACGCGGTTCCGGCTCCTGGACCCGGCTCCGTCCAGGCATGTCGTCCACCCTCGCCTGGGCCGATCGCCGGGCGTGGACGCGTCACCGTCCGAAGGGCAGTACGCCCCGCTCCCGATTCTGTCGGGGCGGGGCGCTGGTGAGCGGGTCGGTCATCGAACGGCGATCACGTTCGTGGCCTTGTGGCCGACGACGTCGAAGACCACGCGCTGACCCTCGCGGGTGGTTTGCGTTTCCATCCCGGAGAACGGGCGCCGCTCGCCGTCCTCGTCGGTGATGACGCCCACGCCGTCCGCCCTGTTGTACACGGCGATTGTTCCGAGAGGCATCGTCTGTTCCTCCGTGGGTTGGCGGCTACTGATCTCCCCCGGTGAGCAGAGCATCACCCGACGTGAGCGGCGGTGGAAAGGACACCTCGGCGCGTCGGCCACTGTTTGACCGGAAGTCAGCCGTCCGATCGGCGGGCGCTGCCGCCCGCGGGAACAGGCCCCATGGGGCCCGCCCACCTCGATGCCCGAGGCACTGGCGGGCGGGCCGTGGCTTCAAGAGGTCACTGCTCATCCCCGGGCCGGATGCGTCCGCGCCACGCTCCGGACTCTTCTCCGCGCTGTTCGATGTACTGCTTGAAGCGCTTCATGTCGCCCTTGACGCGCCGGTCGAGCGTCCCGAGCAGGTCCGCGACCTTCTCCGCGGCTCCGCTGGGTTCGACATCCATGACGAGTTCCACCCTGGTGTGCATGTCGTCCATGCGCTGGAAGCGGACGCTGCCCTTCTGGGCCGTGTCGCCTGTGGTGGTGCGCCATGTGATGCGTTCGTCGGGGAGCTGGTCGACGATCTCAGTGTCGAACTCCCGCCGGACTCCACCGATCTTGGTGGTCCAGTGGTTGTGGCGATCGTCCAGTTGCCTGACCTCCTCCACGCCTTCCATGAAGTCCGGGAACGTCTCGAACTGCGTCCACTGGTTGTAGGCGGTGTGGACCGGCACGTCGACTTCTACCGTTTCCCTGACTGTGCTCATCAGTGTGCCTCCGTTGCGTCGGTCTGCTGCTGGAGCCGAGTACCCATGAATTTCTGATCACCACCGACCTCATGCGCGCGCCATCCCTGTCACCGGCCGCGCAAGCGGCGCTACGGGCTGGAAGCGGGCCGCGACACCGCCCCCTGGAACGGCCGACGCGAGCCACTCGCCTGCTCCAGCTTCGAGTACGTCCCCGGCATACCGGTCTTCCACAGCCGGGACCTGGTCCACTGGACCCGGATCGGTAGCGCCCTCGACCGGCCGGGCCAACTGCGCCTGCCGCCCGACACGACCTCGTCCGGCGGGCTCTGCGCTCCCACACTGCGCTGTCACGGCCGCTTCTGGCTGATCGTCACCAACGTGAGCGGTGACGGCAATCGGCTGTTCACTGCCACGGATCCGTCCGGCCCCTGGGCCGAGCCGGTCCGGCTGCCCGGAGTGCAGGGCATAGACCCGGATCTCTCCTGGGACGGTACCCGCTGGTGCACCGTCGCGGGAGTCAGCCAGGTCCGGATCGCCCCCGCACCGGGGAGACACGCGGTGAGCCGGCAGCGGCGGCGTCTCCCGCGGTACGGCACCATGGCCCTCGACGCCTTCGGCCCACGCAAACCCTCGTCGCGGCGAACGCCCGCCGGACGGCCGGGCCGTGTTGTCTCTACCGCTGGTGGGGGGCTGCGCAAGGCACCGAAGCCCTCACTGCCGTCGCAGCACGATGTCGAAGCGCACGCGGGTCCAGGCGCGCCCGGAGAGGTCGCGCCCGTCGGGGCCGGGGGTGCCGGCCGGTTGCCGCTCGAATCGCCTGACGAGGGACTCCCTCACGCCGAACACGGCGTCGGAGCCGAGCAGGCCGTCACCCTCGACGAAGACGTGGGTGACGAGGGTGCGCAGGCCGGGTGCGGTGACCATGAAGTGCAGGTGGGAGGCGCGCAGGTGTGAACGTCCGGTCTTGTCGAGCAGGGCCCCCACCGGGCCGTCGTGGGGGATCGGGTACGGCGTCGGCGTGAGCCCCCAGAAGGCGTACCCGCCCTCGTCGTCGGTGTACAGGTGGGCCCGGCCGGCCAGGTGCCCGTCGTCGTACTGCACGTCGTACAGTCCGTCCTCGTCCGCCTCCCACACCTCGAGCCGTGCCCCGGCGACCGGATCGCCCTCGGTGTCCGTGACGGTGCCCTCGACCCAGCAGGGTTCTCCCGGGGCGCCCGCGGCCATGTCGCCGCCCCGGGGGATCTCCGGGGAGCCCTCCACGAAGAACGGGCCGACGACCGTGGCCTCGGTCGCGCCCGAGCCCGACTCGTGATGGACGTTGATGGTCTGCATGGAGGCGCCGAGGACGTCGGAGAGCAGCACGAACTCCTGACGGCGGTCGGTGGTGATGTGGCCGACCGCGGTGAGGAAGTCGATGGCCCGCTGCCATTCGTCCTCGGTCGGCCTCACCTCGCGGATGAACGCGTGCAGGTGCCGTACCAGGGCCTGCATCACCTCTTTGAGCCGGGGGTCCGGGGTGCCCTCGAACGAGGCGAGGACCGTGCGGACGAGCTCGTCCTCGACCTTGCGCTGCCGGTCCGGTACGGGGGGAGTGGTGGTGGTCATGCTGGGAGTCCTCCTGGGGGCGGCATGGTTGTAGGAGTGTTTCCCCTGGGACGACGGCGGATGCCCCCGGGAGAGCCGGGCCCGAGGGGGCGCGGCGCATGCCGGCGACCCCCGGGAGGGCGTCTGCCTGCGCCGACCGCGAGCAGGCCGCCGACGAGGGCGACGGTCTTTCTCCGCCGCCTGCGCAAGACCGTCGCGGACACACCCGATGACCGCCACCGCGCGGTGACAGGGCACATCAGGCCCCCCACGGTTCTGGGATGCGCGACGCCCTATCCCAGCGCGGCGTCGAGAGTGCGGGCGGGGCGCTGGTGTACTCCGGGGACACGGCGCCGTGCGCCGGCCTGACGAGTCTGGCCGAGGGATGCGACGTGCTGCTGTGCGAAGCCGAGGGCGCGCAGGCGCCCACCGAGGGCGACCAGGTGCACCACACCCCCGAGGACGCGGGCGAGACCGCCGCCGCGGCCCGGGCGGGCCGGTTGATCATCACGCATATCGGCCGGTTCCTCACGCCCCAGCAGGCCGTGGCACGCGCTTCGGCACACTGTGACGGCCCCACCGACTACGCCGTACCCGGTGCGGCCTTCGAGATCGGTGAGTTCGCCGGAACCCTGGGCCGACGTGTGAGGGGTGTTCAGGACAACGCCGGTAGGGGATCCGTCACGACCGCTGAGTCCTGTCGGCATGCGGCTGCGTCGCCGGAATCTCCCATCTGATCTCACCCTCGTGCCAGTGACTGGTGGGAGCCAGGCCGGCAGCGGCGGCAACAGCGGCGGATGCGCGATGCTCCGGATGGATGAGGGCGCGGATCACCCGCACGTCTTGATCCTGCAGCCAGGCAACCAGCGCTCGTGCCGCCTCGGTGGCGATTCCGCGTCCTTGCCACCTGGTTCCGACCACCCAGGCGATCTCGGCCGTGCACCCGCCCTCGGCGGCGGCGAGTGTCGCCTGCACGGTTCCGGTCAGGCAGTCCTCCTCGCGGAGCCGGACCACCCAGTTCCACCACGTCCGGGAGGGATCGGGTGAACCGGCTGTCAGGCGTTCATAGCGTGACCGCAAAGACCGGGGTGAGTGCGGGGCCCCGCCGATGAAGACATGCAGAGCCGGGTCGGAGAGCACCTCGGCCATCTCGTCCGCGTGCGCGACAGCGAGCGGCACGAGACTCAGTCTCTCGGTGTCGATGGCCGCGATCTTCCTGGCGCCCACGCTGTCCCCCTCCCGAGTGCTCCCCCTGCCGGTGGCCAGTCCGACACCACCGTAGTGGGCCTGACTCGTGGCCGTGGTGGCCGAAGTCCGGCGGGCGCAGCGGGATACACACCGCCTGAGTGTGCTGGCCCGCTGCGCCACCTGGAGAAGTCCGCCCCCGCTTCAGTCCCGTCGGCCGCAGTCGTAGAGGGCGAAGCTGCCCCTGGTACGCCACCCGTAGGTCTTGGGGCGCAGGCGCGTGCAGTGGGACTTCACCCAGGCGGTGGTGGGAGTCGCGGGCCGCCGGGGAGTGAGCAGCACATAGCGCAGTTGGTGGGTGCTGACGAGGGTGCCGAGCTGCTGAGCGGTGGGGAAGGGGGTCTTGCCGGTGAAGCCGCCCATGACGAGCGTGGCCCGGGACTCGGCGCGCAGAAGGCGTTCCGCGGGGTAGGCGGCCTGGGTGGCCAGCAGGTACTTCTCGCCGTGGCGGTGCGCGATGAGGTAGTCGAGCAAGGCGGTGTCGCGGCGGCTGGGGTCGTCGAGTGCCACCCGGCGGAGGGCGGATCGGTGGTCGAGGGCGTGGCGGTAGACCTTGCCGACCGGGCCGGCCGTCGGCGAGGTGGAGGCGCCCGCGTAGAGCGGATCGAGGCAGGAGGCGGCCCAGCCGAGGGGCACGAGCAGGGTGGCCACGACTCCGGCGGCCAGAGAGCCCTGCACCACCCGGAGGGAGGCGCGCGGCCCACGGATCCACAGGCCCAGCGCGCCGCACACCCCGAGGATCACGGCGAGCGCCAGCAGCCAGGAGACGAAACCGGTCGGCCAGTCGAGCACCAGCGCCCAGACCACCGTCAACACGATGGCCGAGGGCAGCGCCACACGCCGTCGGCCGCCCGCCTCGTGCTCGGCCCGGAACAGGGCGAGCCCCCCGCCGGTCAGCGCGGCGAGCGCCGGGGCGATGACGGCGGTGTAGTAAGGGTGATTGCCATTGGAGACGCTGAACACCACGGCGTGTACGGCCAGCCAGCCGCCCCAGAGGAGAAAACCGGCACGCAGCAGGTCGGTTCGCGGTTCACGGGCGCGCCAGACCAGGCCCAGAACGGTGGCGAGCACGGCGAGCGGCAGGAACCAGGCGATCTGCGGGCCGATCGTGTGGTTGACCAGCATGCCCCAGCCGGTGTTTCCGTCGGTCCGGCTGGCGGCCGTGCCCGCGACTGCGCCGAAGGCGGTCGGATCGTCGCTGAAGCGGCTCATGCCGTTGTAGCCGAAGACCAGGCTGAACGGGTTGTTGTTGGAGGTGCCGTCGACATAGGGGCGGTCCGCGGCGGGCGTCACCCAGGCGAGCAGCACCCACGAGCAGGAGACGGCCAGCGCGACGGTACCGGCCAGCAGGGAACGCAGGGCCCGTTTCAACGGCGTGCCGGGGGCGGCGAGTTGGTAGACGGCGGCGAAGACCGGCAGCACCAGCCAGGCCTGCAGCATCTTCGCCTGGAAGGCGAGCCCGACCCAGACGCCACAGGTGATCAGCGGTAGCAGCCGCTCGGTCCGCACTGCCTTCTGCAGGGCTCCGGCGGCTGCCACCAGCAGCAGGGTCAGTGCGGTGTCCGGAATGGTGGCCCGGTTGAGCACCACGGTGACCGGGGTGAAGGTGAGGGTCAGCGCGGCGATCAGCGCGGCGAACGGCCCGGCCCAGGCCCGTACGATCCGATGGAGCAGCCAGACCGTGAGGACGCCCTCGATGACCTGCGGCAACGCGGCCGCCCAAGTGTGCGGTCCGAAGAGCCAGACGGAGGCGGCCTCGGGCCAGAAGGCGCCGGGCAGCTTGTCGAGGGTGATCGAACCGCTGGGGTCCAGACCGCCGAAGAGGAACGCGCGCCACCCGGCGGCCATCGACCGTATCGCCGCGCTGTAGTAGGGGTGAATCGCGGCCTGACCCATACCCCAGGCGTACAGCACTGTGGCGACGACCAGGACCGCGGCGAGCGCCGGGCGCTCCCAGCGCAAGGGAGGTTCCGGCGGGCCGTCGTTGCGGTGCGATGCCCGGCGGCGGCCGGGGGAGCCGGTGGGCTGGGCGAGGGGAGTGGTGGCCATGCGGTGGGTCCTCGGATCAGTGGTCAGGCGGTGCGGCGGGTCACGCGGCGGGCGGCTCGGAGAGCGCGGGCACGGAGCGGTGGCTTCCAGCGGCGCGCGGCCCGGCAGATCGTGGGTGGCCGGGCTGCCGGCGGCAGAGCGGCGGGAGGAGAAGCGGTGGCGGCTCCGGTCGTTGGGGCCCATGGACAGGACGCGGTGCTCGTCGGCTGCGGTCGGCGACGCCGCCCCGCCGGCGTGCGTGACGCCGACGTCGCCGCAGGCGTCGAGCATGAAGACGATGTGCCTGTTGTCCTGGTTGCAACGGGAGCCGTCCTCCGCAAGGCGGCGAACAGCCCGGGAACGCTGTCCGAGCGGGGGCCCGCTGCCGGTACACGCTGCGCGCGGGCAGCGTGACGTTCGCGGTGTGCGGCGCGCGGCGTCCTTCTGATCAGCGGCATATCGGTGGGGCGGAGGGTGTGGTGTCGGCGCGGCGCCCGGGAAGCGGTGGGCAGGGCAGTGGATCCTCTCTCAGCCGGCGACGAGCGCTCGAATGTTCGACAGGCGCACACTTTAGCCGCACGGGATCGCGCGACCGTCACCTTCGCGTCCCCGCGCCATGCCTGCGAGCGGACCGTTCGGCGGCTGGTTCAGGCGGACCTGAACCAGCGGCGGGGGCCCGTGCTCGGGGCGTCCGGTCAGCGGACGAAGGAGATCTCCGGGTAGCTCTTGGCCGGCCCGTCCAGCAGGGTGCTGTGCTTGCGGAGCAACTCCTGGTCGAAGAAGGCGGCGAGATAGACGCGCTGGATCTGGATCGCCCGGTCGGGATCGATCGAGCCGAACTGCTGCTTCAGCTGATCCCGGGAGAGTCCGAGCAGACCTGCCTCCTGCGGCACCATCACCTCGTTGTCGCTGAACGACCGGTGCCTCGAGCCGTGGAGCTGGATGTCGACCCGGTATCCCTTGAGGTGGGGCCACAGCGTGCGCCACGACGAGTCGTTGTTCCGGTTGTGGGTGCCGGAGCTGAAGAGCATGAAGGGCCGGCTCAGGTCCTTGCTCGGCGCCGAGCCGAAGAACTGCCCGTCCAGGTTGGCGCCGGCGTCGATCCGGCGGTCGAGCTGCATGGCGGTGTCGACCGCCGCGCCGCCCAGCGACCAGCCGAACATCCCGATACGGGACGTGTCCACGGCCTTCGACAGGCCGGAGGGGAGCTTGGCGTGGTCGACGTCCGGGTTGCCGCCCTTGGCGATGGTGCCGAGCTGGTTGATGACGAAGCGGATGTCGGCGGCGCGCACGTTGAGCGTGTCGGACGAGTGCGAGCCGGCCGGCATTCTGTTGACCTCGAGCCGTCCGCCCGGGAATTCGACCTCACCGGCGTCGTGGGTGTGATCGACGGTGACGACGAGGTAGCCGCGGCTGGCGAGGTCCTGAGTGAGCGCGGTGCCCATCGCGCGGTCCGAGTGCAGGCCGGTCGAGTACAGCAGAACGGGCAGCTTGCCGAGCTGGGTGTCGACCGGGGCGAGGGTGTGCCCAGCGGTCTGCGGCAGCGTGACCTGCTGCGGCGACAGACCGCGTGAGTGGAGGAAATGGTTGCCGGAGAGCGACGGCATCCACGGTGACTGAGGGTGCCCGGCCGTGGAGGCGGCCGGATACCAGTACGTCACCATCAACTCGCGTGCCTTGCCGCGGACGTACGGGTCGGTGCGGGACTTGTCGACGAGGTGCTGGCTGAACATGCCGACCGGGTAGCGCCCGCTCGGCGCGGGAAGCGTCAGCCGGAGGGCGGGACTGCGCCCCATGCTGGGCTTGAGGGCCGGGTGGACGGCCTTCTGCGGCGGGATGCTGTCGTTCTCGGGAGCCCAGGGCGCGGCCTGATCGGGTGAGGGCGCGGTGGCCGCGGGCTTGTGGGGGGCCTTCTGAGCGGCTGCCGCCGGCGTCATTCCGGCACTTACCGCGACGGCCAGAGCACCTGCGGTACCGACCGCACGGGCTATGAGTCTGCGGCGGCGGCGCGGAAGGCGGTGTGGCATGGAATTCCCCTGGTTGATCATAGGGCGTCGGCCCGTGACTGTCTGTGGCACACCGTACCGCCGCCCGGTCGACGACTCGTCCGCGACGCCGTTCCGGTCCGGTGCGACGCCGAAGCGGCGTCAACACCGGCGTCTGCTCCGGAGTTTGCCCCGGTTTCCGCTTGCGTCACTGCCGCAGGACGCGGGCCCGCTGTTCCAGAAGGTCGACGCACTCACGCAGACTCGGCCTCGGCAGCCCGGCGTGCTCGCGCATCATCACGATCGCCTGTATGTGACGACGGGCAGCAATCCGAGCGTCCACTTCCGCTCGCGCCCCGGGCGCCAGACGGTTCCACAATGATTCGTCCACAGGGAAATTCAACCAGCCGCGCCATGCGCCTCCGTGAGGGTGCTTCCGGCGGCGCGACAGACTTCCGGATCGGCGCCTCCAGCGCGATGCCTCACGCGTCGTCGCTCAACGTGCTAGGAGTGTGGAACGCGTCGACTGGTCTGCGCGCCACCCTTGACCGGTGAAAACCCGCCCGCTTCGTTCCGATAACATGATCGAACCCACGAACGATCGCCCTGGAATCTGACAAATCGGCTGAAAAATTGATATCCAAAGCATCGCGGGTGTTCTCGCGACAAAACTACAGAATTATGTTCGCCGCGTGGTGTCGGCCACGGGCGATCCTGTGGGCTGCGGTGGCTGTGGCAGCCCTCGGCTTCCTCGTCACCCTGGAGATCGCCGCGCGTCGCTACGGCCTGCCGGGGCCGATCACCACCCAGGCACAAGAGGTGATCTTCGCCCCGAAGTCGGGGCCGCTGCTGTACGCCGGTATGGCGTTGATGATGGTGGTGCTCACCTGGCGGCAACGGTTCGTCGCGGTGGGCGTCGCGATCGGTATCGACGTCGTCTTCGTACTGGTGCGGTGGGCGGTCGGCGCCGGGACGACCGAGGGTCACCCGTTCGGCAACGGCGCGCTGTGGGTGATGCTGGGCTGGGCGGTCGTCGCCGTCACGCGCCGTACCGGCGCCGAACGCGCGCTGCTGCTCAAGGGCGTCGGGCTGGGCCTGCTGCTGGTGGCCGGCCGCAAGACGGGCGACACCTGGCTGCTCATCACGGCGAAGACCCGTCCGTCGGTGCTCGACCCGTACGTGGCGACCGCCGATCACGCGCTCGGCAACCCGTCATGGCTGGTGGGCCGGATCGTCACGGCCACCGGCCCGATCGGCCCCCCTCTGCTCCACGTGGTCTACGCGCAGCTCGCGGTGGCCGCGGTGGTCGTCGCGCTGTACCAGCTGCGCAACGTGGCGGCCGAGCGCCGCTTCCCCAGACATCATCTGGTGCGCACCTTCCTGGTGATCGGCCTCCTCGGGCCGGGCATCTACATGATCTTCCCGGTGGTCGGACCGGTCTTCGCCTACGGCCCGGGCGCCTTCGGGACCGGCGGCCTGCACTGGGCGGTGGCTGACCTGTGGCCCCACACGCCGCCGCCGGTCACCCACCCGCACCCGATGCCGTACGACGGGATCACCCCCCGCAACTGCATGCCCAGCCTGCACACGGCGTGGGCCACCGCGATCTTCATCCACTCCCGCAAGGGCCCGCGGATCCTGCGATGCGCGGGCACGTTCTGGCTGACGGCCACGCTCACCGCGACGCTGGGATTCGGCTACCACTACGGCGTGGACCTCGCCGCCGGCCTGGTGTTCGCGTTCACCGTCGAGGCGGCGCTGCGCTCGTTCGACCGCCGCTGGGACCGGTCGGGAATCCAGCTCGTCGGCTACGGTACGACGGTCTTCGCCGCGCTCCTGGTGTCGTACCGGTACCTGCCGGTGGAGATGGCCGGACACCCATGGGTTTTCGGGCCGCTTCTCCTTCTGGCCGTGAGTTCAGTCGTCTACGGCTACCTGCGGACCACCAAACGGTGGGAAACGAATATCCCAACGGCACAGCAACCGGAACCGCAACCCGCGCTGGCCTGAGGCATGGTGCATTACTACGGGCCATGGGGGATCCACCGCGTCGGACCGGCCTCGGCTTCCTACCAGATCAGGCACCAATAGCTGCCGTAGTTCCCGATGCCGATGCGGATGCCTTGCGGGACGAGACCGGGGTCGGGCCGGCCCACGGCGGCCAACGAGCACGCGGGGTCTCCGGCCGCCCCGGCGGCGGCCATGCGCTGAGCGGCGGCGACCGCCGGGGCGGAGGTGTACCACGTCGTGGTCGGCGCGCCGGTGCCACCGGCCGTTCGCGCGGGGGTGGGGGTGGAGCTGGGGGACGGCGTGAAGGTCGAGGTCCTCGACGGCGTGGGCGCCGGGGACGTGGCGGTCCGCGAGGGTCGCGCCGGGGGCGGAAGCGCTGTGGACCGGGTGGGTTCCGGTGTCGCCCGCGGTGTCCGGGCGGTCGGCGTCGGTGCGGCTGGCGGGGGAGCCGTTGTCGGGCGGTGCGTCGGCCGGCTGGTCGGTGCCACCGGGAGCTGATTCGTTGCCCTCGGTGTCCGCGTCGCTGTCGGAGTCGGTGTCGGAGTCGGCCCTGGGGGGCTGGATGTTTCCGGCGCGCGAGGTGAGGACGAGGGCGGTTTCGGCGTCGGCAGGGACAGGTTCCCCGAGGCCGACGGGTGGGGCCTGGGCGTTCCGCCGTTCGGCATCGCGAGCCATACGCCGAGGCCGCCGAGCACGAGCACAGCAGCACCGGCCGCGATCCACGGGGCCCTCCTGGAAGGGCGCCGGTGACGGCTCATGTCTCCCACTGTCAGCCAGCGCGTCGGCGACTTCAACCGGGGGCGGACCCGTCCCTCGGCTGTCCTGTGGTGCGGGGGGCGATCAGCGGGCGCGCGCGTGCCCCCACCACGTGGTCGGCCGGTCGCGAGGGCGAGGAGGGTGTCCTGGCCGGTGATGGCGGGGGACAGGGGATGACCGCGGCGAAGGCGGCGTCACGCTCGCCCTCGTGCACCCCGCGACCCCCTGGACGCGTCCCGGATGCCGGCCGCTCGTTCTTCGCGAGCGCCAGTGCTGAACCTTCAGCGACCCGGCTCGGTGGCAGGACGTATCGACCGTCTCACCGAGGAGGGCATCCCCCCGGGCGGCCTCCGCAGCCCATGGGCGGCAGGTGCTCGGCGGCTGGTCAGGTGGGGAAAGGAGCGGGCGGCCAACAGGAAGCCCAGGGTCGTCAGCACGAACGGCCAGGTGAGCGGGTGGCCGCCCGACGGGGCGAGCAGATGGGCGAGGGCCGGGGTGAGGGTGGTGGCGGTCGCCGCGCCGAGCAGGGCGTACGACAGGGTCGCGGGGGTGGCGGGCAGGAACACCCCGCACAGCGCCAGCGCGACGAGCACCGCGTTGTAGCCCATGGTGCCGTCGGCGATCCGTGCGGCCGGCGCCCCGAGCGCCCAGGCCGTCAGGATGCCTGTCGCACTGCCGGAACAGGCCACCCACCCTGCCACCCGGCTCGCCAGGAAGAGACCGGCGAGCAGCAGGGCCCCCGCGTACCACTGATCCAGGAAGAAGACCTGGGCCACGTTGCGGAAGAACGCTGCTCCCACGTCGCTCAGCCGCAGCACGGTGGATCCGGAGGCGGCGCGGGGCAGCGCTGCGGCGCTCTCGCCATGAGGCCAGATCCGACGGAAGGCGGGCGCGGCAAGGGTGACCCCTCCCGCCAGGAGGCAGTAGGGGATGGTCAGCGTCGGCAGAGCCCACAGGTGCAGCAGCCGGACCACGGCCGCCGCGACGACGGTGACCACGAGGCAGGCCGCGGCGGCGAGCAGCACCGTGGACAGCCTGCCCGCATCGAAGAACACAGCGAAGCAGAGCGCGGTCAGGCACGCGTTGAAGCCTTCCAGCCCCGTCCGCACCCGGTCGCGGGCCACCCCCAGCAACTGTGCGGCGCCGGTGCCAAGGGTGGCGCCGCCGACACCGTAGGCGCCGTACCGCCAGTCCGCCGTCCACAGCGCCAGGCCGAAGACGGCGCCTGCCCCAGCGCTGTCGAGGAACACGACCTGGGCCACGCCGCGCAGCACGAACACCCCGGACTCCGCAGCGCGCCGTGGAGACCACCAGTGGGGGTGGGCCGGCGGTCGGTCGCTCAACCCCTCCCCGGACGCCTCTGCGCGGCCAAGCGCGTTCGCCTTCACACGGCGCCACATACCCAACCCCCCGGTCATGTCTTCCGCTAGGTGGCATTGTATTTCCACTATGCGACATAATGATGGACGGAAGGGTGTGCTCTCGGGTGTGCGGGCGGCCGGTGCGGAGGGTGGTGGCCGCCGCCGTAGCGGACAATCTGTATGTGTGTGCCCTGAATGCCCGAAAAGGGGTGCATGTGGTCGGTGTGTGCACCGGGAGGCATGATGAGCCAGCAGCCGGTCCATCTCCCTTATGACGACCCGGCCTTCGTGGCGGATCCCTTTCCGCTCTACCGGCGGCTGCGCGAGGACGGGCCGGTCCGGCGTGCGGTCATCGCAGGCGGCCTGGAGGCCTGGCTGGTCACACGCTACGAGGACGGGCTCGCCGCGCTGTCCGACCCAAGGCTGAGCAGCGATGTCCGTGACGCCTCGGACCCCCGCCTCATCGCACAGCTGCCCGAGTTCGAGCGGGAATCGATGATGAGCAACATGCTGCGATGTGACCCGCCCGACCACACCCGGCTGCGCCGCCTCGTGTCGAAGGCGTTCACCGCACGCCGGGTCGCCGACCTGCGGCCCCGTGTCCAGGAGATCACCGACGGGCTGCTCGACGCGGTGGTCCCGGCCGGCCGGGCCGAACTCGTGGCGGACTTCGCGCTGCCGCTGCCGGTCACCGTCATCAGCGAGCTGCTCGGCGTGCCGGTGGACGACCGGCACGACTTCCAGCGGTGGACCGACGCCATGCTCGTGCGCGGGGAGACGATGCCCGACCCCGGCGTCGTCAACGAGGCGTGGCAACGGATGCGCGGGTATGTGACGAAGCACCTTGAATCCAAGCGGGCCCGGCCGGGGGACGACCTCCTCAGCGCGCTGATCAGCGCCCACGACGAGGAACAGCGGCTGAACCATGACGAGCTGATCGCCATGACGTTCCTGCTGCTGGTGGCCGGGTACGTCACCACGGTCAACCTGATCGGCGGCGGCATCGCCGCGCTGCTCGCCCACCCCGCCCAGCTGACCCTGCTGCGGGACCGCCCGGAACTGCTGCCCGACGCGATCGAGGAGTTCCTCCGCTACGACGGCCCGGTCAGTCCGGGAATCGCCCGGTTCGCACGCGAAGAGGTCGAGATCGCGGGCGTGACCGTCCCGCGCGGCGCGACGGTGCTGGTCGCGTCGGCGATCGCCGACCGTGATCCGGCGCGGTTCCCCGACCCCGACAGGCTGGACGTCACCCGGCACGACAACGGCCACCTGGCCTTCGGGCACGGCATCCACTACTGCCTGGGTGCGCCGCTGGCCCGGCTGGAGGGCCAGATCGCCATCGGGACCGTACTGCGCCGTCTTCCGGACCTGGCCCCGGCCGTGCCGCCGGCCGAGCTGAGCTGGCGGCCCGGCGGACTCCGCGGCCCGGTGCGGCTTCCGGTCACCTTCACCCCCAAAGGCCGGGCAGGCTGAACCCGTGCCCCGTGTCACGGGGCGAGCCGTCGCGGCCGGCGCGTCTTCGTCGTACGCGCCGGCCGAGGCGAGCCGGGGGCAGGGGCGGCGGGGCCGCCGGGCGTCAGCGGAGGCTTGCGCCCTGTGAACGGAGCTCTCGCTGGACGGCGCTCACCGGGACGTCCCGGGGCTGTCGGCCCCGGGTGGCCGCCAGGGCCGCGCAGACACCCGCCGCTTGCCCCGTGGCCATGGAGATCGGCATCACCCGGTAGGAGGAGTGCGCCACGTGGTCGCCGGAGATGCAGCGGCCCGCGACCAGAACCCGGTCCAGGCCGCGGGGGAAGAGACAGCGCAGGGGGATGTCGTAGGACTCGCCGCGCGGCAGCCGCTTGAGCATGGTGCCGCGGCCGCTCGGATTGTGGATGTCCACCGGGTAGGCGCCGCGCGCGACGGCGTCGTCGAACTTGCGGGCCGTGAGCACGTCCTCGCCCGTCAGCTGGTATTCGCCCAGGATCCGGCGCGTTTCACGGACGCCGACCTGGACACCGCTCTGGACGACGTAGGAGTCGGCGAAGCCCGGTACACGGTCCCGCAGGAATCGGGCGATCTGCGCCATCTGCCGGTGCGCGGTGAACTCCGCGCGGGTCAGGTCCCAGACACTCGTGCCGAGTACCTCGGTGACGCGGGTGGAGTTGACCGCCACCTCCCCGGTGTTCGGGGTGGCGAAGAAGAGGATGTCCTCGCGATGCAGGTCCAGTTCCCCGGCGTCGGTGGCGGTGCGGACCAGGTCCCACAGCCCGTGCACCCCCCTCCACTGGTCCGGGTGGGCGCGGGTGTATGCGGTGAACTCCTCGTGGTCGAAGCGGACCATGCGGAACATCAGGGTCATGGGCTGTGTCCAGCCGTCCTCGGGCCGGCCGATCTCGTACGCGGCCCCCGCCGCCGCGGCGATGTCGCCGTCCCCGGTGCAGTCGACGATCACGTCGGCATCCATGACGAGGGGACCCGACTTGGTCTCGAACACCGCACGGACGCGCTCGGGCAGGCTGAGGACGTCGGAGGCGAAGGCGTGGAGGAGCGTACGGACCTCATGGTTCTCCAGCAGCTCGTAGGCCACCAGCTTGAACAGCTCCGCATCGAAGGGCACGGTGTAACCGGTCTCCAGCGACGGCCGGATCGCCGCGCCCGCCCGCACCAGCTGGTCGAGCAGTACCCACAGCACACCGCCGACGACCGGCTCGCCCTCGCCGTGGTCGGGCGGCAGCAGACGCGTCGTGTCGCCGGCCACGGCCTGCTTGACCTCGTTGTGGAAACTCATCAGCGGCATCACCAGCGCCGCGGTGGCGTTGCCGCCGAGGAAGCCGTAGCGCTCGACGAGGACCACCTCGGCGCCCGCGTTCGCGGCACCCAGGGCGGCGCCGATACCGGCCGGCCCGCCGCCGATCACCAGCACCTGGGTGGACCCCGCGTGCAGGGCCTGACGCGGCGGAAGCTCCACCTTCCTGGGGACGCGGGGCGGCATCAGGTAGGACACGGTCACTCCCTCGGAAGCCGGTGGCCGTCGGGTTCAGCCCGCTGTGGAGGCGGGCACCGGCGTGCCGTCTCGGATGACATGGTGTGAGGCGCTCTCGTCCAGATAGGCGAGGAGCCGGTCGGCGGTCTGCGCCGCCCGCAGTCGCAGCGATGCCGTACGCGCCGCCGTGTCGGCTGCTCGGGAGGGCCGCTCGTCCCACAGGCGGTCCACCTCCGCCAGCAGCAGCCCTGTCGTCTCCCTGATCACCCCGCGCAGGGCGGGCGCGCCGATCTGCTGGGCGAAGTCGAAGACCTTGCCCGCGTAGGGCAGGGGCAGGACGGGAATGCCGGAGAGGGCGGCGAAGATCAGAAAGTGCAGCCGCATGCCGACGGCCAGGTCCAGCTGTGTGACGATGTCGAGGACCTGCTGCGGTGCGTAGTCGCCGTGCAGCACCGTGCAGCGGTCCGCTGAGGCCATGCGGGACACCACCGCGTGCGCGTGCCGGATGTCGCCGCGCTCCATGGAGACGAAGACGATGTGGGCGTCGAGCCGGTGGGCGAGGAAATCCCCCACACTGGCCAGGAGCTGGTGGTATCCGTCCTCATCGAGATGCTCGGCCGCACGCCCGGGTTCTCGTACGCTCATCCCCACCAGGCGCACCCCGTCCGGCACGGCTTCCGCCCGCAGGAGCTGCGCGCCGTGATTGCCGGGGACGAGCAGCAGCGCCGGATCGGCGGTGACGGAGATGGGCCGGGCCACTCCGGCCTCTTCGAGTACGAGTTTCGACTCCTCGTCCCGCACGGTGACCTCCACCGCGTCGGAGAGCACCCGCCGGACCCACGCGCAGTCCGCCTCGTCCGTGAGCGGACCGGCCCCCACGGCGTAGGTGAACACGGGTACGCCGAGATCCTGGGCCGTGCGGGCCATCCGCAGGTATCGACGCGCCTCGGTGTCGTAAAGGATCCCCCCACCTCCGAGCACCAGCACGTTCAGCCGGCACAGATACGCGGAGATGCCCTCCCTGCACACACCCTCCCAGCCGACGACCTCGACATCCGGATGGACGCGGCGGGTGTGCACGGGATCGCGGGAGAAGACCACGAAGCGCGTCTCCGGCCGCCCGGTCCGCACGCGGTCCAGCAGGGCGGTGAGGATCGCCTCGTCACCCACATTCCGGCCCCCGTAGGAGCCCAGTACGCCCACGGTCACGCTTCCTGTGCCGTCCATGACCGCTCCCTCACGACGTTCACCAGAAGTGCTCCCGCGATGCGAGAACCGGAAGGCAGGCCGTCTGCTATGTGCCCCATTTCGGCGCTTCCGTACCAGAGCGCGGCTTCTCTCTGTGGTCGGGGCGCCGACATCACTCAGCGGCCGACCCGACCACTCACGGCGGACGGCCCGGTACCTCCGTCCGCCGGTCGCGTGACATCGTGGCGTCCATGGTGACTGGAGTAGATGTTGCCGTGCTGGTCGGGCTGCAGGCTTCCGGGAAGTCCACGTTCTACGCGCGGTGTCTGTCCGACCGGTACACGCTGGTCAGCAAGGACCTGTTTCCGCGAGGCGCCAGGAACAAGCAGGTGCGGCAGCTGCGGCTGCTGGCGGAGCACCTGGCGGCCGAGAGGGCGGTGGCGGTGGACAACACCAATCCGTCGCCGCAGGAGTGGGCCCCGCTGGTGGAGGCGGCCCACACCCATGGGGTGACGGTGACGGCCTACTGGTTCCCTCCGGACGTGGCCGGCTCGCTGCGGCGCAACGCCGGCCGCGAGGGTCGTGAGCGCGTCCCGGACGTGGGCGTCCTGGCCACACTGAAGCGGCTGCGCAAGCCGTCCAGGGCGGACGGTTTCGACCAGGTACGCGAGGTGCGGTTCGACGGCCGCGGCGGCTTCGAGGTGCGTGGGTGAGGTACGAGACAGGCACGTGACAGGCCGGCCGGGCTCGGGAGTGAGGGGAGCCGCGCAGGCGTCGTACGTGCCGTGGACCGCGACGGCGACCAGCGCACCGCCTGGGACGCCGGCTGCCGCCGCGACCACGAGAACCCCGAGCACCGGCAGCGTGTCTCACTTGTCCGCAGAAGGGCCCCGCACGACGCGCGAACTCGCCTGCCGGCTCACGAGCAACTGCTCGGCGGTGTGTTCCAGCAGCATCTCCAGGGCGGCCGGATAGGCGCTGTGCGGCATACGCCGGGCGAGCAGCTGGGCCGTAGCCGCGATGTTGGGGTGTGATGCGGCGGGCAGGCGCGCATAAGTGGACTGCCACATGTGCTCGTCTCCCGCACGGGCCTCGTCCGCGAGCGCGAGGGATCCGGCGTCGAGCGCGGCGAAGGCGAGACTCTGGTCGATGAACGCGTGGTAGACGCGCACCGCCACCGGATCGGGCAGCCCGGCGCCGCGCAGCAGGCCGAGGATGGTCTCGTCCACCGCGATCTCGCGAGGTCTGCCCGTGACCCGGCTGGCGGTGAGGACGGCGGCCTGGGGGTGGGCGAGGTAGGAGGCGTGGATGGCCCGGCCCAGAGCACGCAGGTCCGTACGCCAGTGGCCGGTGGCCGTCCAGCTGTCGAGAGCCCGCCCCATCAGCTCGTCCCCGATGGCCCGGGTCAGATCGTCCATCCCCGCGAAGTAGCGGTAGAGCGTGCTCGGATCGGCGCCGAGCGCCGCGCCCAGACGGCGCGCCGTCAGCCCGGTGCTGCCGTGCTCGCGCAGCACCCGCAGGGCGGTCCGCACGATGATCTCCTCGGACAGCACGGTGCCGCTGCGCGTGGGCCGCCGCCGTCGACGTGCCGCCTCCGGTACCACGTGCTTCGCCATGCCGGGCCTCTCCTCCGTCGTCGGCCACAGCCCCCTGACCGGGCTTACGCCAACGGGGTTGACCTTACATCCGGCCGTCGCGTTGCATCGACCCTGTCCGGAGGCGCTCCGCCGCGCGCCTCGCCTTGCCGGAAAGAAGGGCCTGTGACATGCGCGTACTTCTCGTGGGCGCGGGTGGTGTGGGGACGGCCGTCACCCGGATCGCCGCTCGCCGTGCGTTCCTCACCCACATGGTCGTCGCCGACTACGACCTCACCCGTGCCGAGGCCGCGGTCGCGGCCCTGGGAGACCGGGCAACCCGCTTCAGCGCCCAGCGGCTGGACGCCTCGGACCAGGACGCCGTCCGCCGGGTCCTCACCGAGGAGCGATGCGACGTGCTGCTCAACGCCACCGATCCCAGGTTCGTGATGCCGCTCTTCACAGCGGCTCTGGAGGCCGGTGCGCACTACCTGGACATGGCGATGTCGCTGTCCGTTCCGCATGGCTCGCGCCCGTACGAGCAGTGCGGCGTCAAGCTCGGTGACGAACAGTTCGCACTGGCCCGCCGGTGGGAGGAGGCCGGACGGCTGGCGCTGGTCGGCATGGGCGTCGAGCCGGGCCTGTCCGACGTCTTCGCCCGGTACGCGGCCGACGAGCTCTTCGACGACATCGAGGAGATAGGCGTGCGGGACGGCGCCAATCTGACGGTCGAGGGATACGACTTCGCCCCCTCCTTCAGCATCTGGACGACCATCGAGGAGTGCCTCAACCCTCCGGTGGTCTACGAGAAGGACCGCGGCTGGTTCACCACCACCCCCTTCAGCGAGCCCGAGGTCTTCGACTTCCCCGAGGGCATCGGTCCGGTGGAGTGCGTCAACGTCGAACACGAAGAGGTGTTGCTGATACCCCGCTGGGTGGACGCGCGTCGGGTCACCTTCAAGTACGGCCTCGGCGACGACTTCATCGCCAAGCTGAAGACCCTCCACCAGCTGGGCCTGGACGCGACGGCCGGCGTGACGGTGCCCGGGGACGACGGACCCGTCACGGTCTCGCCGCGGGACGTCGTCGCCGCGTGCCTGCCCGACCCGGCCGGCCTGGGGGAGCGGATGACGGGCAAGACCTGCGCCGGCACATGGGTGAAGGGCACCAAGGACGGGGCGCCGCGTGAGGTGTACCTGTATCACGTGGTCGACAACCAGTGGTCGATGCACGAGTACGGCGCGCAGGCCGTCGTCTGGCAGACGGCCGTCAACCCGGTCGTCGCGCTGGAACTGCTGTCCACCGGTGACTGGTCCGGCAAGGGCGTTCTCGGCCCGGAAGCCCTGCCCCCGCGCCCCTTCCTGGACCTGCTCACCGAGTACGGCGCTCCCTGGGGACTGCGCGACGAGTAGTGACCCGTCGGTCGGTACGGGCCGTTACGGGCGCCAGTCCGCCTCCAGGTCGTGGGAGTCGGTCTTGGTGAGCTGGGTCAGTCCGGTGCCGTCGGCCCGTACCAGATAGAGGTGTTCGGGGTCCGCGTCGTCGGCACCGCCTCGGGTGAAGACCAGGCGGCTGCCGTCCGGGGACCACGAAGGGTTCTTGTCGTTGAGGCGGGCCGCGGTGACGCGGTGCAGGCCGGTGCCGTCGGGGCGGACGAGGTAGAGGCGGGCGAAGCCCGAGGAGTCCACGCGGCTGAAGGCGATGCGGTCGCTGTGCGACCAGTCGGGCGTCCAGTCGTGGGAGCCGGCCCCGGTGACCGCCGTCTGGGCCAGGGTGGACAGCCGGATCCGCATCACCCTGCTGTGTCCGCCCGCGTCCGCGCGGTTGAAGGCCAGGTACTTGCCGTCAGGGGACCACGTCGGGTGGAGGTCGTCCGCCGCGGTGTGGGTGAGCCGGGTGGCGGGGGTGCCGTCGATGTCGGACACATAGATCTCGCGCTGGGTGCCGACCGGCTTGGAGTAGGCGATCCGCTTGCCGTCCGGGGACCACGCCGGGTCGGAGGCGTCCTTGGTGCCGGGGACGGCCTTCAGGCCGCTGCCCGTCGTGTTCATCGTCCAGATGCCGTCGATGGCGCCGCCGGATCCATAGCGGACGAAGGCCACCCGTTTGCCGTCCGGGGACCAGGTGGGCATCACGTCGCTGACGGTGGAGGTGTGGGTGAGTTCGACGGGCGTGCCGCCGCTGGGGGAGACCGCGTAGAGGTCCTCGACGGGCGCTGCCGCGGTGTAGCGGGCGAAGACGATCGGATGGTCACCCGCCGCCCCCGCGTCTCCCGCGGTGCCGACGGTGAGTGGTAGGGCCATGGCGAGCGCCGTGGCGGCCACCGCCGCCAGGCGGCGCCGCGGTGCGCCGCTTCCGCCGATTCCCCGATCGCTTCCGACGGATCTGCCGTTGCCCGTGCGGTGTTGTCGGCGTCTCAAGGTGTCCACCCCGATCCCTCCCCGCGGCCCGCTGTGGGCCGCTCCGGCCGGTAAACATCCCACCCGGTGCCGCTCCGGGGAAGCGGCGGCGGTTGGCGGTATGCGGGCTGTGACATGTTCCGTACGTCGCTGTCACATGCGGTCCGATGCCGTGCGGTGGGGAGGCGGTGGACCAGGGTGCCGCGGGCCTCCCGGCAGCGCCCCGTCGTCGTCATCAGCGCGGTCCGCTTCACGTCGCCGAGACCAGCGTCCATAACCCGATGTTCTGGGTAACTGAGAGCTGGCTGCCAGGGCCTGACGCCCACAACCTTGACCCAGCCAGTGAAATGTCACATCGCATAGGGAGCCATCGTGAGAGCACGACGTTCCGGGATGGTCATGGCCGCCGCCCTCGGACTCGTCACCATCGTCGGCTGCGGGGGAGCCGGCGGCGGCGACGGGCGGGGCGGGGCCGCGAGCAAGGGGGGCACCCTCCACGTGCTCTCCAGCCTCGACCTGGAGCACCTCGACCCGGCCCGCAACTACGTCACCTCGTCCGAGGACGTGGGCCGCCTCATCTACCGGACGCTGACGACGTACGCGGCGGCACCCGGGCCGGCCGGAGGAAGAATCGTGCCGGATCTGGCGACGGACACCGGTCGCCCGAGCGACGGTGCCCGGACCTGGACCTTCACACTCAAGGCTGGGGTGAGGTTCGAGGACGGCCGGCCCATCACCAGCCGGGACGTCAAGTACGGGGTCGAGCGGACGTTCGCCGCGGAACTCCCCGAAGGGCCGCCGTACGCACGGATGTGGCTTGCCGGAGGCCGGAGTTACAAGGGCCCCTACAAGGACAAGCGCGGGCTCGCCTCGATCGGGACCCCGGACGACCGGACCATCGTCTTCAAGCTCAACCGCCCGGTGGCCGACTTCGGTTCCGCGGTGTCGCTGCCGGCCTTCGCCCCGGTTCCGCAGGACAAGGACACCGGCGTCCGCTACGACAGCAGGCCCTTCTCCTCCGGTCCGTACAAGATCGGGACCTTCGAGCCCAAGAAGCGGCTCACGCTGGTCCGCAACACCCACTGGAGTCCGTCCACCGACACGGTGCGCAAGGGCCTGCCGGACGAGATCGTGCTCGATCTCAATCTCGACC
Organism: Streptomyces sp. NPDC001135; assembly: GCF_053598395.1. NCBI lineage: Bacteria > Bacillati > Actinomycetota > Actinomycetes > Kitasatosporales > Streptomycetaceae > Streptomyces > Streptomyces sp. NPDC001135. Next base: position 71,619 of record NZ_JBSFKD010000013.1, on the reverse strand, counting down.
CGGCCGTCGTCGACCAGCGGCTCATCTCCGCCCAGGGGCAGGACGCGGACGCGGTCGCCTTCGAGCCGGTCGGCCCGGCCTCGGTCGGACCGGTGATGGCCAGCCCCGCGGTGCGCAAGAGGCTGGTCACCGGCGAGTCGATCAACACGCGGTACCTGAGCATCAACACCCGGCACAAGCCGCTCGACGACGTACGGGTGCGGCAGGCGATCGCCTACGCGCTGGACAAGGACGCGATGCGTACCGCGCGGGGCGGCCCGATCGCCGGTCAACTGGCCACCACCCTGCTGCCGCCGTCGCTGCCCGGCTCCGTTTCCGACGATCCCTTCCCGAGCCCGGGAGGCAAGGGCGACCCGGCCAAGGCCAAGGCGCTGCTCGCCCAGGCGGGCCATGCCTCGGGCCTGGCCCTCACCCTCGACACCCCGGCCACCGCGGGCGGCCAGTCGCAGGGCGAGGCCGTACAGGCGTCCCTGGCCAAGGCCGGAATCAAGGTGACCATCAACGCGATCAGCTCGTCCGCCTTCTACAGCACGGTGGGCAACACCTCGCAGGAACACGACCTGGTGATCGACGGCTGGACACCCGACTGGCCCGGCGCCTCCACCTACCTGCCCCTCGTGTTCGACGGCCGGCTGATCACCCCCGAGGGCAACAACAACCACGCCCAGTACACCTCGGCCAAGGTCGACGCCCGTATCGACGAGATCGCCCGGATGAAGGACCCGGCCGCCGCCGCGACCGCCTACGGCCGACTGTCCGCGCAGATCATGCGGGACGCGCCGGTCGTGCCGTTCCTGTGGGACAAGGCGGCCGTCCTGACCGGTTCCCATGTCACCGGCGCCTACGGGCACATCGCCTACGTCGGACGACTGGACCTGGTCTCCCTGGGACTGCGCAAGTGACCGCCACGCTCCCGGCCCCCGTTCCGGCCGACGCACCGCCCCGCGTCGTACCGCACGAGACCTCCCTGCTGCGCCGCCTGCTGGCCCAGCGCGCCGCGGCGATCGCACTGACGGCCGTCGTCCTCCTGGTGCTGACCGCCCTCGCGGCCCCGCTGATCACCTGGGCCGCCGGCACGTCCCCGACCGAGTTCCACTCCGAAGCGGTGGACCCGGCGCTCGGCGGACTGCCGCGCGGCACGGGCGGCGGGATCGGCGCCGCGCACTGGCTGGGTGTCGAGCCCGGCAGCGGCCGGGACATCCTCGCCCGTGTCGTCTACGGAGCCCGGGTCTCGCTGCTGATCGCCCTGCTCGCCACGGCGTTGTCGGTGGTGCTCGGAACGACACTCGGGCTGGCCGCCGGGTTCTTCGGGGGCTGGACCGACACGGTCGTCGGCAGGCTGATGGACCTGTTGATGTCCTTTCCCGCCCTGATCTTCATGATCGCGCTGATCTCCGCGGCACCGGGGGTGAACCGGCAGCTGCTGCTGGTCGTCGTCCTCGGCTTCTTCGGGTGGCCCTACGTCGGGCGGATCGTGCGCGGGCAGGCGATGGTGCTGGCCCGTGGCGAGTTCGTGGCCGCGGCCCGGGTGCTGGGCGCCTCCCGGCGGGCACTGCTGGTCCGGGAGGTCCTGCCCAACCTCAGCGGGCCCATCCTCGTGGTGGCGACCATGTCGATCCCCGGCTACATCGCCACCGAGGCGGGCCTGTCCTTCCTCGGCATCGGAGTGCGCCCGCCGACCCCCTCCTGGGGCCAGATGATCGCCTCCGCGGTGCCCTGGTACGCCGCCGACCCCGTCTACTTCCTCGTCCCTGGCGCCTTCCTGTTCGTCACGGTGCTCGCCTTCAACGTGCTCGGCGACGCGGTACGGGACGCCCTCGATCCCCGGAGCCGCCGACGATGATCCTCTATGTCCTGCGCAGGCTGGCCGCGACGGTGGTGATCCTGCTGGTGATCTGCGCCGCCACCTTCTCGATCTTCTATCTGATGCCCGCCGACCCGGCTCAGGGCGCCTGCGGCAAGGCGTGCAGCCCGGAGCGGATCGCCGAGATCCGCGCCACCCTCGGCCTGAACCACTCGGTGTTCGTGCAGTTCCGTGACTATCTCGTCGGCATCGTGGCCGGCCGCGGCTACGGCACGGGCGCGCAGGCCGTGCACTGCCCCGCACCGTGCCTGGGATTCAGCTTCCAGACCGATCAGCCGGTGTGGCGGATGCTCACGGACCGGCTGCCGGTCAGCATCTCCATCGCCGTCGGCGCGGCGGTGCTGTGGCTGATCGTCGGCGTCACGGCCGGAGTGGTCTCCGCACTGCGCCGCGGCAGCCTGTGGGACCGGGCGGCGATGACGGCCGCGCTCGGCGGCGTCTCGCTGCCGGTCTACTTCACCGCCCTGATGCTGCAGTACCTGCTCGTCGTCAAGCTCGGCCTGCTGCCCTACCCGCAGGCGATCCCGCTCACCGCGGACCCCGTCGGCTGGGCCCAGTCCATGGTCATGCCGTGGATCACGCTCGCGATGCTCTATGCCGGCATCTACGCCCGGATCACCCGCGGCGAGATGCTCGACAGCCTCGGCCAGAACTACGTCCGCACCGCCCGCGCCAAGGGCCTGCCCGAGCCGACCGTGCTGCGCCGGCACGCGCTGCGGCCGGCGCTGATGCCCATCGTGACGATCTTCGGCATGGACCTCGGGGCGCTCCTCGGCGGCGCCCTCATCACCGAGTCGGTCTTCGGCCTGCCCGGCGTCGGAAAGCTCGCGGCCGACGCGATCAACAGCGCCGACCAGCCCGTGATCCTCGGGGTGACGCTCTTCGCCGCGGGGTTCGTGGTGATCGCCAACGTCGCGGTCGACCTGGTCTACGCGCTCCTGGACCCGAGAGTGAGGGCCGTGGCATGACCCTGCTGACCGTACGTGATCTGACCGTGGACTTCGCGGGTGGCGTACGCGCCGTCGACGGACTCGATCTGGACCTGGCCGCCGGAACGGTGCTCGGTGTGGTGGGTGAGTCGGGCAGCGGCAAGTCCGTGACCAGCCTGGCCGTCATGGGCTTGCTGCCGGACGCCCGGATCACGGGTGAAGTCCGCTTCGACGGACGGCAGTTGACCGGCATGGACCGGCGGGCGCTGCGCCGGCTGCGCGGAGACCGGATCGCGATGATCTTCCAGGACCCGCTGTCCTGCCTGAACCCCTACTACCCGGTGGGCTTCCAGATCGCCGAGGCATTCCGGGCACACCGCCGGGCGGGGCGTCGCGAGGGACACCGGGTCGCCGTACGGATGCTGGACCGCGTCGGCATCCCCGAGCCCGAGCGGCGAGCCCGCGCGTACCCGCACGAGTTCTCCGGCGGCATGCGCCAGCGCGTGATGACCGCGATGGCCCTGTGTCTGGAACCCGACCTGCTCATCGCCGACGAACCGACCACCGCACTCGACGTGACCGTGCAGGCCCAGATCCTGGACCTGCTGCGGGAGCTACGGGAACGGTCCGGCACCGCCATCATGCTCATCACCCACGACATGGGCGTGGTCGCGGGACTGGCCGACCAGGTCGTCGTGATGTACGGCGGCCGCGCGGTCGAGCGGGGCACGGTCCGCGAGGTGTTCTACCGCCCGCGCGACACCTACACCAAGGGCCTGCTCGCCTGCGTGCCCCGGGTCGACGGACCGCTGCCCGATCGCCTGCCCACCCTGTCGGCACCGGAGGTGACCGCGTGAACGCGCCCCTGCTCGAAGCGCGCGACCTGGTCAAACGGTTCCCCGTACGGCACGGCCTGACCCGGCGGCTCGCCGGGCACGTCAGGGCGGTCGACGGAGTGTCGCTGCGGGTGGACGCGGGGGAGACGCTGGGCCTGGTCGGCGAGTCCGGCTGCGGCAAGTCCACGGTCGCCCGCTTGCTGACCCGGCTCATCGAGCCCACCTCGGGCACGGTCACCGTGGCCGGACGGGACCTGACCGCGCTGGACGAGCCGATGATGCGGCCGGTACGCCGCGACCTGCAGATGATCTTCCAGGATCCGTTCTCCTCGCTCAACCCCCGCCTGACCGTCCGCCAGATCCTGACGGCCCCGTACCGCTACCAGGGGCTGACCCCCGACGCACCGGTGGAACAGCTGCTGGAGCGGGTGGGCCTGCGGGCCGAGCATGCCGCCCGCTATCCGCACGAGTTCTCCGGCGGCCAGGCGCAGCGCATCGGGATCGCCCGGGCACTGGCGCTGCGGCCGAAACTGGTGGTGTGCGACGAGCCGGTCTCCGCGCTCGACGTGTCCGTCCAGGCGCAGATCCTCAACCTGCTCAAGGACCTGCGGCAGGAGTACGGCCTCGCCTACGTGTTCATCGCGCACGACCTCGGCGCGGTCCGCCAGATCAGCACACGCGTCGCCGTGATGTACCTGGGCACGGTGGTGGAGACGGCCGACCGGGACACGCTCTACGGACAGGCCGCGCACCCCTACACCCACGCCCTGCTGTCCGCCGTACCGCTGCCCGACCCGGACGCCGAACGGACCCGCGAGCGGATCGTGCTGAGCGGCGACCTGCCCAGTCCGCTCGATCCGCCCAGCGGCTGCCCGTTCCGCACCCGTTGCCCCAGGGCGGCCGACCGGTGCGCCGCCGAACGGCCCGAGCTGCACCCGATCGCCCCGGGGCACGAGGTCGCCTGCCACTACCCCGAACCGCTGGCCCAGCCGGTCTCCGAGCCGTCTGCCGAGGAGAGGACCGCATGAGCCGTACCTACCGCCTGCCCGGACTCGCCGTGACGGACCACGAGTTCACCGTACCGCTCGATCACACCGACCCCGCGGGAACCTCGATCCAGGTGTTCGCCCGGGAAGTGTCCGACCCGCTCCGGGCCGGCGAGCGACTGCCCTGGCTGCTGTTCCTGCAGGGCGGCCCCGGTGGCAAGTCGCCCCGGCCGCTGAACGCCATCTCCGGGTGGCTCGCCCGCGCCCTCAGGACCCACCGGGTGCTGCTGCTGGACCAACGCGGCACCGGCCGCAGCACCCCGGTCACGGCCCGGTCGGCCGCACGGTTCCCCGACCCCCGGGGGCTGGCCGACCACCTCGCCCTCCTCCGCGCGGACTCGATCGTCGCCGACGCGGAGCTGATCCGGCATCAGCTGTGCGGCGACGAGCCCTGGGAGACGCTCGGCCAGAGCTACGGCGGCTTCATCACCCTCACCTATCTCTCCCAGGCCCCCGAGGGCCTGCGCGCCTGCTACATCACCGGCGGCCTGCCCGGCCTGGACGCCACCGCCGACGACGTCTACGCGGCCACCTATCCCCGGGTCAGGGAGAAGGTGACCGCGTACTACGCCCGTTACCCCGGCGACCGCGACCTGGTCCGGCGGATCGCCGACCGGCTCCACCGCCGCACGGTCCACCTGCCGGACGGCGACCGGCTCACCGTACGGCGGCTGCGCACACTCGGCCTGATGCTGGGGATGGGGGACGGGCCCACGCGCCTGCACTGGCTGCTGGACGAGGCCGTCGGCGCCGACGGCGACCTCTCGGCGACCTTCCTGCAACAGGTCACCCACCTGACCGGACTCGTCGACAACCCGCTCTTCGCCGTGCTCCAGGAAGCCTGCTTCGCGCAAGGGGGCAAACCCACCGACTGGGCCGCCGCCCGCGCGATCGCCGACCGCCCCGAGTTCGCCGAGGACACCGACCCGCTGCTGCTCACCGGCGAGATGTTCTATCCCTGGATGTACGAGGAGATCAGCGCGCTGCGGCCGTTCCGTGACGCCGCCCGACTGCTGGCCGAGCGGGCCGACTGGCCCGCGCTGTACGCGCCGTCGCGGCTGGCGGCCAACCAGGTGCCGGTGGCCGCAGTGGTCTACCACGACGACATGTACGTCCCCGCGGAACTGTCCCTGCCGACCGCGCGCTCGGTCGGCGCGCTGCGCGCCTGGGTCACCAACGAGTGGGAGCACGACGGGGTGACCGCGTCCGGCGAAGGCGTGCTGTCCCGCCTGATGGACATGGCCGCCGGACGGGCCTGACGTCCCCGCCCCATCCCGACGACACACACGAGGAGACATGTCCGGAACCCCCCAGAGGCTCAGAGCCCTTGCCGCGGGTGCGGCGGCGACGGCCTTCCTGACGCTCCCGGTCACCGTTCCGACCGCCACCGCAGCGCCGGCGCGGAGCACCGCCCCGGCCGCCGACTGCGCGCTTCCCGGCCGGACCGGCTGGACGGACGAGGGCCACGCCACCGACTACACCCAGTTCCAGCGGCCCCTCGGCACCACACACGTGCTCATGCTGTTCGTCGACTTCCCCGACGCCCCGGCCACCGGTGCCACGACCGACTACTACCGGCAACTCGCCCCGGCCGCCGACTGGATGAAACGCGACTCCTACGGCCGGGCCTCGCTCGACATCACCCCACTGGACCGGTGGATACGGATGCCACAGGACTCCACCAGCTACGGCTTCCAGCGCGGGATCACCTTCGAGCAGCACGAGGCGTACGTCCGGCAGGCGGTGGCGGCCGCGGACGCGTACGCCGACTTCTCCCGGTACGACATGGTCTACATCGTCCCGGCGAAGTCCGCCGCCGCGATCAGCTTCTCGCCGACGTACCTGTACGACCCCGCCACCGCGGGCGTCACCGCCGACGGCAGGCGCGTCAAGTGGGCCGTGACCTTCGGGCAGGACATGTGGCACTGGGGCTTCAAGGTCGCCGACCACGAGACCGGCCACACCTTCGGCCTGCCCGACCTCTACGCGTTCACCGGTACGGACTACCACCGTTTCGTCGGCGGCTGGGACCTCATGGGCGACATCGCCGGGGCCGCCCCACAGCACCTGGGCTGGGAGCGGTGGAAGCTCGGCTGGATCGACGACCGCCAGGTGGCCTGCCTTCCCTCGGCCGGAACCCGCACCGTCCGCCTGAACGCGGTCGAAAGCCCCGGCGGGAAGAAGATCGCGGTGATTCCCACCGGCGAGACCACCGCCTACGTCGCCGAATCCCGCAGGGCCGTCGGCGCGGACGGACACGCCTGTTCCAGCGGCGTGCTCGTCTACAAGGTGGACACCTCGACCCCGACCGGCTACGGCCCCATCCAGGTCGTGAACGGCAACCCCGGCGCCACGCCCCCGTCGGGTTGCCGGGCCCTGGACATGGCGGCATTCCACTCCGGCCAGACCTTCACCGATCCCGCCACAGGAGTCCGGATCGATGTCGACAGCAGCGCCCCCCTGCAAGACGAGATCTCTGTCGCCCGGCAGTGAGAGCCGGTCTTCACCGCGCGGTGGCTCACCCGGGCAGGCACAGCGACTTCGGGCGGCGCCGGTGCCATCGTGCGTAGGCCGGTGCGGCGGCACCGGTGGCGAGATACCCCTCGGCCACCCTGCGGACGACCGCGTCACCGTGGGCGGCCAGCGGTCCGTCGCGGCGCAGGCCCAGCACGTGGCGGTACCAGAGGGGATCACCGGCGAGCGGGCGGACGGCGACGCCCGGCACCTCGATGAAGGTGGCCTGACAGAGACTGACGGCCAGGCCTGCCCGGACGATGTCGATCAGCTGCCGGCCTTCCGCCTCGTAGGGGGCGTGCGGCTGACGGCCCGTCCGGGAGAAGACGGACGCCCAGTACTCCCGGGTACGATCACTGTCCGGATGCGGCATGGCCCAGTCATCCGCGATGAGTTCCTCCAGACCCACCTCTTCGCGGCCGGCCAGGGCATGGGTGGACGGCAGCAGCGCGAAGAGGGGCTCGGTGGCCACCGGGCGCAGCACGACTCCCTCGCGGGGGGCGAGTTCATGCCCGGGGCTGTCCCCGAGGACCGCCGCCTCCAGACGCCCCGCCGAGAGGTCGTCCACCAGCGGCGAGGGGGAGTACTGACACCGGGTCGTCACGTCCGATCCGGGAATCAGCTCCCTTGCCGCCAGGACGAGATCGGCCAGCAACGGCGCGCCCACCGATCCGAGACGGACACGGCCGGGGGCCGTCCCGCAGTGAGCGGCGCGGGCGGTGTCGGAGAGCAGGCCGTCGATGCCCGGCAGGATGGCCCGCGCCCGGGGCAGCACCAGCTCACCCAGCGCGGTGGGCACGGCACCGGCCTGCCCCCGGTCGAAGATCGGTCCGCCCAGCATGGCCTCGATACGCCGCAGTTGGGCGCTGAGCCCCGGTTGGGTCATGCACAGCGACGCGGCGGCACGGGTCAGGCTTCCGGCCTCCGCGATCGCGCAGATCACTCGCAAGTGCCGTACCTCTAGATCCATGGCGCGGATGGTAGGGAGCCCGGGGAGCCTTCCGGCAGGGGTGCGGACCGGCCAGTCCCCTATGCAATGCCACACGCCACTGAAATGCTATGGGTGCGGCACCTCGGCAGGAAGCATCCTGTGCCGTACTTCGTCGGCTCAGGATGCTCCGCCCCTCAGGCCTGCCCGACGCGGGTTGCCGCGGTCGACGGTGAAGACGACGGTGCTTCCCGTCTGCAGCGGCGTGGTGAAGATGGCGTAGGCGGCGACCTGACCGAACGCTTCGGGATAGGTACGGCCGTGCTGGGTCAGTCCGCTCGCACCGAGTCGGCTCAGCCCGGACACCTGTGTGTTCAGGATCTGGGAACCGATGGTCTCGCCCACGGTGAGGCGGTACTCCGCATCGAGGATGGGCCTGAAGGTGGTGGCCTGGACCCGGATTTCACGGTCGGACCCGAGGTATTTGCGGGCGACGACGTGGAATTCGACGTAGTGCAGACCGTGGTGGCGGCGCTGCTCCGACAGCGGAAACCGGTATTCGATCGCGGGAGACCCGCGCAGGACCGTCTGGCGCGGTGGCGCTTGGGGGAGTTCCTGGCCGTTGACGCGGACGTGATCGACGCGGAAGCAGGTTCGGTCTGTCAGCGCGAGACCCTCGTCGATCTGCCAGCGGAACGCGTATCTGTTGTCGCCGACCAGGGTGCTGAAGGGTTCGTCCGACAGTGAGGAGACACATACGAAACGGAGTTCTGTGGGCAGGTTCGCGACTTGGTAGGAGATGCGCATCGCCTGGACGGCGTATCCGTCGACTGCGAGGCCGTCCAGGTGGCAGTCCCACCGGTAGCGGGCGAGGGCGCCGGCGAAGAGGTTTTCCCTTATGGGTTCGAGGACTTCACGCAGAGCGCGGTCGATGGCCTGGTCAACCTGCAGTGTTGTGTCGCGGATCGTGATCTGGCCGAAGATGATGCTGACCACGGCAGCCGAGACGAGGGTGCTGCCGATCACCTCCAGGCACTTGACGATCACGTCGCCGTGGGCGCGGTTCACCGAGATGACGAGAGCGATCGCTCCCACGACGAGTATCAGAAGGTTGTAGATGCGGACCGTGCGCCGGACTTCGGCGATGACGTTGCGCTGGTCGGTCATCCGGGGACCCCCGTCCGCGAGCCCGGTTACGCGGCTTCGCCGAGCTGATGCCACACATCGGCGATGCAGTCGCCGATCTGGATGCCCACGGTGGCGGTGTCCTCCTGGTTGTCGGTGAGGAACACCGCGATCACATCACTGTCGCGCCCGTAGAGGACGCCGGCATCGTGGGCGAGGCCACGCAGGCTGCCGGTCTTGTGAGCGACGGCCAGGTCGTCAGGGAGGCGTAGCGGCAGACGGAAGTTGCGCATGCTGTTGCGCATGGCCTTGATCACGCCGCGCAGTCCAGGCCGAGTAGCTGCGTAGCGCAGGATGGCGGCCATGTCGTGGGCTGTCGTGGTGCTGTCCCTGGCCTGCGGGCCCAGCTCGGCGTCGCTGAATCCCACACGCATGTACGTCCGTTGTGCTCCTGCTCGTGTGGCGGTGGCCGTTACCGCGTCCATGCCGACCAGTTCGGTCAGGAAGGCGCCGACGGGGTTGTCGCTCGTGGCCAGCATCAGGCCGCACAGTTCGGCCAACGTGAACTCGTGCTGAGGATCGAACACCTCGAGCAGCGACGGGTAGGCCGTGCGCTGCAGCTCGGACCGTTTGACCACGCGCGAGGCGTCCGCTCGCTCCAGCACGGTGAGGGCCAGGGGCACCTTCATCAGGCTGGCGGCGGGGAACACCTGGTGGGCGTTGCGGTGAACGCAGAGGTCTGTTCCGCGCAGGGACGACAGCACCACGGCTCGTGAAGGGTCGTGGGCGATGAACGAGTCGATGCGACCATCAATGTCCATACCGCCAGCCCCCTGGCATGCCCCCGACCTGACTCATGCAGGTTAACGGCAGGCTTTCGGACCGTCTACATGCGGTGAGAGCAGCGGACAGGTCGCTGGTGGCCGGCTGCCGTCGCCACCTGACACGTCGATGGGAAGTCGACCGGCTTCCCGCACCATGGGCCACCGGAGTCGTCGACCCCGGGAGGTGGAGCAGAACGAACGCACCTCCCTCTCGAGGGTGAGGCGGCCGTACGGATCTCCATCCTGGGCCGGTCCGGAAGCTCATCCCCAGAACCGACGTCGTGAGGGCGGTACGCCGACAGGATGGTGTACATGACCACCGCTCGGCTCGATCCCGCCGCTCCGCCCCCGCCCCGATGGGCAGTCCGGGCCGCGCATGCCGCCGCGCTCGTCACCCTGCCGACCGGGATCTGGCGCCTCCTGCTGGCGACCGGCCACCCGGCCGGGTACACCGACGCAGGCTATGCGGCGATGGGCCTGACCGGTTGGGGTGCGGTGTACGTGGTCGGCCTCAGCGTGGCCAGCGAGGCACTGGCACTGCTCACGCTCGGCCTCGTCCGGCCCTGGGGCGAGGTGGTTCCGCGCTGGATCCCCCTGCTCGGCGGCCGCCCGATCCACCCGCTGGCGGCCGTCGTCCCGGCCGGAGTCGCCGCCGTCGCACTGACCGTTCTGTGGACGCCGTTCGTCGCCTGGTGGGCCATCCCCCACCCCGATATGACCGCACTCGGCAACACCATCGTCGGATTCCTCTACCTGCCCCTGGTCGCCTGGGGGCCGCTGCTCGGCGCCGTCACCATCTCGTACCACCGCCGGCGTCGCGCGACACGGCCGGAGCCGACGGGGGATGCCCAGCCCTGACCGCGGGACGTGGCCATGGAGACCGGGGACCGGACACGGCAGCCTGCCTGTCGTGATCCACTCCTTCCCATGGTGCGAGGCATCTCACCCAGGTGTCAGTCGAGGTGGCATCACGAGCCCTGTGCCCAGGGGCTGCGTCGGTGGAGTACTGCGCAGGGGGCCGACTGGGGCCCCGCCAAGTTGACGGCTCCGACGTCGTGGTCACACCGCCCGCACCCGGACCACCTCACCTGTGATCAGCTGTCACAAGGGCCCCCTTAGGGTGTGTGGATGCTCGAACCTGAGGTGAGGAAGACGCAGGCGGTGCTGCCTGCCCATGCGATCGAGATCGGAACCGAGCCGCTGGAACAGCCGATGCGGAACTCGGTGGGCGGTTGGCCCTTCCTCGATGAAGCCCAGGAGTGGCCGGAGTGCTTTTGCGGCATTCGCATGACCTTGTTCTTCCAGCTCGACCTACCGGCAGACCTGGAGCACTTCGGCGGAGACCACCTCTTGGTCTTCCACTGCAGCATGCACAACGACGCATCCGAACCGGAGACCGCCGCCGGCCGGCTCGTCCCGCGGTACTGGGACGCTCCGCAGCCGCCCTACCCACGTCCGTTCTGGCGCGTGCTGCTCCAGCGCAACGCAACGCGTGCGGCGGCGGAGCCCGAACCATCCGTGTGCGCCCTGCCGCTGACCCTGCACCCCTTCGCCGACACCCCTGATGCGCGAGGACTGGGAGCCCAGACGTTCAAGGTGGGCGGTACGCCGTCCTGGGCTCAGGATCCCGAGTACTACCGGTGCTCGTGCGGCGCGGACTTGATGTACATCTGCCAGGTGCCTGAGCACATGCGGTTCGCCATCCGGCCCGGCCGGCCGGAGCAGCCCTACAGCATCAGTCCCGATACCTACTGGCTGTTCCTCGGCAACGAGGTCTACCTGCTCGCCTGTCCGGACCACTGCGATCCGGCGGCAGTCTGGCCGGTCAACCAGAACTGATCCCTTGCCGTCGTCAACCTGCGCGAACCCACGTCGTCTCCGCCCCCGCCCCCGCAACGATCCGATCAGAAGCGGCGCTGGGTGAATTCCACGTCATCCGTCGCCGAGTTGGTGGCGGATGAGAGACCCGCCAGTGGTGGCTTCCGTACCAGCCAGGCGGTCAGCCGTTCGCTGACCGCCTGTGACCTCTGGTGGCGCCAAGGGCCCGTCTAGAAGGCGCTGTTGTTGCAGCCCATCGTCGAGCCCAGGTGGGTGCCCTGGCTGCCCGCGTCGCCCTCGCCGTTGAGCCCGTTGCCCAGCAGACCGTTGACCAGCCCGACCGCGCCGAGGACGTCGATGTTCAGGTCGTGGGACTTGCACTGGGTGCTTTGCTGGACGCTGTATCGGTTGCCCCCGTGGCCGTCGCCTCGGCCCCAGCCTGCGGCGTGGGTGGTGCCGGCGGTCAGCACGCCGACGCTGCTGAGGGCGGCGACCAGGACGGCGGCCTTGCGAAGCTTGTACATGTCATCTCCGGTGAGGCGATGTGGATCGATGAGTGAAGGGTCGACTCCTTACAGCAAACGGAGATTAGTGAGAAATGTCCGAAATCACCCCTCGGCGCGCCGAGTTTCATGATCTTGGATGGCGAGCGACCTGGTGTCGCCTCCCCTGTGAACCAGTGTCTGCCGGTGCTCAGCGGAGTACGCGTCGAGGCGATCCAGGAAGTGGTCACCCTGACGGCAACTGACCGGTACCGGCTCACGACCCGGACCGGTGTGCCGTCCGCACCGGCGACCGCGGCCCTGCTTGCCCCGTTCTCGGCAGACCTGCCAGGCGGCACCGTCGAAACATGACAGTCCGGGAGATCAAGCCGTGTGTGGGGTCAGGAGCTCGACGGGGCCTCGTAAAGCCGTACCGTGGAGGCGATTTTCCGAATGGTCGCGTCCGGTACCTCGGCGGCCACGTTCTTGGCGCCGAAGAACGACCAGGAGACCAGATCCCCGGCACTGTTCTTGAAGCCGAAGACCCATGCCTTCCCGTCCGTGGCGCACTTCTCGGACTTCTTCGCGCCTACGGACCAGGCGGTGCCCAGAGTGCCCTTGAGCCCGGAGTTCGTGGTGAACGACTCGACGGTGCCGGTCCTCACCTTCTTCTTGTCCGGCTGGGCGTACGCCCCGTACACCCAGGTCCGCGAGTCGGAGCCGGCGATCTCCCGCGTGCTTCCGTAACCGTTGTTGCCCCTCGTGCCCACCTGGGCCAGCGGGGTGTTCTCCAACGTGCCGTCCCGGTTGTCGTCCGAGGAACACCACTTCTTCTGCAGCATCGCGACATTGCGTATCGCGATGAGCGGCTTGTCATCCGGGTCCCCGTCCTTGGAGACGTACGTGACCCAGCTGGGGGACTGGGTCTCCCATTGGGGCGGGACATCGAAGGCGATGTGCTGGGTCGGGTTCGTCACGACCTTCCAGCCCTTGACCGTGGCGGTCGGGGTGACGGGCCCCCGGGAGGCGGCGGAACTCCGCGACGGCGATGTGGTGTTGGTCGGCTTCGGGCCGGGCTCGTCGTGCCCGTGGCCGCCGAGCACGAGGAATCCGGTGACGCCGGCGGCGAGCACGACGGCTGCCGCGGCGATGACGGCGACGAGTCCGGTCCGGTTGCGGCCGCCACCCGCCGGTGGGGGCACCGGTGCGCCGGCGGCCGGCTGTGTGGGCGTCTGCCAGGGGTGGGGCTGCTGGTAGGAGTTCGGCTGGTACGGGCCGGGACCGGGCTGCTGGTACGGGTTCGGCGGGCCAGGCTGCTGGTACGGGTTGGACGGACTTCCCACCGGGGGCTGCTGCGGGTTCTGTCCGTCCCTCGACGACTGCTCTCCTGGCCACATGAGCCGTAACGATACGGCAGCCGCTTCCCACAAGAGACGGGACCGGCCCCCACCGTCCAACTCGCCGACCACTCCGCCCGCACCCGCACCCGGAACTCCGCCGGAGCCGACCAGCCCCTTGCCCGCGCCGAGGACCCCTTCACTGTCCGGGGCTCCAGCCACCGTCGCCCGGTCCCCGCTGCGAACGAGGCTCCGCGCCCGCAACTACTCGGCCCTTCGCTCTGGTTGCCGCCCCCTGCCGCTGCATCTATGCGTGTTGAGTTCATGATCATTTTGTGCGAGCCTCGTGACAGTCCGAGGGATTCGGGCATCACAACTCGCAGACGGGGGAAGTCTCATGAGCCTCAAGTCCAAGATCGTCAAGGGTGGTATGGTCGCCGCCATGACCGGCGCCGCGCTGATCGGCGTCGCCACCTCGGCCAGCGCCAGCACGGGTGCCTCCGACATCGGCTCCGGTTACCCGAACAGCGGCGCTGCGGTGTGGTGTGTCCAGCACAACATCAACTACTGGCTCCACACGTCCGGCTCCGACGCGCCGCAGATCGCCGAGGACTCCGCCTTCGGGCCCGCCACCCGGGCGGCCATCAAGGAGTTCCAGGGCGAGATGGGGCTGACGCAGGACGGCGTCGTCGGTCGGCAGACCGGCAACGCGATCATGTCGCACGGTGACCCGTACTACACCGGCTCCAACATGCCCAACGACGCCTCGCACCAGGGCACCAGGTCCGCCTACTGCTACAACTACCTGCCCACCACCTGGTAGTCGGCAGCAGGCGTCCGCTCAACCACACTCCGCAGGGCTCCGCTTCGGCGGGGCCCTGTCGTGTCTGTGTGGGGACGCGCCCTCCTGCGCGGCAGTGCGGCGCCGGCGGGCAGGCCATCACCCGCCACTCGCACGGAAGATCACGTAGGATTCGGGTCCAGAATCGATCAACTGTTGCAGTCACCCGCCAAGTTGGAGATTTCTCCACGCTTCAGACCAAGGGTGACCGTGCAGGGGGAAGGAAGAGAATCGATGAAGTCGACCAGTATCCGGCGACGCCTTGCCGGGACCGCGGCCACTGCCCTGATGGTCGGTGCGGGTGTCCTCGCGGCTGCCCCCATGGCAGCGGCGAAGGCCAACGTGCTGACCATCGACAATGTGGCGTTCCACAAGCCGAACGTCCAGGTGAAGGTCACCTACTCCTGTGACCCGGGCATGGACCACGAGCTCGTGGCCAATGCCAGGACGCTCGCCACGGGCAGCCATCGCGAGGGCAACGCCGCCGGCACGATCAAGAAGGACAAGCTGGTCTGTGACGCCGACAACCACATCGCCCAGGTGACCATGCGCACGGCCCAGGGTTCGTACTTCGTCAAGGGAGACAAGGTCAAGGTCACCGTCTTCTATTTCGACAACGACGGGTTCAGCTACGCCCGCGAGTCGACCGTCGTCGTTCTCTGAGCGCGCCTGCGCGCCAGTGGACAGGTGACGTCGGCCCATGACACCGGCGCCGCGAAGGTGGGCCCCCGTCCGGGTGCCCACCTTTTCGTGTGCAGAGGGCCATAGGCGCGCAGGTGGCCGAGTCCGGCGAGGGGCGTATGGCTGTACAGCCCGTGATCGAGGCCGACAACGGCCACACCGTGGTCCTGCCTGCAGCCCATAAGAGATCATCTTCAACGAGCAGCAGGGTGCGGAGGCAGCCGATCACGGCTGAGGGCCTTGTGTGCCGAGGCGCGTCACACCGTGGCGGCCGACCGGCCGGACGCCGTCGCCGAGTACGAGCCCGCTGACCGTCCCCGTGCGCCCCGTCCGCCTCGCCCGGCACGGCGCCTGTGGGGGCGCAGGGCCTACTTGGATTCGACCCGTCCCACCGCGTCGGGTCCGTTCGTCAGTTCCTCGCACACGGTCTGCCACGCGGGGGCGCCGGGGTCGAACCGGGTGCGGAGGTAGGCCGCGGTGAGCCGGGCGAGGGCGGCGACTCGCCCGGGGTTCTCGTCCGTGGTCTCGGCGGCGTCGTATCCGGCGATCCCGCCGAGCCCGTGCTCCGCGTCGAACAGGGTGAGCAGGGCCTTGGGGCCGGGGGCGAGGGTGTAGGGGTCGGCGTGCCAGTCCGGCCCCATGTCTGTGAAGTGCCTGGAGTCGTCCTTGTCGCCGACGACGACCAGCGCGGGTGCGGTCATGGTGGAGAAGTCGACGGCCCCGATGACCGGCCACTGCTCCGCCATGGGCCCGTTGAGGACTTCGCCACCTCTGCCGGGTGCGGCGAGCAGTACGCCCGCCTTGATCCGGGGCTCGGCGAGGTGTACCACGTTCCCGGTGTCGGGGTCGTTGAGCCCGGCGCCCAGCAGGAGCGAGGCGGTGAAGCCGCCGAGCGAGTGTCCGACGAGGGCGATCTTGGTCGGGTCGATCCGTCCCGCGAGTTGCGGCACGGTGCGCTCGATCACGTCGAGCCGGTCGAGGATGTGGGTCATGTCCTCGGCGCGCGAGCGCCAGAAGTCGGGTGCGCCGGGTGCGTCGGCGACCAGGTGGCTCAGTGTCCGGGAGGTGAGGTGGGTGGGCTGGACGACGGTGAATCCGTGGGCGGCCCAGAAGTTGGCGAGTGGCGCGTAGCCGTTGAGTGAGGAGAGGTTGTTGGAGGGGCCGTGACCGTGGGAGAGGAGGATGACGGGGAGGCCGGTGCCGATCGCGGGTGCGGAGACCCGTACCTGGAGGTCCACGGGGCGTCCGGGTACGGACAGGACCACGGGGCTGAAGGACAGCACCGGGACGGGCGTGCCCAAGGCGTCGGCGCTGGTGGAAGCGGATGTGCTCACGATGTGGATTCCCTTTCGGTGGCACCTGCCGTCCGCTGGTCTCCTGCGACCGGCGACGGACAGGGCGGTCGGGAGCGGCCCGCTCGGGTAACCTGAAGCGGAGCGCCGCTCCATTTAGTATCCGGAGCGATGCTCCGTTTTGTCAATCAATGGAGAAGGACTGCGTGATGGTCACCGAGAGCCCTGCAGGGGATTCGCCGTCGCGAGGCAAGAGGGCCGACGCGCAGCGCAACCGGCAGACGGTGCTCGCTGCCGCCGCCGAGGTGTTCGTCACCTCCGGCGTCGACGCGCCGATCCGCCAGATCGCGGCCCGGGCGGGTGTCGGGATGGCCACGATCTACCGTCACTTCCCGACCCGGGCGGATCTCGTCACCGCCGTCTACCGCCACCAGATCGAGGAATGCGCCGAGGCCGGCCCGAGCCTGCTGGCCAGTGCCGCCTCCCCGTTCGACGCGCTGCGCCAGTGGATCGACCTCTTCGTCGACTTCCTGGTCACCAAGCACGGACTCGCCGACGCCCTGCAGTCCGACAGTGACCGCTTCGCCGCGCTGCACGACTACTTCCTCGACCGCCTGCTGCCCGTCTGTGCCCAACTGCTCGACGCCGCGGTCGAGGCCGGCGACATCAGACCCGGCACGCAGCCGTACGAGCTGATGCGCGGCATCGGCAACCTCTGTATCGGACGCGACAACGACCCCCGCTACGACCCCCGGCGCCTGATCGCTCTCCTCCTCGGGGGTCTTCGGCGACCTCCCGCGTCCTGATCCCGGAGCCGGTGCCGTCGCTCCTCATGGCGGCCACGCCGTCGCCGCGTCCGTCGCTGCATACCGGCGGCGGTGACAAAGAGAGAGTCCCGGGCAACCCCGGGACTCTGTGCACGGCTCAACGCCCTAGTGAGCCGGGCAGGAGGCGGATCTCATCCGAGACCCACCTCGTCATCGGTGCCGACGGCAGTGAGGGCATCGGCCCTCACCCTCCTCGTCCTTTGAGGAGCACCTGACCTCAACGATCTGAACGCCAGAGTGATTCCTGCGTTGCAGCCATGCCGTGAGAATCGGAGCCATTACCGGAGTCAGTGAGTCCCATGGGACCGACTGCAGGACGTGACAAACATCGTTGATCATCTATTCATCCGCTCACTTGGCCCCTCCCATCTCTGGGAGAGAACAAGTTGGCGCTCATGGCAGAGCGCCACCGCCCGGGGTCGGCGGGAGGGGCACCAATCACTGGCTGTGACAGCACAATGTCCCCACTACGACATGTCAGACGCTCAGCCCCCGATGACAGTTCCCGACTCAGCGGCAACGAACTGACGTCCTGGCGCGTCCCTCGCGTCGCTGCGCCCAAACCCTCGGAAAGGCACCTCGGATCAACGCGGCCAGACCCTCGGCACGCCGCCTGTCGTACCGCCGGGGTCCGGACACGCTGGCCGATTGTTGCTCAAAGTAACGGCGTGGTCTCGTGCCGACTGACATCATCAGCTCTACTCGCGGCAGCTCTCGACGTCTGGTGTGCGGCGAGAGGACTGTGCGCTGGTGTGACGTGCCGGGAAGGAGCTCTGCTTGGCTTGCCGCACGCTGATGTCGGTCCGGCCTGTTCGTGCGATGTCCTGGGGGCGCCGTCGATGAGTTGGCATCATGCCTGGCTGGCTGATTACGCGTTACCGGCCGCTGTGAGCGCGGTCATCGCGTGGGTCGGGCTGGCACGGGAGTTCTCGGGCAAGGGACGGCTGCTGGGCAGTTGGGCGTCGTCCGGTCTGATGCTGCTCGTGCTGGCGCTGATGGGTGTGGTGGCGGCCGGCGCGGTGGCGCTGCTGCCGCACGCGGCGTCGATTCCTCCGGTGATCGCGGGTGCCGCTACGGGAGCCACCGCGCTACCCCGACGCAGACAGGACGAGACCGCTCAGCCGTACGTCAAGTTCATGACGCTGGGTATCGCTTTGGCCAGGGAGCGGCTGGTGCAGCGTGTGCACCTCGACGCCTGTACCTGGTCGGACCGCTTCCTTCACGGCGTGGAAACCTCGGCCCAGCTCCGGGTGTTCGTCCACGACCTCAAGCTGTACCTGCTGGAACGGCATCCGCTCGCCGCCGAGACCAAGACGGTCAACGCCATCTACGCGGATGTCGAGAAGGCGCTCGACGCGGCGCTGGACGTGCAGACCCGTCTCGACGAGGCATGCCGTCAGGTTGGGCGTGAGCCGACGGATGATGAACTCATCGCACGGCGGCAGGCGTTCGGCACGGCCCTCGCACAGTGCGGACACCTGCTGCGCTTCGCGTACGTTCACGGCCGCCGGAGCGAGGACGAAGAGCTCCGGGCCCTGCGGGCGAAGGCGACGTCCAACGACGCCTTCCACCATCCGGCGCTGCCACCGCAGCGCCGCTGGTTCGACCGCTGGCTGACCCGCTGAAGGAAAACGGCACAGTGGTCCGTTGCCGAGGGATGGCTTTGGGACCCACGCGCCGACTCTCACGCTCAGCGGTGGGCGGGCAGCCCGCTGCTCCTGTAGGGCTGTGCGTCGGTGCTGTCGCGGGCACTCGCGTCCGCTGACTGAGGTCGGGCACGGAAGGTGATCTGCACGTCGGCATCCAGTGCCTCCGCTACGGCGGCCAGTGTCCGGACCGTCAGGTTCGCGTCACCGGACATGATCTGGCTGACGCGGCCCGGACTGACGCCCATCGCTGCCGCCAGATCGGAGCGGGTCTTGCCCAGACCCGTCAGCAGGCCGGCCAGGGAGGCCGTGGCGTCCCTCGCTATCCGGGCAGCCGCTAAGTTCGTCCGGCTCTCGTCACGGGCGAAAATGCCCATGGTGCAGCACCCCCAACTCAAGGAGAGGCAACGCTTGTTGCCACCCCATGAGGATGCCACCTTTAGCTATGACTAAAAACACGGCTGGTGGAAAAAGTACCCGCAACATCCTCTGCAAGGGTCTCTGACCTGCGGCAACGCCTCCGCGAACTGACGCAAAGTCACCCTGTCGGGTCAGTGAGCGTTTCGCATGGCCTCCTGCGGCCCGTGCGGGTGCGGGCCGGCGGGGGCGTTGGATCAGCCCTCCCGACCGGCGCAGGGTGTGAGTGGCGGCTCCGATCGCGCATCCGGCCGTACCTCGCGCGTTACCGCTCGTCGGCGAGTGCCGCCTGATCGGTTCGCCGTTCAGTGCTCGTCGCCGCCTGGTGGCTGACGGGCGAGGAACTCGGCGAACGCCGCCGACTGCTTCGGTCCCATGTACCCCTGACGCCCGTACATCGCTTGTTCCTCCAGCCACGCCACCGTTTCCACGTCGCGCAACTCGGCCACGACGATGTGGCCCCGGGTGAGCGTCATCCCGCCGTGCGGATGGCCGTAGCCGATATAGGGGCCGTACGCCGTCGGCCCCGGCGGGTACTCGTGTGCCGGCTCGTCCTCCGGCCGCTCGCCCTTGTTGTGACGTGCGGCCCAGTGTTCCAGTGCCGCCAGCTCGGCTGCCGGCAGCAGGACTTGCACCGGCTCGCCGTCCGCGGTGAGCCGGACGCGCTCGCCGGTCTCCTCGACCTCGGCGATCAGTCGGCCGAACTCGGGCTCTCCGTCTATCAGTTCCACGTCCATGGGCACCGACGCTACCCGGGTCCGGGAGTGGGTATCGCGGCCGTGAGTGCGAGAAGCCGGACGCTGGTCGTGTGCGCGAGTGTGTGGAGATTCCCGGCCAGTTGTTTCTGCGTCCGCGGCCCTGGCCCTCGCGCAGGCCGGTGCCCTGAGGTGACAGGCGCGCGCCCCGTCGCCGTATCGGCCGCGAGCGCTGCTGCCCGCGGCGACCTCGGCAGGTGTGCTGTTCGCGGCGCGGGTCGCGTGGTGCGTGCTGTCGGCCACGAGGCCGCGCCAGGTGTCGGTGCGTGCGCTCACGGCGATGTGCCTGCCGGCACCGCTGGCGTTCGGGGCGGGCGGTCCTCCGGGGCTGGCGGTCCGTGTGCTGACGGTGGCGCCGGCACGGACCGCCTGGCAGGCGCGTCGGCCCGGACCAGGGACGCGGACCCTGTACAACCGGCTTCAGAGACCGGGGCGGCACCCGCCCGCTTCAGGAACGCGCTGCGGCGGGCTCATCCATCCGCACGCGATGACCGACCCGGGGGCGACGGACCTCCTGGTATGGGGATCGACCGCGGTCAGTGGCACGTCGTCAGCAAGGTGCTCACCAGTGTGACTACGGCCAGCAGGGGTCCGAAGGACGTGATGGCGGCTGTGAGCCCGTGCCGCGTCGCCTCCCATCGGTTGTCGTCGGCCTTGAGGCTGATCCAGGTAACGGCCAGGCCGGTGACGAGGCTGATCAGGATCACGATCGCGATCCACGGCATCACGGCCAGAAGCCGATCCATGGGCTGTGACGCGTGGCAGGTGGCCGAGGGTGCGGCGGCGATGACGGAGTCGAGCACGGTACCGCTCCTTCCATGACGGGTGTCGGACGCCGGGCGGCGTCTGACACCCATCCGGCCGTCTCCGGAGGCGTCCGGCGTCGGACGTTCCCGTATCAGGGGCCGAATCCGCAGGTCACAGCAGTGCCCGGATTTTTCCGGCCGGATCCGGGGCGGACCGGTGCCGCGGTGCGGTAGGAAGAAGTGGGCAAGAGACAAGGGGGGTTTCCGTACCGTGCAGGAAGACTTCGTCACCGCGCTGACGTCCCTGCGTGAGCTGGCGAACCGGCCTACGTACCAGGTGATCAGCCGGGAGTCGGGCGTTGGACACTCCACCCTCGGTGACTGGTTCCAGGGCAAGAGCGTCCCGATGAGCGCCGAGTCGCTGTCGAACGTCGTCGTCGCCCTGCGGCGCAGAATCGTGGACAAAGGCCTGGACAAGGACTGGCCGCCAGAGAAGACGGCCGTGTTCCGCCGGCTGACGCCGCAGTACCTGGACGGCCTGCGCAAGGCGGCGCACGCTCCTGGAGAAGGTTCCCTCAGCCGGCTTCGCCGACTGACCGCGCAGGCGATGCGTGACCTGGCGGTCGTGATGGAGCCCGGAGCCAGGTTCCGGCAGGGGATCCGGCTTGAGGAGCTCCACGTGGTCAGAGGCGTGGAAGACATCGTTCTCGCCGCCGTTCCAGAGCGCTGTGCGCAGCTTGTCGCCGGCGAGCCCGGTTCCGGCAAGACCACCGTGCTGTGGAGCCTGCAGCGCACCTTGTCCCAACGGCCCGGCACGGAAGCGCTGTTCATCAAGGCGACGCATCTTCTCGACGGTCTGCGCACGGATGCGGCCGACGTGCCCACGGCGCTGACCGTCGACGAGATCATCGACGCGGTCCGGTTCTGCGAAGCGACACGTGTGACGCCTGTCCTGCTCGTGGACACGCTCGACCTGCTGATGCACAGCGGCGAAGGACAAGAGCTCGTGGTGAAGCTGCTGGAGGCAACGAGGCGGGCCGGGATCTCGGTGGTGGTCTCCTGCCGGCCGGGTGAGGCCATGCAGTTGCCGTTCGAGACGCTCGAAGGCGACGAGACCGCGGCCGAGGCAGCGGAGGCGTCCACGCCGGAGCCGAGCGCGACACCACCCCAGCGCAGGGATGCCTACCTGCGGCCCCAGCTGATGCTGGGCTGGTACAGCCCCAGTGAGCGCAGCGACGCCATCGCACGGCACAGCCGGGTGTTCTGCCCGGACCGTCTGTACGGGGCGGGCGCCGCCGAGCGTCTGGAAGAGGACATCACGGACGCCGTCTACCGGGACCTCCCGCTGCGGGAAGTGTGCGACAACCCGCTGTACCTGCGGCTGCTGTTCGACATCTACGCACCTGACCCGCCCATCAAGGATATCGACGTCGCTTCCCTCTTCGACGAGCTTCGACGGCGGCGCGTGCACCACGACACACGAGCCGGGGAAGGGGACCACTCCGCAGGCCGGTACGCGGACCGGAGCGTGCTGGACACGGCCAGAGCGCTGGCCCGGTACATGCTCGCCGCCAACACCCTGGAAGTGGATGTCCGCAGGGACGGGCACCACTTGGAGGAACTGCTTCCGGACAAGTCATGGGACGACATCACCATCGACCTGGACGAGCTCCGGCGTCGTGGCTTGGTCGCGGCCATCCCCGAGACGTCCTCGGTCCGCTTCTTCCACCAGACGTTCTTCGAGTACATGGTCGCCGACTATCTGCGGACCGCACAGCGCGGCCGTGAGCTGATCGAGCGGATGCTGAAGCACCCGGACGACCTGGTCCTGGCAGCCGTGGCAGGCCAGCTGGTGCCCCGCGAATCCCCGGGGACGTCCGACGAACTGCTTGAGCTGCTCCTGCGGGACAAGCGCCTGGCGCCGGTCGGTATCGAGTTCTACGCCCAGCTGCGCTCACCGGGCAAGGTGACCGGGACCGCCCGAGAGGAACTGCGCACACTACCCCCGGAAGCCGTCAAACGCTTCCTGAAGGTGCTGCCCGGCCATCGGCACCACGCGGCCGACCGGTGGGTCAGCGACCTGGAAGCGGTCTGGGAAATCACGGGTGAAGCAGGCTACCGAGGCAGCAGGACCGTGCGCCTGCAACTGCTGGAGGCGGTACGTCGCCTGCTTCACCAGCACCCGCCTTCCGCGATCGAGTTCCTGGACGAAGAGGACCGGCTCGGCTGGCTGATCGGTATGCCGGCGCAGGAGCTGAGCACCCACAAGGAACGCTTCCTGGGCCTCCTGCGCGCCGCCTTCCCGTACGACACCGACCAGTCGCTGGCATGGATGGGCGCCGTCTGCCGGCGGATGGTCGCCGCTCGCAAGTACGACGTCGCCGCGGACGTCGTACGGGCTGCCGCTGAGGAGGCCCGGCGCGTCCAAGATCCCCGCGACCGCGCGAAGGCGCAGCGTGCGGCTCTGGAATGTTTTGAGGGGCTGCTCGAGGACCGGGCGCCGGGGAGCAAGAAGAGCCTGTATCTGGAGCCGGTGGAACAGGCCGTGGGTGCGCTGTGGGCCGCATGCCAGGCCTCGTTGCCGCAGGAGGAGCTCCTGGAAGTGATCCGGCTCGTCCTGTCCGCTCCGCTGAACCAGGCATTGGAGCGTGCTCACCTGCACGGGGCAGGTCTCGTGGCCAGACGGCTCGAGGAGCCCGCGGCCCAGGAGGTGGTCGGTCTGCTGGTCGACCTGCCCAGCCCGGCAGCGCAGACTGCGGCCTCGGACCATGTGCTGGTTCCCGCCTTGCGCCGCGGCGGTGCCACGAGTGCGTTTGACCGCCATCTGCGCAGGGTCTGCCGCGATGCACTGGGGCTGCTGCCCTCCCCCGCCCATGAGGGCCGACGCCGTGCTGTGCCCGCTTGGTTCGCGGATGCGGTCGCACAGGCGTCTCCCGCCCCGGCTGTTCTCCTGGAGCTTCTGCCGGCCGGTGTTCCGATGGAGTTGTGGCTGAATGCCGAAGGCCTTGCCGCGCTTCTGGTGCCTGCCGCGGTCGCCGGGCACTCTGGTGCGCTGCATGCTCTTGAGCAGTGGGCGGGCAACAGCGAGGTCCGGTCCATGCCGGCCACCGCAGCCGCACAGGGCGCCATCAGGACGGCGTTCACGGACGTGGTCGGCGATCACCCGGAGATGCTGGGCTACCTGATCACGGAAGCCGCGCTCACGAAGCGGACCTCGTTCCTCACCACGGCCGTCGACACCGCTGGACAACACGGCAACCCACCGTCACCCGTCGACCAGCGGCGGCTCCGCGAGCTGATCCACGGATTGTGCTCGACGGACGACAAGGGCAGCAAGCGGGAGGGGTACCGGCTGTGGCGGGCACTGACCGACCACGCCGGATGGCTGCCGCCGGCGCCGGCGGACCTTGTGGGCATCCTGGAGCAGACCATGCCCGGCCAACCCCTGCATACGGCTGTCCTGCACATGGCCGAGTCCGCCGCACAAGCCGATGCCTGGACGTACGCGGACGCGATCCCCCTGCTGGATCACCTGACAGCGCTCATGCCGGACTCCGGCCCGGGCGACCCCGGATCCGAGGAACAGCATCTTGTCCGCCACGTCGTGGCAGTGATGTGGGGCCGGCTCGCCCCCGTCGACAAGAAGGAGGAGCGGGACCTGGCGTTCCGCACCCTGTTCGAGCTGGTCCTGCCGGAAGACGGCTCCATGGACACATACATCAGCGTCAACGTGCGCGAGCTGGGCTGGCTTCTCAAGCGCATCGCGGCGGTCGCCCCCGCGGAAGCAGCCAGCGGCCTTGGGGAGTTGTCCTCTCGACTACGGACGTACACGCCGCATCCGACCAGCCTCACCAACGATCTGGCCGCCCGCCTGAGGGCACTTCTGGTCACTCTCATGGACAAGCTCGGCACCACCGGTCGCAAACGGCTCGTCGTGACCCTCACCTCTGGCGAGCCGGCCTTGGCGCGAAAGACCGTGGAGGTCTTCGCGCAGCTGCACGAAATCTCCCTGACGACCCCTCCACCGTGGTTCCGCGCCCTCGCCGATCGCGAGGAGCTCCCGTCGGTCGTACGGCAGACGGTTACAGCTCGTCTGCGCCTCCATGCCCGGATGCGCTGCGGCGGGCCGTGGCCTGAGCTGCACCAAGATCCACAACTGTCTGTCACGGCGGGCAGCTGACCGGCCGGCAGCGGACGCGATGCCGTCCCGTCGGGTGGTGTGGGACGTGAGGATCCGCGCGGCGAGCACCGCAGGGCTCGACATAACCGGTCGACACCCCGATCCGGTTCGGGTTGGCTGGGCGGCATGCCGGAGCTGCGAACCGACCGTCTGCTGCTCCGCCGCTGGCGGGAGTCCGACCTCGAACCGTGGGCGGCGATGAACGCCGATCCCGAGGTCCGAGAACACCTAGGGGAACTGCTCACACGAGAGCAGAGCGATGCCGCGGCGGCCCTCATGCGGGCCGAGTTCGACGAGCGAGGCTTTGGCTGGTGGGCACTCGAGGTTCGGGAGACCGGAGAGTTCATCGGCCGTGCCGGCTTGGACGAGGTGGGCGAGGACATGCCGTTCGCGGGGGTCGACATCGGTTGGCGGTTGAAGCGCTCGGCATGGGGGCACGGTTACGCCACCGAGGCCGCCCTGACCTGCCTGGCCTTCGGCTTCGAGGCCCTCGGGCTGCCGGAAGTGGTCGCGACGACGACAGTCGACAACCTTCGCTCCCAGGCAGTGATGCGCCGGATCGGTATGACCCGGGACCCGGCCGACGACTTCGAGGACCCGAGCGTGCCCGAGGGGCCGCTTCGCCCGTGTGTGCTGTACCGGATCTCCCGCGGAGGAACCTCCGTCTGATCGCGCAGCTCCTGGGCACCGAAGAGCGGACCCGGGGTGGTGTCCGGGTGGTGACTGCGTGGTAGATGCCGGGAGGCCACGGGCGAGCCGGCCGTGTTCGGTCCGGTCGTTCTGGGCCCGGACGCCCCCCGGCTCGTCGACACGCTCGCCGCGGCCGGTTCGAAAACCCCTGACCACGATCCGGGCCAGCCCCTCCGATCGAGGCCAGTGGCTCGGCGGCAGGCGCCGGAGATACCTTCGAGCCAGTCACGGATCGCGTCGCTCGGCGGGATGCGGCCGGCTCCGGCTTTTCGATGTTTTGTCGACATGCCGGTGGGCGGTGGCCATATCTGATCGGTGCGTACGCGGTGCGGCTGGGTGCCCGACACCCCTCAACTGCCCTGCTCGCTGCTCTTGCGCCGCCCATGCCCAGGCTCTATAACGTCTCCAGCAGGTATCGGCGGGGATGGCCGGAAAGGGCAGTTGCCGCCGACCAGGGGGGATCCTCGGCTCCGCCGCGATCGGCATCAGTGCCCGACGACCGACGGAGACCGGACCAATGACCGACGACGCATATCGTGCTGCCCTGACGCGCCTGGCCGTCGACCCGGCCTTCCGTGCCGAACTCGACGGCGACACCGGAGAGGTGGCGCGAAGACTCGGCCTGTCACCCGCTCAGGTCGCCGCACTGCGCTCCCTCCGCGTCGAGTCCGGCACCGACGGGGGACCAGCCGCTCTCGACCCACGACTGTCCAAGTCGTCCCTGTTCTTCGGAAGCGCGGCGCATGCGCTGGCGCATCATGACGTCACGACCGGCGGCACCGTTCCCACGCACGACGTCTCCGCGACGGCGCACGACGTCTCCACGTCACACGACGTTGCCGCGACCCACACCGTCCCGGCGGACCAGGTCTCCGGCGACCACGACGCCGGGGGCCCGGCCTCCCCGGTCCACCCGGCCGACCTGTCCGCTCCCGCCGAGGGCCAGGAGGGTGTCGGCGGCCTCGACACGCCCTCGACCGGTTCCCACAGCCTGCTCGGCGGCCCGCTGCCGGACCGGTCTCCGGCCGAAGCGGCGGGAGGGGGACCGGGTGGGTTCGGTGAGTTCGGTGGGTTTGGTGACCTCGGCGGATTCGGCGAGTACGGCAACGAGGGCTCGGGCGCGGATCTCGGCGGGCTCGGCGGGGGTGCCGAGGGGGGCTTCGGTGACTTCGGCGGCGGGTTCGACGGAGGTGCCGACGGCGGGTTCGGTGGCGCCGACGGTGGCTTCGGCGACGGCGGTCCGGGCACTGGCGGTTTCGGTGAGGGCGGTCTCGGTGCGGGTGGGTTCGGCGACCTCGGAGGGCACGGCGGCTTCGGCGGTGCAGGCGGTCACGGCGGCTTCGGCGGCGTAGGCGGGGACGGTGGTGGGGACGCCGGTCACTTCGGTCACGGAGGCATCTACGACCGCGACGGCGGCGACGGCGGCGGTGACGGCGGTGGTGGCGGTGGTGAGGGTGGTGGTGACCCGGAGAACACCAACCGTCCCAGTGGGGGTGGTGGCCATGGTGGTGGTGACGGCGGTGGTGGCGGTGGTGAGGGTGGTGGTGACCCGGAGAACACCAACCGTCCCAGTGGGGGTGGTGGCCATGGTGGTGGTGACGGCGGTGGTGGCGGTGGTGAGGGTGGTGGTGACCCGGAGAACACCAACCGTCCCAGCGGCGGTGGTGGCCATGGCGGCGGTGACAGCGGGGGCGACGGAAACGGCGGAGGCAGCCAGGAGAACATCGGTCGGCGTCCCGGCGGTATCGGTGAGCCCGGCGGTGGCAACCGCATCATCGTCCAGGGCGGCCTCCCCGCCTCGGACGAGGGTGGCAGCGGTGACCACATCATCGTCCAGGGCGGCCTGCCCGCGTCCGGCCTCGGAAACGCCGCCACGCACCTCCCGGGCTCCGGCCCCGCCGCGGAAGCCGACGCAGGCTTCGACGGAGGAACGTTCGCCAGCGGTTCCGGCGCCGGCTGAGCCACCGCATGCTCTGCCATGTCTGCCGCGTCCACGTGCGCCGCGACTTCCCGTACTGCCTGCACTGCGGCACCCCGCGCCGGGGTGCCGCACCGACGTCGTACGCCGCGCCCCAGCTGCGCGGCCTCGACGACCCCACGCTGCTCGTCGCGCTGACCGGGCCTGTCACCACGCTGGGCCGGGGCGAGGACAACGACGTCGTTCTGTCCGACGGCAGCGTCTCGCGCCGGCACGCCCGCATCGTCCGCACCGCCGACGGTTTCCGGATCGAGGACCTGGATTCCTTCAACGGCATCGCCGTCGGCGGAGTCGACCTGCACGGTGGCACGGCCGGCCTCGCCGACGGCACCGAGCTGTCCGTCGGTGACGTACGCCTGGTGTTCGAGCAGCCCCGCGACACCCGGATCGGCTCCCGCACGATGGTCGTCGGCACCCAGCTGACCCATCTGCCCACCGCCGGACAGGAGGCGGCCCCGGAGGCGAACGGCCCGCTCACGGCGCGTCCCCGACGGCGTTCCGGCTGGGCCCTCAAGCAGGTGCCCACCGAACGCGGCGCTCCCCGCTGGGTGCTCAGCAGCACCCGGACCGGCCGCTATCTGGAACTGGACGAGCGCCAGGTCTTCCTGTGGCACGCCGTCGACGGTGAGAACACCGTACGGGACCTGCTGTTCGCCTACGCCGACCGCTACGGCGAACTCGCCCTGCCCCGCATCGAGTCGGCGTTGGCCGGATTCGCCGACGCAGGGCTGCTGCGCGGCCTGCCCGGCCGGCCGGAGGAGGAGCGGCCGAAGGGCTGGCGGCGCGCGGCGAGTGCCGTGTACCGGGCGCTGCTGAAGCTGGAGGTGTCCGTCCCCGGCCTCGACCGGCTGGTGACCCGGCTCTACCAGGCCTTCGGCTGGCGGCTGTTCACCCGGACCGGGGTACTGATCGCCTGGCTGTCGGTGGCCGGCGGCCTCGTCGCGTTCTTCGCCGCACAGGACGGCCACCACCTGCTGGACTTCGCCGGGGCGGGCGTGTGGGGGCCGGTCCTGCTGGCCGCCGGATACGTGACCGCGCTGATCGTCCACGAGCTCACACACGCGCTGGCCGTGAAGTCGTACGGCCGCAGGGTCAGGCGCGGCGGGTTCCTGCTGATGATGGGCATGCCGTTCGCGTTCGTGGACACCAGCGACATGTGGTTCGGCACCCGCTGGTCACGGGTCGTGGTGGCCCTGTCCGGACCGCTGTCCACGGCGACGCTGGCCGGCTGGTGCGCCACGGGCGCGGCACTGCTGCCCGCGGGACCCGTCTCGGCCATCCTCTACCACCTGGCCTTCGGCCTCTACCTGAACACCCTCTACAACTTCAACCCGCTGATGCCGCTGGACGGCTACCAGGCGCTGACCGACGCCCTGCGCGTGCCCCGGCTGCGCGAGGAGGCGAGCGCCTACTTCCGCACGGGCCTGTGGCGCGACCTGCGCGCGGGCAACCGGCCCGGCCCGCGTCAGGCCGGCCTGGCCGCCTACGGCCTCGCGGTCGTCGTGGGCACCTACGGCTTCCTCGGCCTCGCCCTGCTGGCCTGGCGCTCCCGGATCGGCGACCTGCTCAAGGGCCGGCTGCCCGAGCCGTGGACCACCGTGATCGAGGCGGCCGTGGTCGCCCTGGTCGCCTTCCCGGTGTGGTCCGCGCCCGTGCGCTGGCTGCTGCGCCGGGTACGGCGCCGGGCCGACGCGAAGGACGTACCACCGGTCACCGGGATCGCCGCACCCGTGGAGGGAGCGGCATGACGCAGGACACGCCCACCGACACCGCCTGGGCCGTCCCCGGCTACGCGGCCGTCCGGACGCTCGGCGAGGGAGCCGGCGGCCGGGTCCTCCTCGCCCGGCACACCGCGACCGGCGTGCCCGTCGCGATCAAGTACCTGAGTGAACGCCTACGGGCGGACCGGGAGTTCCTGGCCCGCTTCCGCGCCGAGGCTCGGCTGCTCGGCGAGCTGCGGCACCCGTGCGTGGTGCGGCTGTACGAGTACGTCGAGGCACGCGCCGGTGCCGCGATCGTGATGGAGGCGGTGGACGGCGTCAGCCTGCGCCAGCTGCTGCGCCGGCACGGGGCGACCGGCGCCGAGGCCGCGCTCGTCCTGCTCAAGGGCTCCCTGCTCGGGCTGGCCGCGGCCCACACGGCCGGGGTGGTGCACCGCGACTACAAGCCGGAGAACGTCCTGGTCCGCGCCGATGGCACCAGCGCCCTCGTTGACTTCGGCATAGCGGTGCGCAGCGGCCGGGAGACCGAGGCCGCGGGCACGCCCGCCTATATGGCGCCGGAGCAGTGGAACGGCGAGCCCGTCGGTCCGGCGGCCGACGTCTACGCGGCGTCCGTGGTGTTCTTCGAGTGCCTGATGGGCCGGCGGCCGTTCCCCGGCGACGACGTGACCGCACTGCGCCTGCAGCACCTGCGCGCACCGGCCCCGCTGGACGACGTACCCGCGCCGGTGCGTGTGCTCCTGCGCGCGGGCCTGGCCAAGGACCCGGCGGACCGGCCCGACGTCGAGACCTTCCTCGCCGACCTGGAACGGTCCGCCACCGAAGGCTACGGCGCCGGCTGGGAGGAGCGCGGCCGTCGCAGACTGGCCGAACTCGCCGCGCTGCTCGCCCTGTTGTTCCCGTTCACCACGACCGCCGCGCTCGACGGCTCGGCCAGTGCGCTGACCCTGCTGGGCCGACTGAAACACGGAGGATGGAAGACGGTGACCGGTGGGGTGGCCGCGCTGGTGGTCGTCACGGGCGGAGCGACGTACGCGACGGGCCGCCCGCACGAGACATCGACGACGGTGGCGAGTTCAACCCCATCGCCGGTCAACTCGCTTACGACTCCGGTAACTTCACCTTCCGGATCCACTTCGCCGACCGTCGTCCCGTCGCCCACGGCCGACGCGCCGCCCTCCATCACTCCCTCGGACAGCCCGTCGTCCTCGCCGCCCCCGTCCTCGCCGGCCCCGTCCACGGAGACGACCGCACCGGCGGATCCGCCGGCCACGGCGCCGCCGAGCACGGCCGCCCCCGGCACGGTCACCCTCACCATCGGCTCCTGGCAGCGGGGACAGAAGCCGGGCACCCTCATCGCGGCGGTGTCGGTCGAGACGACGGGCACCGGTCCGCTGACCGTCACCGCGAACTACTACGTCGACACACCCGCCGACCCGTACGGCTCCCAGTCCCAGCCCTTGTCCGGGAGTACGCGCTACGACCTGACCTTCGAGGCCGACTTCTCCAACCACCCGTGCCGGGGCACCTGGGACGTCACGCTCAGCAGCGATCCGGCGGCGGCGAACGGTCCCCAGACGGCCTCCCTGGACGCACCGCCGTGCTGACCACGCTCCCGAGGGACCCGAGAGCCACCCCCTGCCGCGACGAGAACGGATCGACATGACGACAGCCACCGCAGTGGCCGGCCGCCCCCTGTCCGGCTGGTCACGGCGCGCCCGCTACGGCACTTGGCACGCCCTGCTCCCCGCCGGGTCCGGCGAGCGCACCCTCGGCGCGCTGCGCATCGACCGTTCCCTGCTGGCACCCGAGGGCACGCGCGAGCGCCTGGCGGCCGCGGTGCTCGCCACGGCGAAGCTCAGGCTGCCCGGCCTGCTCGGCACGGTCGACCTCGTCGCCGAGGCCGACGAGGTGTGGCTCCTCACGGCCCGCCCACCGGCCCCCACCCTGGCCGACGTCCTGTCGTCGGCCCATGGCCCTCGCCAGGACGCGGGCAGCGCGGCCAGCATTCTCAACGAGACCGCCCAGACCCTCCTCGCCCTGCACACGGCAGGCATGACCCACGGCTCACTCGGCCCCGGCACCGTGGTGATCGCCCCGGACGGGGTCGCCCTGCTGGCCGAGGCGGAGCTGGGCACGGCGCTGGGGGACATGGCCGCCGAACCGGTGCCGGGCGCCACGCCGCACGCCGACCGCCAGGCGGTCGGCACCGCTGCCTGGGCCGCCCTGGCCCGCACCCTCGCCGCCGCCTGGACGCAGCCCGGAACCCCCGCGGCGGACCTGTTCGCCCGCTGCGGCGCCACCGCCGAGTCGGAGGGGCTGGCGGCGGCCCGGGCCGCCCTGGTGGCCGGGCGCGCGGCGCTCCCGGCGGACTTCCTGCGCCGCACGGCGCTCCGCGCGGCGACCGCCGCCTCGACCCCGCGGTTCGCGCCGCCCGAGGCACCCGTACCGCCCGTTGCGGTGGCCCCCGATCACCCGACTCCACCGACGGACCGTCACCCGGCGGCGCCCACAGCCCACCCCGCCCCCCTCCCCACCGCCCCCGAAAACCCTGCTCCCGCACCCGGCCACTCGTCCCAACCGTCCGGCACCGCCGCCCACCTCACCACGGCGGCCCACGCCCACAGCGCCGCAGGCCCGCACCCGCGCGCCCCACTCCCGGCTCCCGGACCTCACCCACCAGCCGTCGCCGACCAGGTCACCACGGTCGGCCGCGCTCACCGGGCCACCGCCCCGGACACCCGGGCGACCGTCCTCGGCAAGCGCAACCGTGTCACCCTGCCTCCGGCGGCGGCAGGGGAGGACTCCGGCGAGATCCTGCTCCGGTTCGGACCCGGGGTTCCCCTGGCGGAGCAGGACGTCCTGCGTGCCCGATGGCGGACCGAGGCAGCGGTGCCCGCCCCCTCACGCTCGCGCCGCGGACGCCGGGGCTGGATCGCCACCACCGCCGTCGTCGCGATCGCCGCCGTCCTGCTCTGGCTGCTGTTGCGCCCGGCCCCCGCTCCCGCGGTGGTCGCCGTGCGGGTCCAGGCCCCCGCGGGGCCGTTGCACTGCGGTCAGACGGCCGACCTGGTCGGTGTCGTCACCACCGACGGGGACGGCGGCCCCGTCACCTACCGGTGGCTGCGCGCGGACGGCCAGGACTCGGGCGAGCTGGTCCGCACCGCCCACCGCGGTGAGCGCCGGGTCAGGGTGCACCTGCGCTGGACGGTCCGCGGCGCCGGCCGCTTCCGGGGGACCGCCCGCCTGAGGATCGTGCACCAGCCGGCCCCGACGGAGGCGAAGGCGAGCTTCACCTACGTCTGTCCTTGAGAGCCGCCGCGGGGTGAGCCGCGTCGCATCTGAGGGCGCGAGGTTGCTATGCAACGAGTTGCATAGAAGGATCTGCGGCATGGCGCTCGAACACGCGATCCTCGTGTCGCTCTTGGAGAAGCCGGGGTCCGGCTACGAGCTGGCCCGGCGCTTCGAGCGGTCCATCGGCTACTTCTGGACCGCGACCCACCAACAGATCTATCGCGTGCTCAAGCGCATGGAGAACGACGGCTGGGTCGACGTCCGGGACGTCCCGCAGCAGGGCCGCCCGGACAAGAAGGAGTACTCCGTTGCCGACCTCGGCCGGGCCGCGCTGTCCTCCTGGTTGCACGACCCGATCGAGCCGGAGAGCGTCCGCCACGACCTGGCCGTGAAGATCCGGGGTGCGGCCTTCGACGACCCGGCCGCCCTGATCCGCGAGGTGGAGCGGCACCGGCAGGTACACCGGGACCGGCTGGCGCACTATCTCGCGGGAGAGGTGCGGGACTTCACTGCGCCCGAGGCCCGCGCCGCCGGTTCCGACGCGCCGCTCGACGCAGAGCGAGAGCTGCAGCACGTCGTACTGCGCGGCGGCATCGCGTACGAGCGGATGATGATCGACTGGCTGGACGACGTGCTCGCCACGCTGGCCCGCTTCGGCCCGGGCCGCTGACCGCCGCAGCCGTCGCCGAACCTCCCGATCCGGGCCGTCCCGCCGTCGGACCTCACCGTTTCACACCCGTCCACCAGCCGAAAGGCGTCATCCCCATGGCTGACCAGCTGCTGTTCAACCCGCGCACCTACGACCCCGCGCACTTCGACCCCGAGACGCGCCGCTTGCTGCGTGCCACCGTCGACTGGTTCGAGGAGCGAGGGAAGGGGCGGCTGATCGAGGACTACCGGACCCGCGCGTGGCTCGGCGACTTCCTCGCCTTCGCCGCGAAGGAGAACCTGTTCGCCACCTTCCTGACGCCGTCGTCCGCCGCGGGGGAGGGGGACTCGGACAAGCGGTGGGACACCGCCCGGATCGCCGCGCTCAACGAGATCCTTGGCTTCTACGGCCTCGACTACTGGTACGCCTGGCAGGTCACGATCCTCGGCCTCGGCCCGGTGTGGCAGAGCGACAACGCCACCGCCCGCGCCCGCGCCGCTGAACTCCTCACCCAGGGAGAGGTGTTCGCCTTCGGCCTGTCCGAGAAGACCCACGGCGCCGACATCTACTCCACCGACATGCTGCTCGAGCCCGACGGCAACGGCGGCTTCCGCGCGACCGGTTCCAAGTACTACATCGGCAACGGCAACGCCGCCGGACTCGTCTCCGTCTTCGGCCGCCGCAGCGACGTCGAGGGCCCCGACGGCTATGTGTTCTTCGCCGCCGACAGCCGTCACCCGGCCTATCACCTGGTCAAGAACGTCGTCGACTCCTCGAAGTTCGTCAGTGAGTTCCGCCTGGAGGACTATCCCGTAGCGGCCGAGGACGTCCTGCACACCGGCCGCGCCGCCTTCGACGCCGCCCTCAACACCGTCAACGTCGGCAAGTTCAACCTGTGCACCGCCTCGATCGGCATCTGTGAGCACGCGATGTACGAGGCCGTCACCCACGCCCACAACCGCATCCTCTACGGCCGTCCCGTCACCAGCTTCCCGCACGTGCGGCGCGAGCTGACCGACGCGTACGTCAGGCTCGTCGGCATGAAGTTGTTCAGCGACCGCGCTGTCGACTACTTCCGCTCCGCCGGCCCGGACGACCGCCGATACCTGCTCTTCAACCCGATGACGAAGATGAAGGTGACCACGGAGGGCGAGAAGGTCATCGACCTGATGTGGGACGTCATCGCGGCCAAGGGCTTCGAGAAGGACAACTACTTCGGCCAGGCGGCCGTGGAGATCCGCGGCCTGCCGAAGCTGGAGGGTACGGTCCACGTCAACCTGGCGCTGATCCTGAAGTTCATGCGCAGCCATCTCCTCGAACCGGTCGAGTACCCCGCTGTACCGACCCGCCTCGACGCGGCCGACGACGACTTCCTGTTCCGGCAGGGGCCGGCCCGCGGCCTCGGCGCGGTGCGCTTCCACGACTGGCGGCCCGCCTTCGACGCGTACGCGCACCTGCCCAACGTGACCCGCTTCCGCGAACAGGCCGACGCACTCTGCGCGTTCGTCGCCACGGCCGCCCCCGACGCGGAGCAGAGCCGTGACCTCGACCTGGTCCTCGCGGTCGGTCAGCTCTTCGCCCTCGTCGTGCACGCGCAGCTCGTCCTGGAGCAGGTCGCGCTGACCGGGCTCGACGAGGACGTGCTCGACGAACTCTTCGCCGTCCTCGTGCGGGACTTCTCCGCGCACGCCGTCGAACTGCACGGCAAGGACTCGGCGACCGAACAGCAGCAGGACTGGGCGCTGGGTTCGGTCCGGCGGCCGGTCGTCGACGAGGCACGCACCGAGCGGGTCTGGCAGCGGGTCGAGGCACTGTCCGGCGCGTACGAGATGGCCCCGTAGCCGCGCCGTACGCATCACCGGTGGCCGGGCCGCGCGGGCCCGGCCACCGGCCGGTCATGTTCAGTGACGGCGGACGTCGCTGTCGGACGACCGTGCCGGGTTTCCGTCCCGGCCGCGCGCTCCGGAGCGCCGAGCAGCCTCAGGACGCCATGTCGTCGAACAGCGCGGACATGTCCGGTGCCGGGGCACGGCCCAGTTTCTGTTCGGCCCAGATCACCTTTCCCTGCGCGGCGTAGCGCGTACCCCAGCCGTCCGCGAACTGGGAGACGAGGAACAGGCCCCGCCCTCCTTCGTCGGTGGTGGCCGCTCGCCGGATCCGAGGCGACGTGTTGCTGCCGTCCGACACCTCGCAAACGAGGGTGCGGCCCAGCAGCATTCTGACGCGCACGGGCGGGGCGCCGTAGCGGACCGCGTTGGTGAGGAGCTCGCTGACGATCAGCTCCGTGGCGAACGCCTGGTCCTCCAGCCCCCAGTCGGCGAGTCGTCGGCCCACCTCGCCGCGTACCGGGGACACGGCCGTCACGTCGAACGGGACGTCCCACGTCGCGACGCAGGACGGGGCGAGCAGCCGGGTCCCGGCCACCAGCAGCGCCACGTCGTCGCTGGGGTGCTCGGGCAACATGGTCTCCACGAGGGCGCCGCAGATCTCCTCCGGTGCCTCACCGGCGTGGGCGATGGTCGAGCGGAGCATCTCCATGCCCTCGTCGATGTCCCGGCCACGGTTCTCGATCAGGCCGTCGGTGAACAGCACGAGACGGCTGCCCTCGGCGAGGTCCAGTTCGCCGGCCTCGAAGGGATGCCCGCCCACTCCCAGGGGCGGAGACAGCGGCAGGTCGGGAAAGGTCACCCCACCCTCAGGCGACACCACCGCGGGCGCGACGTGCCCGGCGCGGGCGAAGGTGCAACGCCCCCCGACGGGGTCGTAGACCGCGTAGAGACAGGTGGCGCCGGTGAGCGGAGCACGGTCGTCGTCGGCGTGCGCGGTCTGCGCGTCCAGCCGGGTCACCATCTCGTCGAGATGTCCCAGCAACTCGTCCGGGGCCAGGTCCAGTGAGGAGAAGTTCAGTACGGCGGTCCGCAGCCGTCCCATGGTCGCCGCGGCCTGCAGTCCGTGTCCGACGATGTCACCGACGACCAGGGCGACGCGGAAGCCGGGCAGGGGAATGACGTCGAACCAGTCGCCGCCGACACCGGACTCCGCCGGCAGATAGCGCGAGGCGATCTCCAGCGCGTCCTGTTCGGGGAGGCCCAGGGGCAGCAGGCTGCTTTGCAGCGTCACGGCCATCGCGTGCTCGCGGCCGTACCGACGCGCGTTGTCGATGGCGACGGCGGCACGGGCCACGAGTTCCTCGGCCACGGCGACGTCCTCCTCCTCGAACCGGGGTGTGTTCGTGGCCCGCCAGAAGTTGGCCATGCCGAGGACCACCCCGCGTGCTCGTAGCGGCACGGTGATCAGGGAGTGGATGCCGTAGTCCAGCGCCTTCAGAGCGCCCCGCGGGTCCTGGGCCCGCCAGTCCTCAGCGGTGCGCAGGTCCCGCACCAGCACGGCCTTGCCGCGATTCAGCGCCGCCACCATCGGGGTGTCGGCCATGACGAACCGGATCACGTCCCCCACCGGCTGCAGGGGATGTCCGGTCCGCGCTTCGCTCAGCGCGGTGCGGCGCATCCGGTGCACGGCTCCGGTGGGCTCGTCGCCGCGAAGGACGGATTCGAGGAGTTCCACGGTGACGAAGTCGGCCAAGCGGGGGACCGCCACCTCGGAGAGCTCCTCCGCCGTACGGCGTACATCGAGTGTGGTGCCGATCCGCATACCCGCCTCATACAGGAAGGCAAGGCGTCCACGGGCGATCTCGGCCTGGCCGGAAAGGGCTGTCAGCTCCGTGGTGTCGCGGAAGGTGGCGACCAGACCGGGCACCTCGCCGAACGGTGCGGTGAGCCGGATGTTCACGGCCAGCAGCCGGTCACCCGCCGGGATCACCTCATCGGAGGCGGGCTCCCCCGACGCCAGCAACCGCGTCAGGGCGGGCCCCAGGGAGAGGTCCGTCACCGGCCGCTGTTCGACGTCCTCGGGGAGGCCCAGCAGCCGTCGTGCCTCGTCGTTGGAGAGCAGCAGGCGCCCGTCGCCGCCGACGATCAGGACTCCCTCGCGCACCGCGTGCAACACGGCGTCGTGGTGCTCGTACATTCGGGTCATCTCGGCCGGACCGAGCCCGCGGGTCTGTCTGCGCAGGCGGCGGCTGACCAGTGCCGTGCCGACGGTCGCCAGTGCGAGTGCCGCCGCCGCCGCACCGAGCAGCATGGGCAGCTGCTGGTTCAGCACGTGGCCCAGCGTGGCGTACTCGATACCGGCGCTGACCATCCCCACCACACGCCTGCTCGGATCCATCACGGGTACGACCGCGCGCACGGCGTCGGCCGGCCGGCCGTGGAACGTCTCCGTGAACGTCTCTCCCGCGGCGGCCCGGCCGACGCCCTGTGCCTTCGTACCGATCAGAGCGGGGTTCGGGTCGGTGACCCGGATCCCCCTCTTGTCCAGGACGGTGACGAAGTCGACGCCGGACCCCTTTCTCGCCTGCTCCGCCGCCGTCTGAAGCCGTGCCGTGGGATCCGGCGACATGAGCGCGTACGCCGTGCCCGGGGCGTGCGCGAAGGCTTCCGCCGCGGCCAGAGACCGGTCCTTCGCGCTGCGCTCGCCGTCGTACCGGCCCTGCACGACCAGGGCCGCGGCCGCCACCACGACCAGTACGAGCACGACCAGGGCCTGGAGCAGAAAGACCTGCGCCGCAAGGGTGCGGACGCTCATGGAGGACGACATGCGGCGCCTGCCGGACGGACCGGGCCCTGGCCGACGGAAGGGACCCCGTGACCACCGTGGGCCGGGTGGCGGCGCCGCCCTGGCCCATGGCCTGCGGAAACGTCCGCTCATGTCCCTTTTCTAGCACTGGGCCTCCGTGGTCGGCGAGCGGTACGACCGCGGCTGCGGGCCGTACGGCCCGCAGCGTCAGCGTCCGCGACGCCGAGCTGGGTGGGACGCCGCCCGGCGCATGACGCCGGGAGATGAGGCCGAGACGCAGGAGTGGGGGAGCGGCGGGCGCGGCCCCACTCCCGCCAGAGCGACCAGCACAGTGTCGTTCGCCGCCCGGTCGCCGACGGTGATCCGGAGTCCCTCGCCGGGGTGGTGACGCGCCTGGACACCGGCGTCGGTCAGTGCCGCGGCGCCCTCATCGATCGGATCGGGCGCGGCGAGCCAGACGGAATTGGCGTGGCCGGGACGTACGTGCCAGCCGAGGGACACGAGTTCACGCCGGAGGCGTTCGCGTTCGGCGACGACGGTGTCCACGCGGAGGCGCAGCTCGCTTTCGGCGCGCAGTGAAGCCTTCACCGCCGCTGTCGCCACCGCGTTGATCCCGAAGGGCAGCTGTTGCCGACGGATCCGCTCCACCAGGTCGGGAGCGCCGAGTCCGTAGCCGACTCGCAGGGCGGCGAGGCCGTAGGCCTTGGAGAAGGTGCGCAGGACCAGCAGGTTGGGGTGCGCGTCCAGGAGCGCGGGTGTGTCGGGCAGGTCGGGGTCGCGGGCGAACTCCACGTACGCCTCGTCGAGGAGCACGGTGACGTGTCGGGGGACCTGCCGCAGGAACGCCGACAGCGCGCCGGCCGTGACGAGGGTTCCGGTGGGGTTGTGCGGATTGCACAGCACCACGACACGGCTGCGCTGGTCGAGCGCCGCGAGCAGGGCACCCAGATCCTGGTGTCCGTCCGGCGACAGGGGTACGGGGACCGGTTGAGCACCGACCATGGCGGCCAGGAGGGGGTAGGCGTCGAACGTGCGCCAGGCGTGGACCACTGTGTCGCCGGGCCGGACCACGGCCTGGAGCGACTGCAGGGCCACGCCGACCGATCCGCTGCCGACCACGACGCCGTCGGACGGCACCTGGCACCATGCGGCGATCCGCTCGGTCAGGTCGTCGGGGTGGAACCGCGGGTAGCGGTGCGCCTCCGCGACGGCCCGGTGCATCGCCTCGCGCACCGAGGGCAGCGGGGGATACGGGCTCTCGTTCAGGGCGAGCCGGTGCAGCACGGGGATGTCCATGGCTCAGTCCCGTCCGCCGTGCCAGCGAACGGCGACGGCACCGGCGAAGTCACCCGCGTGCGCGAACCCCCCGAGCACCACCAGATCGCCGTCCTTGACCTGCCGGGAGCTGATCGCGCGGTCCAGGGTGACCGGGATCGCCGCTCCGAACAGGTTCCCGTAGTCGTCGAAGGTGTTCAGGTGCCGCTCGGCCGGCAGTTGCAGCGCCTCTCGCCAGTTCCGCAGGAAGGTGCGGTTGGGCTGGTTGGTGACGAGGACGTCGATGTCGGCGCTCGCCACGCCGAGCCGTCGGCACAGGTCCGTGACCACCTCGGGGACGAGGCGGTTCCCGCGTGCCAGGACCTTGGCGACACTGGCGTCGGTGAACCCGATCCGCAGCTGGGACTCGCCCGGCTCCCAGTACTTGCGACCGTCGTCGACCGCCACGGTCATGTCGCCGGCGTACGCGCCGACGTGCCGGGTCTCCACGTCGAGGACCGGCGACCGTGCCGACGTCGTCACGTACCCCACCCCACACCCGTCGCCCGGGATCGCCG
Source organism: Streptomyces sp. NPDC001135 (assembly GCF_053598395.1). Classification (NCBI taxonomy): domain Bacteria; kingdom Bacillati; phylum Actinomycetota; class Actinomycetes; order Kitasatosporales; family Streptomycetaceae; genus Streptomyces; species Streptomyces sp. NPDC001135. The sequence goes on along the minus strand of NZ_JBSFKD010000013.1, from coordinate 31,732 downwards.
CCTGGGCGAGTTTGCGCACCTCGGACTGGGTGAACCATTGCCCCGCGGCGCTCTGCGCGTTGCATATCAGCGCGGTCTTCGCGTCGGTGGACGTGAGGATCTGCCGGGCCAGCTTCATCATGTACACGAACGACGCGCAGCCCGCGTTGGCCACGTCGACGAGCCACTCCGGGTTCAGGCCCAGCCGACGCGCCACCTCGGTGCCGGCGCCCACGAACGGCAGGTCCGGCAACTGGCTGTGCACCAACAGCACGTCGACTCCCCGGATCTCCGCCGCGCCGTGCCGTTCGATCAGCGGCTGTACGGCGCGCTCGACCATGTCCGCGTTGGTCTCGTCCCTGGCGACGTGGTGCCGTAACCGCGGGACCTTGAACATCGGGTGGTTGCGGAGCTTGTCCTCGGCTCCGGGGAAGTCAGTGTAGAACTCCGCCGGAACCGGCTCGCCGGGCAGGTAGCTCGCGACGTCGGTGAGGCTGACCGTGGTCACCGTGCCACCGCCCTCGCCGGAGCCGAACCGATCGGCAGGCCGCCCCGGTGGCGGTGTTCCAGGATGGCCTTGAGGTTGCGCATCTCCACGGTGTGCCCCGCGTAGAAGAGGTCCCAGTAGTCGCCCACCCAGGGCCGGTCCGGGCGGGGAGCCGTTTCCGGGTGCGGATTGTCGTCGTAGTACGGGTGCCGGCAGTTGGTCCAGGTGATCACCGAACCCGGCTTGTCGAGCACCAGCCGGGCCGGGACGACACGCATCAGGTAGATCATCCACAGCTTGTCGCCCTGGTCCCAGGAGCAGTGGTAGTCCACGGTCATGGCCTCGGGGTTCGCGAGCACCTTGCAGTAGATCCTGGTGTCGTCCTCCAGCCGGTCGTGACCGACCCACAGCCCGGGTGTGCTGGTGGGCGCGAAGTCCCGCAGGCTGCAGGTCCACTCCTCCAGATGGTGCCCCCGGCGCAGGTAGTCGTAGGCCTGTTCCGGGGGACAGTCGACGTACTCGTGGATGGTGCAGTACTGCCCGTAGACCTGATGGTGGGGGTAGACCGCGTGGGTGAGCTCCATGCAGTGGGCGGTCAGTTCCTCCTTGCCGGCGTTCTCGATCCGGACCAGACCGGGGATGTCAGCCAACGTGGACGACTCCTCGCTCATCTGAACTCTCCTTGTTCTCAGTGCGGTTGGTGTTCTCGGTGTGTTCGGTGAAGGTCTGGAAGGGAAGGAACGGCGGGATCTCCCGCGGGTCGCAGTCCACCGAGACGAACGCCGGGCCGCCGCCCGCGTTGCCGCGCAGCAGTGCCGTGCGCAGGTGCGCCGCGTCGGTGGCTCCCGTGGCCTGCAGGGACGGGAAGGCGGCGGCCACTCCGGCGGCGAGGTCGGTCGGGGCGAACAGATCGTCGCTGCGGACGCCGCCCTGCAGGAGTTCCTCCCGCAGCGCGCACATGGCGTGGGCGTTGTTGTTGAAGATCACGAACGTCACGGGTGCGTCGTACTCCACGGCGGTGTGCACTTCCATCCCGTGCATGAAGAAGGCCCCGTCGCCGGCGAGGACGTAGGTGCGCCGCCCGGTGGCGAGCGCGGCGCCGATGCCGGCCCCGAAGGTGTAGCCCATGCCGCCCATACCGACCGCCACCACGAAGCGGCCGTGGCGCGGTGCCGGGAGGAGATGGACCGCGCTGGCCCCCGTGTTGCCGGCGTCCACGAAGACGTGTGCGTCCTGGGGGAGTGCCGCCTCCACCGCGGCGACCGCCTGGGCATGGGGAACGGTTCGTCCTCCGGACCGCGGGGGCGGACCCGGCACGGGTGTGGGGAGGGGGCCGGCGTGTGGCGGGCAGGGACGTGGGTGCGACGGCAGCCGGCCGGTCACCGCGCGCAGCGCGTCCCGCAGGTTCCCACCCAGTACGGTGCCCGCCACGAACGGTGCTTCCGGGCCGACACAGACGACATCGGTGGCGGCCAGGGCCCGGTCGAGGCCGCCGCGTGCCAGGAGCGGCAGTCGGGTACCGACCAGCAGGCACAGGTCGGCCCGCCGCAGACAGTCCTCGACGTTGGCGTGGCCCATCACCCCGGCCACGCCTGCGAACCGGGGATCACGGTTGTCGAAGACGTCCTTGGCGTCCGGGGTGACCGCCACCCACGCCCCGAGGCGCCGGGCCAGTTCGGCCAGCTCCCCCCGCGCGCCGGCGGCGGCGACATCCTCACCGGCGATGACGAGGACGCGACCGGCCCCGCGCAGGGCGTCGCACACGGCGCTGACGGCAACCGGTTCGAGCGGCGCCGCGGATGCCGTCGCGGGGCCGCCCTTCGGGGCCGCGTCACGGGCGGGCATCCGGATCCGCGCCTGCTGCACGTCCTTGGGCAGCAACAGCACGGCAGGCCCCCGTGGATCGGACTGTGCCGCCGCGAGGGCCAGGGGCAGCAACTCCGTGAGCGAGTCGGCGTCATCGACCCGGGCGCAGAACCGGGACACCGGTGCGAAGACCTCCCGTGCGTCGAAGGAGCCCGCCCTGCCGCTGGAGTCCTGGAACGCCCCGTGCCCTTCCTGGCCGGTCGGCGGCTGGCCCACCAGGGCCAGCACGGGCACCCGGGAGGCGTACGCCTCGGCCAGACCCGGTACGAGGTTCATCGCCCCGCCGCCCGAGGTGGCGGCGACGACGCCGAGGCGCCTGGTGGTGCGTGCGTAACCGTCGGCCATGGTGACGGCGGAGAACTCGTGCTTGGCGACGACGCCGCGGACGGCGCCGCCGCGGTGCACCGCGTCATACAGGTCCTCGATGTTCGCGCCGCCGACGCCGAACATGTGCGTGACGCCGGCCCTGGCGAGTTCCCCGGCCAGATAGTCGGCCAGGCGTACGGTTTCCACCGCGTGCGGTTCCGAGGCCGTGGTGGTCATACGGGGCTCCCCTCCCTCTCGTGGTGCCGGTCGATGAGGCCGGACGGCGAGACGACCTGGAAGCGGTGCCGGTATTCCTTGGGAGTGAGTCCCAGCGTTCGTCCGAAGGAGCGGAAGAACGTCTCGGTGGCGGTGAAACCGCAGCGGCCGGCTATCTGGCCGATCGTCAGGTCGGTGGTCTCCAGCAGTTCTCGTGCCCGGGCGATACGCGCCCGCTCGACGTACTGACCGGGGGTCACGCCCACCTCACGCCGGAAGACCCGGGCGAAGTTGCGGTGACTCATGTTGGCCTGCCGCGCGATCTCCGCCACGGGCAGCGGGTTGTCGAGGTTCTTCAGAATCCACTCCTGTGCCGCCCGGATCGGCGGATGGTCGGCCAACTGGGCGTCGAGGACGGCGCTGTACTGGGACTGTCCTCCGTGCCGCTTGAGGAACAGCACCAGGAACCGCGCCGTCTCCAGCGCGAGCGCGGATCCGTGGTCGGCCTCCACCAGAGCCAGCGCCATGTCGATGCCCGTCGACACGCCCGCAGAGGTCACGAAGGGGCCGTCCCAGACGAAGATCGGCTCGGCGTCCACCGTCACATCGGGATAGCGGCCCGCCATCGCCTCGCTGTACGCCCAGTGCGTGGTGGCCCGTCTGCCGTCGAGGAGACCGGCCTCGGCCAGCAGGAAGGATCCGCCGCACACGGAGGCGACTCTGCGCGAGCGGGCCGCTGCCCGGCCGATCCAGGACACGAGTGACCGGTCCCGCAGCGCGTTGTGCAGACTCCATCCGCCCGGCACGAGGAGCGTGTCGATCTGGCCCTGTCCCGCCTCCAGCGGCGAGGCCTCCACCACCACCCCCGAACTCATGCGCACCAAGGGTGCGTCGGCGGAGACGAAGTCGGTCCGGTAGGGGGTGCCCGAAGGGCCCAGGAGCCGGTTCGCGGTATCGAATACTTCAATCGGTCCGGTGATGTCCAGGGCCATCGCACCCGCGTACACCACCACAACAACACGTCGCTCCAACACGGTCACAGCCTGTATCGGATGTCGCACTGGCTGCAATGACAGATTACTGACGTATCCGGCCACCAAGTGGCGTCGGACGGGCCGCAAGGGCGCTGGCAAGGCAGTTCGCGCGCCGGGCGGGCACCGCGGGGTGAGGCAGCTCACAGGGCGTGCGGCCAGGGCGACGACGACGGTCGCGGGAGCCGCGGTGGCGCTCGTCGACTTCGCTCTGTTGTCCGAACGCCCCCTTCGCGCGCTCCGGTACGAGGCACGATGAACTCGTCCGGCCCCCACGGGCCTTGTGACAGCCGCAGGTCGTCCCGGAAAGGCGGTACCAGTTGAGTTCCACCCGCATCGCTTCGGCTGAGGAAGCCGGTGAGGTCCGCCGTTTCTGGGGCGGGCTCGGTCTCCCCGGGCTGATCGACGTCCACACCCACTTCATGCCGGAGCGTGTCCTGCACAAGGTCTGGGGCTACTTCGACGCCAACGGGCCGCTGATCGGTGGGTTGAAGTGGCCGATCACCTACCGGAAGCAGGAGGCGGAGCGGACCGCTCTGCTGCGGGAGTTCGGGGTCCGGGCCTTCACCGCGATGCTCTACCCCCACAAGCCCGGCATGGCCCGGTGGCTGAACGGATGGGCGGCCGAGTTCGCCCGCCGCACCCCCGACTGCCTGCACACCGCCACCCTCTACCCGGAGGCGGACGTCGGGACATACGTCCGTGAGGCTGTCGAAGCGGGGGCGCGCGTGTTCAAGGCCCATGTGCAGGTGGGAGCGTACGACCCAGCCGACGGACTTCTCGAGCGGACATGGGGGATGCTGGCCGATGCCGGGATTCCCGTGGTGATGCACTGCGGCTCCGGACCCGCGCCCGGCAAACACACCGGTCCCGAACCCATCGCCCGAGTGCTGGCACGCCACCCCCGACTACGGCTGATCGTCGCGCACATGGGCATGCCCGAGTACGAGGACTTCCTCGACCTCGCCGAGAGGTACGACCAGGTGCGGCTGGACACGACGATGGCGTTCACCGACTTCGCCGAAGGACTCATGCCGTTCCCCCGCCGGGCCCTGCCACGGCTCGCCGCACTTCACGACCGCATCCTGCTCGGCTCCGACTTCCCCAACATCCCCTACCCCTACCTGCACCAGCTCCACGCCGTGGAACGGCTGGGACTCGGACCGGAGTGGCTGCGGGCCGTGTGCCATGACAACGCGGCGAACCTGTTCGGTCTGTAACACCGGCAAGCCGAGCGGCACCCGACGGCGACCGGTGCGGCGCCCATGCCACCAACGGAACCCTCGAAGTCACGACCGTGGCAGGATGACGCGGCCTCCTGCGCGAATCAGAAACGAACCGATGCTGACGGGCGGCGTCCAACCAGCCTTCCCCGTAAGGGAGGTAGGTGACGGTGGTGGCGCCGATGGAGGCCTGGGAGAGCTACCGTCGGCCCATGACTGAGGACATAGCGGAACGGCAGGTCACCGACGCATGGCGCCGCATCGAGACGTGGCTGCGCGAGCACGCACCGGCCACCTACGGCATGCTGTTGCCGTCGGCGTCGGACGATGAGATCGACACCGTTGCGGAGCGGATCGGAGTCGCGGTACCCGAGAAGCTGCGGACGCTGTGGAAGCTGACGGGGGGTGTGGCGATGGACGCGGGCTACGACTCGGTGTTCGCCGGAGGGTGGTCGCTGACGCATCTCGAGCAGGTCCGGATGCGCAACGATCCCGACGGCCGGCCGGTGCTGATCCAGGCGTTCTCGCTGGGGAATACGGACCCGGTGTGGGGACTTGGTCTTGACCCCAGGGACGGCTTTCTGTATCGCGTGAGCAAGTTCCGCGAAGACCCGCCGGACGAGTTCGACACGCTTCAGACCTTTCTTGAGGAAACGGCGGACTCACTCGAATTCCCCGGCCTCGCCGCGCGGGACAAGCCCGGCCTGGTCGGTGGCTACCTGGTGTGGCAGTCCGACGTCCACGAAGACACCGAGGGCTGGACGGCCTTCACCGGCTGATCTCACGCGCAGCCCAGGCCTGCCCGCACGCGAGGCGTACGTGACGCGGGCTAGTCCTGCCGCGTCCCAGGGTCCTTGAGACCGCGTACCGTCACCGCAATGAGTACAGAGTTGATGGTCGCCTCGGTCTCGGGGGCTGTGGCTCTGGTAAGCGTGGTCATCAGCGCACGTGCCGGCCGTCGGCAGGCACTCCTCGCCGCGGAGTCGGAGCGCCAGACCGCGGCGCTCGCCCGGGGTGGAGATCATTCGGTGACGGGGCCAGTTCTTGGACTTGGGGAATCGAGAGGACAACCGTGGGGCGGTGAACCTCCTTCACATCGGCTACGCGGAGTTCAGCCAACGCCTTGACACCGACCAGGAGTTCTACGCGTGGTTCGCCTCTGCGATTCCCCTTCACTCGTGAACTGCCCCAACGGCAGGCTGAGACCGGGGCCGGGTGAGGCGGCGGCCCGGGTACTGAGGTTGCACTCGTGATGTCGTGACCGGCCTGATGGCCAGGCCGGTCTGAGCAACGACACGGCGTGACGAGTGGGCGGCGCTCGGGCCCGGGGGTCCATGGCGCGCCCGGCGTGACGGTCAAGGGCTCGTCGTCACCTGGTGAAGACGAGGCTGACGTTGTGGCCGCCGAACCCGAACGAGTTGGCCAGCGCGGCAGACCACTGACCAGTGCGCGGCTCACCGTGCACCACGTCCAGTTCCACACGCGGGTCGAGTTCGTCGAGGTTACGCGTGGCCGGCACCGTGCCGTCCCTGAGCGCGAACAGAGCGGCCAGAGCGCCCACCGTTCCGGACGCGCCCATCATGTGACCGGTCATCGACTTCGTCGCCGTCACGGCAGCACGGCTGCCGATCACCCGGCCGATCGCTTCGGCTTCCGCCAGGTCACCGGACTCCGTCGAGGTGGCGTGGGCGTGCACGACCCCGATGTCCGCCGGGGCCAGGCCGGCGTCGCGCAGCGCCAGTTCCATGGCGAAGGCCTGGCCTTCCACGTCGGAGGCCGTGATGTGGTTCGCGCTCGAACCCACGGCACTGCCGGCCAGCGCGCCGTAGGCACGTGCTCCACGGGCCCGGGCGAACTCGGCGCGTTCGAGCACCATCATCCCGGCGCCCTCGCCCATGACGAACCCGGACCGCTTGGCGTCGAACGGGCGAGACACGGTCTCCGGGTCGGCGGACTGCGTCGACAGGGCCTTCATCTGGGCGAATGCCGCGATGGTGAAGGGGTGCAGGCATGCCTCCACCCCACCTGCCAGGACCACGTCCGCCCGCCCACTGCGGATCAGATCCTGCCCCAGGGCGAGTGCCTCTGCCCCGGACGCGCAGGCACTCACCGGAGTCCTGGCACCTCCCTTCGCGCCCAGGTCCATGCTCACCTGAGCAGCCGGCCCGTTGGGCATCAGCATGGGGACCGCGAACGGCGACAACCGGCGTATCCCGGCGCGTTCGAAGACGTCGTCCTGCCCCAGTGTGGTGAGGACACCTCCGGTCCCCGTACCGATCACGACGGCGAATCGTTCCGGCTCGACCTGCGGAGCACCTGCGTCCTGCCAAGCCTCACGCGCACTGAGGAGGGCGACCTGCTCACCGCGGTCCAGCTTCCTGGCCTCGGCCCTCGGAAGCAGGGAGGCGGGGTCCACCGTGAGTCCGGCCGCAACGTGCACGGGCAGGTCCGCGGCCCACTCCTCCTCCAGGAAACGTACCCCCGACTTGCCGTCCAGCAGTCCCGACCACGACGACGGCGCATCGGCTCCCAGCGGCGTCATCGCACCGACGCCCGTCACCAGCACACGACCGTTACGGGTCACACGAGCCTCCTTGAATTGTGTAGGTACTACATGGTGTCTGACCGGCCTTTATGGATCATGCCAGCGTTCAGAAGGGAGTTCAGGGCAGGTGTCGACCGATTCGCAAGCGAGAGATTGTCGTATTCCAACAACTTGCGAGGGGTCGGGTGTGATCAGGAAGGTCGTGAAGGAGAGGCCGGTCCAGTCACGGGGGGATCCCGGAAGACTCCGTGCGCGCCCTGATGCCCAGCACCACCACCCCTGATCGAGGCCTCGGCGCCGAGGTGTTCGAAAGGTACTTCCCCGCGTTGCGGGCCGAGCTGGAACGGGGCGGTGCGCCGGTGTGGGACTGGGGCGAGGGTCTGTGTGCGGTGCGGCAGTTGCGTTCCCGTGCCTCCGCGCAGGGTGACGTGGAGTACGTTGTTCTCGATCTGGATGGTGTGGCACGCACAACCCCAGCCTGAATCCGCGGTCATCGAAGCCGCGGCTGCGCGCAGGTGCGAGCTGCGCCGCCTCCTGGCCGGTCGGCGTGCCTCGTGGGGGCTGTCACACCTCCCGCTGTGGTGGTGAACGGCCACGTCCGCGTGCGACCGAACTGGCCGTTGGCATATAAGCACGCTTTTCCATGGCCCGGTTGCCCGGGTTCCGTCCCGGCCGGGCGCATCCGGCCGGGCGAAGGTCCTCTGCGCGCGGCACCGCCTGCACCTCGAACGCGCGCCCGTACGCACGGAACTGGGCCACCACGTCATGCTGGAGAAGCTGATGGCGCTCGACGAGGCAGTAAAGAGCGTTCTCGACGCCGATGCCGCCGACGGCATCGTCGACCCGCGGCCCGGGCGGGGAGTCGTGTCACGGCGATCGGCCCGGGTCACCGACCAAGCGGGCGCCGTCGAGATGTGCCGTCGCGAGACGAACTCGGTGACGCCGTACGGGAGTTTCGTCGGTATCCCCGGTTCAGCGCCGAATAGCCCACACCTCCTCGGGTTCATGACGCCGCCACACGGGTGGTTCTGCGCGGAGCGCCGACGCCCGCGTTCGGCCGCGTGATGCCTTGTCCGCACACGGAACTTGGACTGGTACCCGGGCCGACACCCGTGCTCGTTGATCGGACGATCCGGCGTGCCGACGAGAAGATCTCGGGCATTTCCGCATTAACCTCTCGTCACCTTATGACGTGGCGGAACGCGCACGCGTCCGCTTCAACGCTCGGAGAAGACATGCGCAAGACTCGCAAGACCGCTGTCGTGGCCCTCCTCCTCGCCACCGTCGGCTTCCTCGGAACCGGCACCGGCACCGCCTACGCCCACGGGCAGGGGCACGGGCACAAGAAGGGGCACGGGAGCAGCCACAAGGACCAGGGTCGAGAGAGCGAGACGGTCCTCATCAGCCAGAGCACCTCATGCACGACGGCCGAAGAGAACGTCGACGTACAGGGCGAGTCCGGATTCGAGAACGGCCGGGAGGGCAACGCGCCCAACGGCAAGGGGTCACCCGGTGCGCAGAACACCAACGTCGGCTCACGCCTGGGGTGCGACAACACCCTCGTCCTCGGCAAGTAGCCCACACGGTCCCGGCGCCGCGCCACACGCCCGGCGCCGGGACCTCGGGGACGCGGCTACTACGTCGCCCCCGACGGCGACGACACCGATCTCAGGACGGTTCCGGCGCAGGCGACCGGATCGAAGGATTCCGAGTGTACGGCCACTCCGGAGACGGCGTGGACGCCAGCGCCTTCGGCGGCGCCGTGACCGTCGAACGCACCTGGTCCTTCGGCAGTGGCGTCGACCACGGGGGCACCGAGAAGTGGCGACATCGCTCTGGCGCACCACCCCGATTCGTGGCCGGGGAGCCGGGCACGGCAGAGCGCCAACTCCTGGGAGAGCGAGGCTGGACCACATCGCGGCTGCGCCTCACCGGCGCCGCGCCGGCGACCGCGGCGCGCGGGGTGGACGGCAGCCTGCCGGCGACAGCGTCTCTCACCGGCACGTCTCTCACCGACACCCACGAGCCGCCCCGGAACAGCTGGCAGCCAGGAAAGGGCGTCTGCCGGGCGTTTGCCCTGGTCAGGCGCCCTTTCTCGTGCCTCAAGGGGGAGCCCGGCTTCTTCGGCGAGTGCGACACCGGGAAGGTACTCCGTCTGCTGGCGTACCGCGGTCACGCGGCTTTGACCAGTACGAATGAGGAGTCACCGACCATTGGGGATTCCCCTAGACCTGATCCGCTGCAGCGGCGGAGGGCGGCCTTGGGACCGAAACTGGGGTCACACCGCAACGTGTTGCCGCCCGGTCGTGCCCAGCGCCTGTGCCGTGGCCGCCATGGTGCGGTGCCTTTTCATTCTCTGTGTGGGTGGGTGGAGTGCACATGGTCGAGTCCGAGCTCAACGGAACGGGGAGTCGGGCCGGTTCGGCTTCGGCGGACTCGGCCGATGGCATAGCTGTCATCGGCCTGGCGTGCCGACTGCCGGGGGCCGCCGACCCGGCCGCCTTCTGGCGGCTGCTCAGCGAGGGCGTGGACGCGATCACCGACGTCCCCCCGGACCGGTGGGACGGGGCCGCGGTGGCTGACGCCGACCCGTCCGCACCCGGCAGGACCGACATCCGCCGCGGCGGATTCCTCGACCGCGTCGGCCACTTCGACGCCGGGTTCTTCGGTCTCTCCCCCAAGGAGGCCGCCGCCATGGACCCGCAGCAGCGGCTCGCGCTGGAGCTGGCCTGGGAAGCGCTGGAGGACGCGCACGTGCGCGCCGAGACGCTGCGCTCCACCCGCACCGGAGTGTTCGTCGGCGCCATCTGGGACGACTACGCGACCCTGCACCACCGCTCCGGACTCACCGCCATCTCCCCGCACACCGTCACCGGCCTGCACCGCAGCATCATCGCCAACCGGGTCTCGTACTTCCTCGGTCTGAACGGCCCCAGCCTGACCGTGGACTCCGGCCAGTCCTCTTCCCTGGTCTCGGTCCACCTGGCCTGCGAGAGCCTCCGCAAGGGCGAATCGACGATCGCCCTCGCGGGCGGCGTGAACCTCAACATCGTCCCCGAGAGCACCCTGGGCGCCGCCAAGTTCGGCGGACTGTCCCCCGACGGCCGCTGCTTCACCTTCGACGCCCGCGCGAACGGCTACGTCCGCGGCGAGGGCGGCGGCATCGTCGTCCTCAAACCTCTCGCCCGGGCCGTCGCGGACGGCGACCCCGTCTACTGCGTGATCCGCGGCAGTGCGGTCAACAACGACGGTGGCGGCGACGGGCTGACCGTGCCGCTGCAGTCCGGGCAGGAACAGGTGCTCCGGCTCGCCTACGAACAGGCCGGGATCGACCCCGCGCACGTTGGCTACGTGGAGTTGCACGGCACCGGAACGAAGGTCGGCGACCCCGTCGAGGCAGCCGCGCTCGGCGCGGTGCTCGGCACGGCACGCGAGCCCGGCCGCCCTGTGCGGGTCGGCTCGGCCAAGACCAACGTCGGCCACCTGGAGGGCGCCGCCGGCATCACCGGCCTGCTGAAGGCCGCCCTGTCGCTCAGCCACCGCGAACTGCCCGCCAGCCTCAACTTCGAGACGCCGAACCCGGCGATCCCGCTTGACCGGCTGAACCTGCGGGTGCAGACCGAGCACAGCGAATGGGCCGCCGAGGACGGCCGCCCGCTGCTGGCCGGCGTCAGCTCGTTCGGCATGGGCGGCACCAACTGCCACATCGTGCTGGCGGAACACCGGGCGACGACGGCGGACACCGCCGCGGAAGCGGGTACGGGCCGGGCGGCGGAGGCGGATACGGCAGCGGGTACGGGCGCGGCTGCGGACGCGGCCCCGACCTTGTGGCCGCTGTCCGCCAAGACCGCATCCGGGCTGCGCGCCCAGGCCGCCGCCCTGCTCGCACACGCCGAGGCGCACCCCGGTCCCGCCCTGCCCGACGTCGGATGGTCCCTGGCCACCGGCCGTACCGCCTTCGAACACCGGGCCGTCGTCGTGGGCGAGACCCGCGACGACTTCCTGCGTGCCCTGCGCGAACTGTCCACCGGCGGCATCGACGCCGCACTGACCACGGGCCGCACGGGCCCGCGCGGCGAGCTCGCCTTCCTCTTCTCGGGCCAGGGCAGCCAGCGGGCCGGCATGGGCCGCGAACTGGCCGCGGCCTTCCCGGCGTTCGCCGCCGCGCTGGACGAGGTGTGCGCACACCTCGACCCCTTGCTGCCGCGACCGCTGCGCGAGGTCATGTTCGCTTCCGAAGGCACCGAGGAAGCGGCTGAACTCGACCGGACCCTCTACACGCAGACCTCGCTGTTCGCCGTCGAGGTCGCCCTGTTCCGGCTGCTGGAGAGCTGGGGCATCACCCCCGGCGTGCTCATGGGCCACTCCATCGGCGAACTCGCCGCCGCGCACGTGGCCGGCGTCCTCTCGCTCGCCGACGCCTGCGCCCTCGTGGCCGCGCGTGGCCGCCTGATGCAGGCGCTGCCCGCCGGGGGCGCCATGATCGCCGTCCAGGCCACGGAGGACGAGGTCCGCGCCCGCATCGGCGACCGCGGCGACCGCGTGAGCATCGCCGCGCTGAACGGACCGGACTCCGTCGTCGTCTCCGGCGACGAGGACCTCGCCACCGAGATCGCCGCGGCCTTCGCCGCCCAGGGCCGCAAGACCAGCCGACTGCGGGTCAGCCACGCCTTCCACTCCCCGCTGATGGAACCCATGCTGGCGGAGTTCCGCGACGTGGCCGAGGGCCTGACCTTCCACGCCCCGCGCATCCCGATCGTGTCCAACGTGACGGGCCGGCTGTCCGAGGAGCCCTCGGGGTACGAAGGGCGCACGGCCGCGTACTGGGTCCGCCACGTGCGCGAGGCGGTCCGCTTCGCCGACGGCGTCGCCCGCCTCGACGAGCAGGGCGTCCGCACGTACCTGGAGCTCGGCCCCGGCGGCGTGCTCACCTCCATGGCCCGCGCAGGCGCTGACGGCGAGTCCCTGTTCGTCCCCGCCCTGCGCGCCCGTCGTCCCGAGGCGCAGGCCCTGCTGGCGGCGGTCGCCTCGCTGCACGTCCACGGCGTGGAGCCGGACTGGAACGCCCTGTTCGGCGGCGGCCGAGGCACACACCGCAAGCTCGCGCTCCCCACCTACGCGTTCGAACGGCAGCGGTACTGGCTGGACGGCGACACCACATCGCCCGTCGTCACCACCGGCTGGGCCCCTGAGACCCCGCAGCCGGACGCCGTCGCCGAGACCGACAGCACACCCGTCGGAGCCCTGGGCCGGAGGCTGGCCGGACTGCCCGAGCCCGAACGCGACGAGGCCGTACTCGACCTGGTCCGCGCACACATCGCCGCCGTACTGGGCCACGCCGAAGCCCGCCAGGTCGAGACCGAGTGGACGTTCAAGGACCTCGGCTTCGACTCGCTCAGCTCGGTGGAACTGCGCAACCAGCTCAGCGAAGCCACCGGCCTGCGCCTGCCCAGCGGGCTGCTGTTCGACCACCCGACCCCCGCCGCGCTCGCCCGCCACCTCGCCGCCCGGTCCCTGCGCGGCGAGGACACGGCGGCCTCCGCGCCCGCGACGGCGGCCGACCCCGACGAACCCATCGCCATCGTGGCCATGAGCTGCCGCCTGCCCGGCGGCGTCAGCTCCCCCGAGGACCTGTGGCGGCTGCTCGCCTCCGGCGGCGACGCCATCTCCGGATTCCCGACGGACCGCGGCTGGGACGTCGAAGCGCTCTACGACCCGGAGCCCGGCACACCCGGCAAGTCCTCCACGCGGCACGGCGGCTTCCTGCACGAGGCGGCCGAGTTCGACGCCGCCTTCTTCGGCATCAGCCCTCGCGAGGCCGCCGCGATCGACCCGCAGCAGCGGCTGGTCCTGGAGACCGCGTGGGAGGCGTTCGAGCGGGCCGGCATCGACCCGGCCACGCTCCGCGGGAGCCGGGCGGGCGTGTTCATCGGCGCGACGGCACAGGACTACGGACCCCGGCTGCACGAGCCGGTCGACGGCGTCGAGGGCTACCTGCTGACCGGCACGACGACCAGCGTCGCCTCGGGCCGCGTGGCCTACTCGTTCGGTCTCGAAGGTCCCGCCGTCACGGTGGACACGGCCTGCTCGTCGTCCCTGGTCGCCCTGCACCTGGCCGTCCAGTCACTGCGGAGCGGCGAGTGCACGATGGCCCTGGCCGGCGGCGTCACCGTGATGTCCACGCCCGGCATGTTCGTGGAGTTCAGCCGACAGCGCGGCCTGTCGGCGGACGGCCGGTGCAAGGCGTTCGCGGCCGGCGCGGACGGCACGGGCTGGGCCGAGGGCGTCGGCATGCTCCTCGTGGAGCGGCTCAGCGACGCCCGGCGCAACGGCCACCAGGTGCTGGCCGTCGTACGGGGCAGCGCGGTCAACCAGGACGGCGCGTCGAACGGACTCACGGCGCCCAACGGCCCCTCCCAGCAGCGCGTCATCCGGCAGGCCCTGGCGGCCGCCGGACTCGCGCCCGGGGACGTCGACGCCGTGGAGGCCCACGGTACGGGCACGCGGCTCGGCGACCCGATCGAGGCGGAAGCCCTCATCGCCGCCTACGGCCGGGGACGGGACGACGACCGGCCGCTGTGGCTGGGCTCGCTGAAGTCGAACATCGGTCACACGCAGGCCGCGGCGGGCGTGGCCGGGGTGATCAAGATGGTCATGGCGATGCGGCACGGGGTGCTGCCGCGGACCCTGCACGTGGACGAGCCGACCCCGCACGTGGACTGGTCGGAAAGCGGCGTACGCCTGCTGACCGAGGCGGTGGAGTGGCCCGCGGGCGACCTGCCGCGCCGGGCAGCGGTGTCCTCCTTCGGTATCAGCGGCACCAACGCGCACGTCATCGTCGAGCAGGCCGCGACGAGCGAAGAGCCCGCCCGCGGGACGACCGCCCCGGGACCGGTCCCGTGGGTGCTGTCGGCGAAGAGCGATGCGGCGCTGCGGGAGCAGGCGGTCCGGCTGCTGTCCTTCCTGGACGCCGAGGGCGCCGACGGCGTCGAGGGCGTGGAGGGTGCTGTGATTCGGCCGGAGGACGTGGCGTTCTCGCTGGCGACGTCGCGTGCGGTGCTGGAGCGCCGTGCGGCGGTGGTGGGGGAGGAGCTCGGGGAGTTCCGCCAGGGGCTGGCGGCACTTGCCTCCGGCGCTGCTCCGGTGGGCGGTGCCGTCGGGGGCAAGGTCGGGTTCTTGTTCTCGGGTCAGGGTTCGCAGCGGCTGGGGATGGGGCGTGAGCTGTACGCGTCCTATCCGGTGTTCGCGGATGCGTACGACGAGGTGTGTGCGCGTCTGGACGCGCCGGTCGACGTCGATGCGGAATCGCTTCACCAGACGGGTTCGGCGCAGCCCGCGTTGTTCGCGGTCGAGGTGGCGTTGTTCCGGTTGCTGGAGTCGTGGGGTGTGCGGCCGGATTACGTGGCGGGTCATTCGGTGGGTGAGATCGCTGCCGCGCATGTGGCGGGTGTGTTGTCGCTGGAGGATGCGGCGAAGCTGGTGTCGGCGCGTGCCGCGCTGATGCAGGCCCTGCCCGCGGGTGGGGCGATGGTGGCGGTCCAGGCGAGCGAGGACGAGGTGCTGCCGTACCTGACCGACGGGGTTGGTATCGCCGCGGTCAACGGCCCGCGGTCCGTGGTCGTTTCCGGTGCTCAGGACGCGGTCCTGGCGGTTGCCGAGGTGTTCGCTGCTCAGGGTCGTAAGACGTCCCGTCTGAAGGTCAGCCATGCGTTCCATTCGCCGTTGATGGATCCGATGCTGGCGGAGTTCGCGCAGGTCGTCAGTGGTCTGGCCTTCGAGGAGCCGCGGATCCCGGTGGTCTCGAACCTCACCGGCGGGCTGGCCGAGCCGTACACCCCCGAGTACTGGGTGCGGCACGTCCGTGAGGCGGTGCGGTTCGCCGACGGCGTCCAGACCCTGCACGGCCTGGGCGTGACGACCTTCGTCGAGGTCGGCCCGGGCGGCGTGCTGAGCGCCCTCGCCCAGGGCTGCTTCGACGACGGCACGGACATCGTCACCGTTCCCGCCCTGCGCGCCGACCGCCCCGAGCCGTACGCGATCACCACCGCGATCGGGCAGCTGCACACCCACGGCATCGCGCCCGACTGGCAGGCGCTGTTCCCCGGCGCCCGGCGTGTCGACCTGCCGACCTACGCCTTCCAGCGCGAGCGCTACTGGCTCGACGCGCCTCAGGTGGCGACTGCCGGCGGGGCGATGGACGCCGAGTTCTGGGACTCCGTCGAAAGCGGGGACCGGACGTCTCTCGGTGCGCTCCTGGGACTGGAGGCCGCCGAACTGGACGTGGTCGCACCCAAGCTGTCCGCCTGGCGCCGACAGCGGCGCGAGCAGTCCACCGCCGACGGCTGGCGCTACCGGATCACCTGGCAGCCGCTCGGTGACACGGTCGGGGCCGCTCCGTCGGGCACCTGGCTCTACATGGCCTCCGAGGAGACCGCGTGGACCGAGGCGATCCGCACCGGACTCACGGAACTCGGCGTCACACTCGTACCGTTCGCCGTGGGCGAGGACACTGACCGCGACGCGCTCGCCCGGGCCTTCGCCGACGCCGGGCACGAGCAGGCCGACGGCATCCTGTTCGCCGCAGCACGGCAAGAAGCGGGGACGGACGCCCTCCAGCGGCTCGTCCTGCTCGTCCAGGCCCTCGGCGACGCCGGGATCGAGGCTCCGCTGTGGTGTCTGACCAGCGGCGCGGTGTCGACCGGCACGGCGGACCCGCTGACCGACCCCTTCTGCGCCCGGCTCTGGGGCCTGGGCAGGATCGTCGCCCTGGAACAGCCGCAGCGCTGGGGCGGGCTCGTCGACCTGCCCGCCGAGCTCGACTCCCGCGCGCTGGAGCGCCTGGCCGGTGTGCTGGCCCAGGCCGACGAGGACCAGCTCGCCGTACGCGCCTCCGGCGTGTCCGGCCGCCGCCTCGTGCGCGCGCCGCAGAGCGCGGCACCGGCGGACGCACCCTGGTCGCCGCGCGGCACCGTGCTCGTGACCGGCGGTACGGGTGCGCTGGGCGGCCACGTGGCCCGCTGGCTCGCCGGTGCCGGTGCCGAGCACCTGGTGCTCACCAGCCGCCGGGGCCCCGACGCCCCGGGCGCCGCTGAACTAAAGGCGGAACTGGAGGAGTTGGGCGCCCAGGTCACCGTCGCCGCGTGCGATGCGGCCGACCGCGACGCGCTCGCCGAGTTGTTCGGCCGGCACACCGTGAACGCCGTGGTGCACACCGCAGGCGTACTCGACGACGGCCTGGTCGAATCACTCACGCCCGAGCGCCTCGACCACGTGCTGCGCCCCAAGGTGGACGCAGCGCTCCACCTGCACGAGCTCACCCGGGACCACCAGGACCTCGACGCCTTCGTGCTCTTCTCCTCGATGACCGGTGTCTGGGGCAACGGCGGCCAGGGCGCCTACGGTGCCGCGAACGCCTTCCTCGACGCCCTCGCCGAGCAGCGCCGGGCGCAGGGCCTGCCCGCTCTGGCCGTCGCGTGGGGATCCTGGGCGGACGGAGGCATGGCCGACGGCGCGGCCGGTGACCATCTGCGGCGGCGCGGCGTACGGGCGCTCGCGGCCCTTCCCGCGCTCTTTGTGCTGCACGGCGCGCTGACCCACGGCGAGACCTCCGTGACCGTCGCGGACGTGGACTGGGACCGCTTCGTCCCGGCCTTCGCCGGTACGCGCCCCTGCCCGCTGCTGCTCGGCGTGCCCGAGGCCCGCAACGCCCTCGAAGCGCGTGCCCAGGCCGCGCAGAGCGCCGAAGTGCCCGCGTCCGCCCTGGGCCGGCGCCTCCTGGGTGCCACACCGGCGGAGCAGGGCCGCATCCTGCTGGACCTGGTCCGTGAGCAGGCCGCCACGGTGCTCGGCCACACGGGCAGGGGCGCCTTCGAAGCCGACCGGACGTTCCGCGAGACCGGCTTCGACTCGCTCACCGCCGTCGAGCTGCGCCATCGGCTCAGCACGGCCACCGGCCTCAAGCTGCCCACCACCCTGGCCTTCGACCACCCGACCCCCAGCGCCCTCGCCCGTCATCTGGGCGAGGAACTCCTCGGCCGGCACGGCCTGGAGGCGGTCGCCGCGCAGGCGACGGCCGCCGCGGCCGACGAGCCCCTCGCGATCGTCAGCATGAGCTGCCGCTTCCCCGGTGGCGTCCAGTCGCCGGAGGACCTGTGGGAACTGCTCAGCTCCGGCCGGGACGCGATGTCCGGCTTCCCCACCGACCGCGGCTGGGACATCGACGCGCTCTACGACCCCGACCCCGACCGGCCCGGCAAGACGTACGCGCGCGAGGGCGGCTTCCTCCACGACGCGGCGGACTTCGACGCCGGTCTCTTCGGGATCTCGCCGCGTGAGGCGCTGGCCATGGACCCGCAGCAGCGGCTGCTGCTGGAGACCGCGTGGGAGGCCTTCGAGCGGGCCGGCATCGCCCCCGCGTCCGTCCGCGCCACCCGCACCGGTGTCTTCATCGGCACCAACGGCCAGGACTACGCCAACGGGCTGCGCAACGCGCCCGAGGAGATCGAGGGGTACGCGCTCACCGGCAAGGCGGCCTCGGTCGTCTCCGGACGCATCTCCTACACGTTCGGTCTTGAGGGCCCTGCCGTCACGGTCGACACGGCGTGCTCGTCGTCGCTCGTGGCCCTCCACCTCGCCGCGCAGGCACTGCGGAGCGGTGAGTGCTCGATGGCCCTGGTCGGGGGCGTCACGGTCATGACCACGCCGGACCTGTTCGTGGAGTTCAGCCGGCAGCGCGGCCTGTCGGCGGACGGCCGGTGCAAGGCGTTCGCCGCCGGTGCCGACGGCACGGGCTGGGGCGAAGGCGTCGGCCTGCTGCTGGTGGAACGGCTGTCCGACGCCCGTCGGAACGGGCACCAGGTGCTGGCGGTGGTCCGCGGCAGTGCGGTGAACCAGGACGGCGCGTCCAACGGTCTGACCGCGCCCAACGGCCCCTCGCAGCAGCGGGTGATCCGGCAGGCGCTGGCGTCCGCCGGGCTCACGCCGGCCGACGTGGACGCCGTCGAGGCCCACGGCACGGGCACCAGGCTCGGAGACCCGATCGAGGCGCAGGCCCTCCTCGCCACATACGGGCAGGAACACTCCGACGACCGGCCGGTGTGGCTGGGCTCGGTCAAGTCCAACATCGGTCACACGCAGGCCGCGGCGGGCGTGGCCGGTGTGATGAAGATGGTGCTGGCGATGCGGCACGGCGTGCTGCCGCAGACGCTCCATGTGGACGAGCCGACCGCGCACGTGGACTGGTCTGCGGGCGCCGTACGGCTGCTGACCGAGCCGGTGCCATGGCCCGGGACCGCCGGGCCCCGCCGGGCCGCGGTGTCGTCCTTCGGCATCGGCGGGACCAACGCACACACGATCATCGAGGAGGCGCCCGCCACGGCCGTGGCCGAGCCTGCCCCGGAACACCGCCCGGTGCCCGTGCCGTGGGTGCTGTCGGCAAGGAGTGAGGTGGCGCTGCGGGCCCAGGCGGAGCGTCTGGCGGCCTTCGCGACCGAGGACGTGTCGCCCGTCGACGCCGGATTCTCGTCGGCCACGACGCGGTCGGCGCTGGAGCACCGCGCCGCGGTGATCGGCACCGACCCGGCGGAGCTGCGGGCGGGACTGGAGGCCCTCGCGGCAGGCGAACCGGCGGCGAACGTCGTCGCCGGGCGCGCTCACCCGGCGGGCAAGGTCGGGTTCCTGTTCTCGGGTCAGGGTTCGCAGCGGCTGGGGATGGGGCGTGAGCTGTACGCGTCCTATCCGGTGTTCGCTGTGGCGTACGACGAGGTGTGTGCGCGTCTGGACGTGCCGGTCGACGTCGATGCGGAAGCGCTTCACCAGACGGGTTCGGCGCAGCCCGCGTTGTTCGCGGTCGAGGTGGCGTTGTTCCGGGTGCTGGAGTCGTGGGGTGTGCGGCCGGATTACGTGGCCGGTCATTCGGTGGGTGAGATCGCTGCCGCGCATGTGGCGGGTGTGTTGTCGCTGGGGGATGCGGCGAAGCTGGTGTCGGCGCGTGCCGCGCTGATGCAGGCCCTGCCCGCGGGTGGGGCGATGGTGGCGGTGCAGGCCGCCGAAGAGGAAGTCCTGCCGTACCTGACCGACGGGGTCGGTATCGCTGCGGTCAACGGGCCTCAGTCGGTTGTGGTCTCCGGCGCTGAGGACGCGGTCACCGTGATCGGTGAGGTCTTCGCCGGTCGGGGTCGTAAGACGTCCCGTCTGAAGGTCAGCCATGCGTTCCACTCGCCGTTGATGGATCCGATGCTGGCGGAGTTCGCGCAGGTCGTCAGTGGTCTGGCCTTCGAGGAGCCGCGGATCCCGGTGGTCTCGAACCTCACCGGCCGGCTGGCCGAGCCGTACACTCCCGAGTACTGGGTGCGGCACGTGCGTGAAGCGGTGCGGTTCGCCGACGGTGTGCGGACCCTGCACGAGCTGGGTGTGACCACGTTCGTGGAGATCGGCCCCGGCGGTGTGCTGAGCGGCATGGCACAGGGCTGTGTCGACGACGTCGTCACCGTCCCCGTACTCCGAGCCGACCGCCCCGAACCACAGGCGCTCACCACCGCGTACGCCCAACTGCACGTCAACGGCGCCGAAGTGGACTGGCACGCCTTCTTCCCGGGCGCCCGGCGCGTCGACCTGCCCACGTACGCCTTCCAGCGCGAGCGCTACTGGCTCGACGCCCCCGCCTCCGCCGGTGACATGCGCGCGGTGGGACAGGGCGAGGCCGGTCATCCCCTCCTCGGCGCCGCCGTGCCGCTGGCCGACGGCGACGGACACCTGCTCACCGGGCGGCTCTCGACGCACACGCACCCGTGGCTGGTGGACCACGCCGTCAGCGGGGTCGCGCTCCTGCCGGGAACCGCGTTCGTCGAGCTGGCGATCACCGCTGCCGACGCCGTGGGCTGCGACCTGCTGGAAGAACTGACGCTGGAGACACCGCTGCTCGTGCCCGAACGCGGCGGTGTCGCCCTGCAGGTGCGCGTCGGCGCCGACGACGGCTCGGGCCGCAGGTCGCTGACCGTGCACTCGCGGAACGACGACGGAGACGCGTACGCCCACGAGGACGACTCCGAGCGGCCATGGGTCCGGCACGCCTCCGGCTCACTGACCGTTGCCACGGGACGCTCCGTGGGCGGCTCGCTCGACGTGTGGCCGCCCGTGGGTGCGGAGCCGGTCGACGTCGACGGATTCTACGACCGCCTCGCCGACATGGCGCTCGACTACGGCCCCGTCTTCCAGGGGCTGCGCGCCGCGTGGCGGAGCGGGGACGACTTTTTCGCCGAGGTGGAGCTGCCCGGCGCGGAGAAGACGGACGCGGGCGCGTACGGCCTGCACCCCGCCCTGTTCGACGCCGCCCTGCACACCGTCTGGCTGGGCGCGGTCGAGCCCGAGGCCGGGACGGGGAACGGACTGCTGCCGTTCGCCTGGAGCGGCGTGCGCCTGGCGGCTGCCGGAGCCTCCGGCCTGCGGGTGAAGGTCTCGCGCGCCGGCACCGGCACCTCCACGGTGTCGCTGGTGCTGGCCGACGGCACCGGTGAGCCGGTCGCGCAGGTCGACTCGCTGACACTGCGCCCGGTGCCCGCCGACCAGTTGCGCGCCGGTTCCGGCAGCGACGACGCGGTCTTCGGCCTGGAGTGGACGCCGGTCGGCCTGCCGTCGGCGCCGACCGGCGTGCGGATCGAGACGTACGAGGACCTCGCCGCCCTTCGGGCCGCTGACTCGCCGGCCGGCACCGAAGCCGAAGCCGGAGCCGATACCAGTGCCGTCGCCGATGCCGTGGTCGTCCCCTGCCCGACCGGGGCCGGCGCGGACCTGGCCACCCGGGTCCGTGAGGTCACCCACGCCGTGCTGGAGCTGCTGCAGTGGTGGCTGGCCGAGGAGCGCCCGGCGCGCCTGGTGCTGGTGACGCGTACCGGAGATCTCGCCCAGGCGGCGGTCCGCGGACTGGTGCGCTCGGCGCAGACCGAGAACCCCGACCGCATCGTGCTCGTCGAGACGTCCACCGATGCCCATGCCAATGCCGACGGCGACGCCGGTCTTGGCCAGGTGCTGCCCGGCCTGATCGCATCGGGTGAGCCGCAGGCCGCGGTACACGCGGGCGGCGAGGTCCGGGTGCCGAGGCTGGTCCGCGTCGCCGCGCCCGGCGCCGAGCCGCAGCTCCCCGGCCTCGGCTCCGGAACCGTCCTGCTCACCGGCGCGTCGGGCGGGCTGGGCGGGCTGTTCGCCCGGCACCTGGTCGCCGAGCACGGCGTCCGCAGCCTGCTGCTCGTCAGCCGCCGCGGCGGGGACGCACCCGGCGCGACCGAGCTCGCCGCCGAGCTGACCGCGCAGGGCGCCGACGTCACCTGGGCCGCGTGCGATGTGGCCGACCGCGACGCCGTCCGCGCACTCCTGACCGGGCCCGGGCAGAGCCTGTCCGCGATCATCCACACCGCCGGCGTCCTGGACGACGGAATCATCGGCTCGCTGACCCCCGAGCGGCTGGACGCCGTGTTCCGCCCGAAGGTGGACGCGGCGCTGAACCTGCACGACCTGGCGGATGAACTGTCCGGCGACCTGTCCGCGTTCGTGCTCTTCTCCTCGGCGGCGGGCACCCTCGGCACGCCGGGCCAGGGGAACTACGCCGCTGCGAACACCTTCCTCGACGCCCTCGCCGAGCACCGCCGTGCCGCGGGCCTGCGGGCCACGTCCCTGGCCTGGGGCCTGTGGGCGCAGGACAGCGACAGCGCCATGACCGGCAGGCTCGACCACACCGATCTCACGCGCATCAAGCGCATGGGCCTCGCCGCGATCCCGTCGGCGGACGGCCTGCGGATGTTCGACGCGGCACTGGCCACCGACCGGGCAGCACTCACCCCGATCCGGCTCGACACGTCCGCCTTCCGCGACGGACAGGGGCAGCCCGTCCCCTCGGTCCTGCGCGCACTGGTGCGGGTCGCGCCGGCGCGGCGCGCGGCGCGGACCGCGCCGCAGGGATCGCTGGGTCAGCGGCTGGCCGGGCTGCCGGAGGCCGAGCGCGAGCAGGTGGTGCTGGACCTGGTGCGTACCGAGGTCGCCGCCGTGCTCGGGCACGCAGGCGCACAGTCGGTCGGTGCGGACGACTCGTTCAAGGACATCGGGTTCGACTCGCTGACCGCCGTCGAACTGCGCAACCGGCTCAACTCGGCCGTCGGCATGCGCCTGCCCGCCACCCTGATCTTCGACTACCCGACCCCGCTCACCCTCGCCCGCTTCCTCACCGCCGAGGCCGCAGGCTCCGGCGAGGCGGCGGCAGCCGTGCCGGCGACCCTCTCCACGGCCACCGGAACGGCGGACGAGCCCATCGCGATCGTGGGCATGGCCTGCCGCTACCCCGGCGGCGTGCAGTCGCCCGAAGACCTGTGGCAGCTGGTGTTCTCCGGGCGCGACGCCGTGTCGGGCTTCCCCGAGGACCGCGGCTGGGACGTGGAGAAGCTCTACCACCCGGACCCCGACCAGTGGGGCACCAGCTACACCCGAGAGGGCGGGTTCCTCCACGACGCGGCGGACTTCGACGCCGAGTTCTTCGGGATCTCGCCGCGTGAGGCGCTGGCGATGGATCCGCAGCAGCGGTTGCTGCTGGAGACGTCGTGGGAGGCGTTCGAGCGGGCGGGGATCGACCCGGCGACGGTGCGGGGCAGCAGGACCGGTGTCTTCGCCGGTGTGATGTACCACGACTACGGCGGGCGCGTGCACACCTCGCCGGCAGGGCTGGAGGGCTACCTCGTCAACGGCAGCGCGGGCAGCGTCGCTTCGGGGCGCGTTTCGTACACGTTCGGGCTCGAGGGTCCGGCGGTCACGGTCGACACGGCGTGCTCGTCCTCGCTGGTGGCGCTGCACCTGGCGACGCAGGCCCTGCGCAGCGGCGAGTGCTCGATGGCCCTCGTCGGTGGCGTCACGGTGATGGCAGGCCCGTCCGTGTTCGTGGAGTTCAGTCGTCAGCGTGGTCTGTCGGCGGACGGCCGGTGCAAGGCGTTCGCTGCCGGGGCGGACGGTACGGGCTGGGCCGAGGGTGCGGGCATGCTGCTGGTGGAGCGGTTGTCCGACGCGCGGCGCCTCGGGCACCGGGTGCTGGCGGTGGTGCGGGGTACGGCGGTGAACCAGGATGGTGCGTCGAACGGTCTGACGGCTCCGAACGGGCCTTCGCAGCAGCGGGTGATCCGGCAGGCGCTGGCGAACGCCGGTGTGTCCTCGGGTCAGGTCGATGTGGTGGAGGCGCATGGTACGGGGACGAGGCTGGGTGACCCGATCGAGGCGCAGGCGTTGCTGGCCACGTATGGCCGGGAGCGGTCGGAGGGCCGGCCGTTGTGGCTGGGTTCGCTGAAGTCGAACATCGGTCACGCGCAGGCGGCTGCGGGTGTCGGTGGTGTGATCAAGATGGTGATGGCGATGCGGCACGGTGTGCTGCCGCGGACCTTGCATGTGGACGAGCCGACGCCGCACGTGGACTGGTCGGCCGGTGACGTCCGGTTGCTGACCGAGGCCGTGGAGTGGCCTGCGAGCGACGAGCCGCGCCGAGCCGCCGTGTCGTCCTTCGGCGTAAGCGGCACCAACGCCCACGTGATCGTCGAGCAGGCGCCCGGCGTGGCGGAGGGCTCCCCGGCTTCGGCCTCGGGTGCGGTCGTGCCGTGGGTGGTGTCGGCGAAGAGTGATGCGGCGCTGCGGGAGCAGGCGGTCCGGCTGCTGTCCTTCCTGGACGCCGACGGCGTCGAGGGCGTGGAGGGTGCTGTGATTCGGCCGGAGGACGTGGCGTTCTCGCTGGCGACGTCGCGTGCGGTGCTGGAGCGCCGTGCGGCGGTGGTGGGCGCGGACATTGCGGAGCTGCGGCAGGGGCTGGCGGCACTTGCCTCCGGCGCTGCTCCGGTGGGCGGTGCCGTCGGGGGCAAGGTCGGGTTCTTGTTCTCGGGTCAGGGTTCGCAGCGGCTGGGGATGGGGCGTGAGCTGTACGCGTCCTATCCGGTGTTCGCTGTGGCGTACGACGAGGTGTGTGCGCGTCTGGACGCGCCGGTCGACGTCGATGCGGAATCGCTTCACCAGACGGGTTCGGCGCAGCCCGCGTTGTTCGCGGTCGAGGTGGCGTTGTTCCGGTTGCTGGAGTCGTGGGGTGTGCGGCCGGATTACGTGGCGGGTCATTCGGTGGGTGAGATCGCTGCCGCGCATGTGGCGGGTGTGTTGTCGCTGGGGGATGCGGCGAAGCTGGTGTCGGCGCGTGCCGCGCTGATGCAGGCCCTGCCTGCGGGCGGGGCGATGGTGGCGGTCCAGGCGAGCGAGGACGAGGTGCTGCCGCACCTGACCGACGGGGTTGGTATCGCCGCGGTCAACGGCCCGCGGTCCGTGGTCGTTTCCGGTGCTCAGGACGCGGTCCTGGCGGTTGCCGAGGTGTTCGCTGCTCAGGGTCGTAAGACGTCCCGTCTGAAGGTCAGCCATGCGTTCCACTCGCCGTTGATGGATCCGATGCTGGCGGAGTTCGCGCAGGTCGTCAGTGGTCTGGCCTTCGAGGAGCCGCGGATCCCGGTGGTCTCGAACCTCACCGGCGGGCTGGCCGAGCCGTACACCCCCGAGTACTGGGTGCGGCACGTGCGTGAAGCGGTCCGGTTCGCCGACGGCGTCCAGACCCTGCACGGCCTGGGCGTGACGACCTTCGTCGAGGTCGGCCCGGGCGGCGTGCTGAGCGCGCTCGCCCAGGGCTGCTTCGACGACGGCACGGACATCGTCACCGTCCCCGTCCTGCGCGCCGACCGCCCCGAGCCGTACGCGATCACCGCCGCGATCGGGCAGCTGCACACCCACGGCGTTACGCCCGACTGGCAGGCGTTCCTCCCGGGGGCCCGGCGCGTCGACCTGCCGACCTACGCCTTCCAGCGCGAGCGCTACTGGCTCGACGTTCCCCAGGCGTCCGGCGACATCCGGGCCGCCGGTCTGGGGGCGGCGGACCATCCGCTGCTCGGTGCCGCGATTGCGACCGCCGACAGCGACGGGGCCCTGCTCACCGGGCTGCTCTCCCTCGAAACCCACCCGTGGCTCGCCGACCACGCTGTGAACGGGACCGTTCTGCTGCCCGGCACCGCGTTCGTCGAGTTGGCGGTCCGGGCGGGCGACGAGACGGGGTGCGGATGGATCGAAGACCTCACCCTTGAGCTTCCCCTGGTCGTGCCCGAGCGCGGTGGCGTCACCCTTCAGGTGGCGGTCGGCCCGGACGACGAGTCAGGCCGGCGGCAGCTGAGCGTGCACTCGCGCGTCGACGGCGGCGCGTGGCTGCGGCACGCGACGGGTGTGCTCTCCTCGGCAGAGGCACCGTCTCCTGCGGACCTCGGCGCGTGGCCACCGGCGGGTGCGGAGGCCGTCGACCTGACCGGGTTCTACGAGGGCATGGCTGCCGCCGGTCTGGACTACGGTCCGGCCTTCCAGGGCCTGCGATCGGTGTGGCGCGGCGGGGACGACGTCTTCGCCGAGGTCGAGCTGCCGGAGGAGCCCGCTGCCGAGGCGGCGGCGTTCGCCCTGCACCCGGCGCTTCTGGACGCCGCCCTGCACGCACTGGCCGCCGGTGGGCTGGTGTCGCCGGCCGATGGCCCGGCCCTGCCGTTCGCGTGGTCCGGCGTCGTCGCGCGGGCGGCCGGTGCGGCGATGGTGCGGGTGAAGCTGTCGCGGACGGCCACCGGTTCGGTGACGCTGGCCGTGGCCGATGGCGCCGGTGACCCGGTGGCCTCGGTCGAGTCGCTGTCGTTGCGGGCCGTCTCGGCGGAGCAGTTGCGCGGTGCCGGTGGTGGCGATCAGCTGTTCGCGCTGGAGTGGACGCCGTTCACTCCGCCCTCCGCCACCGACGCGCTGACGATCGAGACCGTCACGGACTTCGACGCACTGCGGGAGTCGGAAGGGACACCGGACGTCGTGGTCGTTCCGTGCCCGGCGGGTTCCGGTACGGAGACCGCCGGCCGTGTGCACGGCACCACGAGTGAGGTGTTGGCGTTGGTGCGGTGGTGGTTGGCGGAGGAGCGTGTGGGGCGTCTGGCGTTGGTGACGCGTCCGGGGGATCTGGCCCATGCCGCGGTGTGGGGGCTCGTACGGTCTGCGCAGTCGGAGAACCCGGACCGGATGGTGCTGGTGGAGGCCGAGAAGACGGAGGCGGAGGCGGTGGTTCGTGTGCTGCCCGCCGCGCTCGCTTCCGGTGAGTCGCAGTTCGCGGTCCGTGACGGGGAGGTGTTCGTCCCGCGCCTGGTGAAGGCCACCGGGACCGCCACCGGCACCCCGGACTTCGGCACCGGCACCGTCCTCGTGACCGGTGCCTCCGGGGCGCTGGGCGGGCTTGTCGCACGGCACCTGGTCGCCGAACACGGCGTACGCAGCCTGCTGCTGCTCAGCCGGCGCGGCGCGGAGGCCCCCGGTGCGGTCGAGCTGGAGGCCGACCTCGCCGCCCGGGGCGCGGAGGTGCGCTGGGCGGCTTGCGACGCGGCCGACCGGGACGCCCTCGCCGAGGTGCTGTCCGGCACACCGGTGACGGCCGTGGTGCACACGGCCGGCGTCCTCGACGACGGCGTGATCGCCTCGCTCACCCCGGAGCGCATGGAGAAGGTGCTGCGCCCGAAGGTCGACGCCGTGCTCAACCTCCACGAGCTGACGAGCGACCTGTCGGCGTTCGTCGTCTTCTCCTCGGTGTCCGGCATCCTGGGCAGCGCGGGACAGGGCAACTACGCGGCGGCGAACACCTTCCTCGACGCCTTCGCGGAAGCCCGCCGCGCCCAGGGCCTCACCGCCACGTCGCTGGCGTGGGGCCTGTGGGAGGAGGGCAGCGGCATGGCCGACCGGCTCGACCGGGCGGACCTCACCCGGCTCAGGCGGGCAGGCCTGGCCCCGATCGCCCCCGACGAGGGACTGCGGCTGTTCGACGCGGCACTGGCCCTGGACCTGGCCGCCGTCGCCCCGCTGCGGCTGGATCTGGGAGGGTTGCAGGGCACGGTGCCGCCGGTCCTGCGAGGGCTGCGCGGCCCCACACGGGGCACCGCGCGGCGCGCGGCGCGGACCGCGCCCAAGGGATCGCTGGGTCAGCGGCTGGCCGGGCTGCCGGAGGCCGAGCGCGAGCAGGTGGTGCTGGACCTGGTGCGCACCGAGGTCGCCGCCGTGCTCGGCCACGCCTCGGCCCAGGCCGTCCAACCGGAACACGCGTTCCAGGAGGCCGGATTCGACTCGCTCACCTCGGTGGAACTCCGTAACCGGCTGAACGCGACGACCGGGCTGCGGCTCCCCGCGACCATGGTCTTCGACCACCCCACACCCGTCGCGCTCTCCCGGTTCCTGCTGGCCGAGACGCTGGGCGTCCAGGAGCGGTCCGAGGCCGCGGTCGCCGCGGTGACCGGGACGGACGAGCCGATCGCGATCGTGGGCATGGCCTGCCGGTTCCCCGGTGACGTACGGTCGCCCGAAGACCTGTGGCGCCTGGTCGACTCCGGCGGCGACGCGATCTCGGGCTTCCCCGAGGACCGTGGCTGGGACGTGGAGAACCTCTACGACCCGGATCCGGACCGCTCCGGCAAGTCCTACGTGCGCCACGGCGGTTTCCTCCACGAGGCCGCCGAGTTCGACCCCGCCTTCTTCGGGATCTCGCCGCGTGAGGCGCTGGCGATGGATCCGCAGCAGCGGTTGCTGCTGGAGACGTCGTGGGAGGCGTTCGAGCGGGCGGGGATCGACCCGGCGACGGTGCGGGGCAGCAGGACCGGTGTCTTCGCCGGTGTGATGTACCACGACTACGGCGGCCGCGTGACGACGGCTCCGGAGGGCATGGACGCCTACCTGGGCAGCGGCAGCGCGGGCAGCATCGCCTCCGGCCGGGTCTCGTACACGTTCGGGCTCGAGGGTCCGGCGGTCACGGTCGACACGGCGTGTTCGTCCTCGCTGGTGGCGCTGCACCTGGCGACGCAGGCGCTGCGCAGCGGCGAGTGCTCGATGGCGCTGGTCGGCGGTGTCACCGTCATGGCGACTCCCTCGACGTTCGTGGAGTTCAGTCGTCAGCGTGGTCTGTCGGCGGACGGCCGGTGCAAGGCGTTCGCTGCCGGGGCGGACGGTACGGGCTGGGCCGAGGGTGCGGGCATGCTGCTGGTGGAGCGGTTGTCCGACGCGCGGCGCCTCGGGCACCGGGTGCTGGCGGTGGTGCGGGGTACGGCGGTGAACCAGGATGGTGCGTCGAACGGTCTGACGGCTCCGAACGGGCCTTCGCAGCAGCGGGTGATCCGGCAGGCATTGGCGAACGCCGGTGTGTCCTCGGGTCAGGTCGATGTGGTGGAGGCGCATGGTACGGGGACGAGGCTGGGTGACCCGATCGAGGCGCAGGCGTTGCTGGCCACGTATGGCCGGGAGCGGTCGGAGGGCCGGCCGTTGTGGCTGGGTTCGCTGAAGTCGAACATCGGTCACGCGCAGGCGGCTGCGGGTGTCGGTGGTGTGATCAAGATGGTGATGGCGATGCGGCACGGTGTGCTGCCGCGGACGTTGCATGTGGACGAGCCGACGCCGCACGTGGACTGGTCGGCCGGTGACGTCCGGTTGCTGACCGAGGCCGTGGAGTGGCCTGCGAGCGACGAGCCGCGCCGAGCCGCCGTGTCGTCCTTCGGTATCAGCGGCACCAACGCCCACGTGATCGTCGAGCAGGCGCCCGCTTCGGCGGACTTGCCGCCCGCGCCCGACTCCGGCGCGGTCGTGCCGTGGGTGCTGTCGGGCAGGACGGACGCGGCGCTGCGGGCACAGGCGGAGCGCCTGCTGTCCCTGGCCGCGGACACGGACCTGTACCCGGCCGACATCGGCTTCTCGCTCGCCACCGCACGCTCGGCCATGGAGCACCGGGCCGCCGTGGTGGGGGAGAACCGGGACGAACTCCTGGAAGGACTCCGCGCGCTGGCCGCAGGATCCCCGTCCACCCGGGTCGTCCTGGGCGAACCGGGCACCGGCGGCAAGGTCGGGTTCCTCTTCTCGGGTCAGGGCTCGCAGCGGATCGGCATGGGCCGCGAACTGTATGAGGCGTACCCGGTGTTCGCTGCCGCGTACGACGAGGTGTGTGCGCGTCTGGACGCGCCGGTCGACGTCGACGCGGAATCGCTTCACCAGACGGGTTCGGCCCAGCCCGCGTTGTTCGCGGTCGAGGTGGCGTTGTTCCGGTTGCTGGAGTCGTGGGGTGTGCGGCCGGACTACGTGGCCGGTCACTCGGTGGGTGAGATCGCTGCCGCGCATGTGGCGGGTGTGTTGTCGCTGGGGGATGCGGCGAAGCTGGTGTCGGCGCGTGCCGCGCTGATGCAGGCCCTGCCCGTGGGTGGGGCGATGGTGGCGGTGCAGGCCGCCGAAGAGGAGGTCCTGCCGTACCTGACCGACGGGGTTGGTATAGCGGCGGTCAACGGGCCTCAGTCGGTTGTGGTCTCCGGCGCTGGGGACACGGTCACCGTGATCGGCGAGGTCTTCGCCGGTCGGGGTCGTAAGACGTCCCGTCTGAAGGTCAGTCACGCGTTCCACTCGCCGCTGATGGACCCGATGCTGGAGGAGTTCGCGCAGGTCGTCAGCGGGCTGGCCTTCGAGGAGCCGCGGATCCCGGTGGTCTCGAACCTCACCGGCCGGCTGGCCGAGCCGTACACTCCCGAGTACTGGGTGCGGCACGTGCGTGAAGCGGTCCGGTTCGCCGACGGCGTCCAGACCCTGCACGGCCTGGGCGTGACGACCTTCGTCGAGGTCGGCCCGGGCGGCGTGCTGAGCGCGCTCGCCCAGGGCTGCTTCGACGACGGCACGGACATCGTCACCGTCCCCGTCGTACGGACCGACCGACCCGAGCCGCAGGCCGTCGTCACCGCGCTCGCCGAACTGCACACCCATGGCGTATCCCCGGACTGGCGGGCCCTCTTCCCTGGGGCCCGGCGCGTCGACCTGCCGACCTACGCCTTCCAGTACGAGCGCTACTGGCTGGAAGCGCCCGAGGAGTTCACCGGCAGGGCCGCCGCCACCGGACTCGGGCTGGGTGCGGCGGAGCACCCGTTGGCCGGTGCGGCGGTCGCGCTGCCCGGCGCCGGCGGGTTCCTGGTCACCGGGCGGCTCTCGCTCAGGACGCACCCCTGGCTCGCCGACCACACGGTCATGGACAGCGTGCTGCTGCCGGGTACCGCGCTCGTGGAGCTGGCGGTGCGTGCGGGCGACGAGGCCGGTTGCGCACAGGTCGAGGACCTGACACTGGAAGCACCGCTGATCGTCCCGGACCGCGGCGGTGTGGCCGTGCAGGTGTGGGTCGGGGCCGAGGAGGAGCCGGGCAGGCGCGCGCTGAGCGTGCACTCGCGACGGGAGGATGCCCCGGACGACGCGTCGTGGGTGCGGCATGCGGTCGGCTACCTGACGGACGCGCTGCCCGAGCCGCCGCACGGCGCGGACCTCGGCGCGTGGCCGCCGGCGGGTGCGGAGGCCGTCGACCTGACCGGCTTCTACGAGGGCCTGGACGGACTCGGCCTGGACTACGGCCCGGTCTTCCGCGGCCTGGGGTCGGTGTGGCGCAGCGGGGACGACGTCCTCGCCGAGGTCGCACTCCCCGAGGGCACGGAGGCGGGCGGGTTCGCCGTTCATCCGGCGCTGCTGGACGCGGCGCTCCACGCGATCGGCGCGGGCGGCCTCGTCCCCGTCGCGGACGGGCCGCTGCTGCCCTTCGCCTGGTCCGAAGTGGGTGTGCGTGCCGTGGGGGCGACGGCGCTGCGGGTCAGGATCTCTCGCACGGGTACCGACGCGGTGTCGCTGACCGTGGCCGACACCTCGGGTGGTCTGGTGGCGACGGTCGGATCGCTGTCGCTGCGACCGGTGTCGCGTGAGCAACTGCTCGCGGCGGGCGGCTCCGGCAGGCGTGCCGACGACGCCCTGTTCGGCCTCGCATGGCAGCCCGCGGCCCTCACGGAGCCCGACGCCGCCGGGCTCGACGTACGGAGCTACGCGGACCTGGCAGCTCTGTCCGCCGAGCCGACTCTTCCCGATGTCGCGGTGGTCACGGTCGTTCCGTGCCCGGCGGGTTCCGGTACGGAGACCGCCGGCCGTGTGCACGGCACCACGAGTGAGGTGTTGGCGTTGGTGCGGTGGTGGTTGG